>NZ_JBFBIR010000104.1:0-17924 GCF_040685715.1 Kitasatospora sp. NPDC088264
GCGCCGGTGCTGGTGCTGAGTGACGGGCGCTGGCCGTTGCCGGAGGTGCTGGCGGGGCTGTCCGTTCTGGATGTCACGGATGTGCCCGGTCCGGACGGGAGTCTGAGCCGTCGGCTGGAGTCGGCGGATGCGGCGTATGTGATCTACACCTCGGGCTCCACCGGTCGCCCCAAGGGCGTGGTGGTGTCGCATGGGAGTCTCGCGGCTCTGCTGGCGGGCCACCGGATGGAGCTGATGGCGGGTGAGGAGCGGCGGAGGGTCGCGTTGACGGCCTCGCTGTGCTTCGACGCTTCGTGGGACGGCGTGCTGTGGATGGTCGCCGGGCACGAGCTGCACCTGATCGGCGACGACCTGCGCCTCGACGCGGCCGCCCTGGTCCGCCACGTCGGCACGCACGGCCTCGACGTGGTGAACTCGACCCCGTCCTTCGCGGCCCAACTGGTCGAGGAGGGACTGCTCGACGCCCCCGCCCCGAAGCTCGTGCTGCTGGGCGGTGAGGCCGTCGGTCAGGCGCTGTGGACGCGGTTGCGGGAGGCGCCGGGGACTCGGGCGTACAACCTGTACGGTCCGACGGAGTGCACCGTGGACGCGCTGGTGCAGCCGCTCGACGGCGCGGACCGGCCGGTTCTCGGCCGGACGGTCGCCGGGACCGCCGGGTACGTGCTGGACGAGCACCTGAATCCGGTGCCGGCCGGTGTTCCGGGGGAGTTGTACCTCGCCGGGGCCGGGTTGGCCCGCGGTTACCTGGGTCGCGCGGCGCTCACGGCGGAGCGTTTCGTCGCCAGCCCGTTCGCCGAGGGTACGAGGATGTACCGCACCGGGGACCTGGTCCGCCGCACCCGCGACGGCGGGATCGAGTACCTGGGCCGCACCGACGACCAGGTGAAGATCCGTGGCTTCCGGATCGAACTCGGCGAGATCGAGCAGGCGTTGACCCGCCACCCGGAGGTCGCCGCCGCCGTCGTCCGACCGGACGACAGCGGCAGCCGGCTGGTCGCCTACCTGGTCACCGACCGTCCGCTCGACCCGGCCGGGCTGCGGGCCTTCACCGCCGAGTCCCTGCCCGCCCACATGGTGCCCGCCGCCTTCGTCGCGCTGCCCGCCCTGCCGCTGACCGGCAGCGGCAAGGTCGACCACCGTGCTCTGCCCGCACCGGACTTCGCCGCCCTGCCGGCCGGCCGCCCGGCCCGCACCCCGCGGGAGCGCCTGCTGTGCACACTGTTCGCCGAGACCCTCGGCCTGGAGCGGGTCGGTATCGACGACGGCTTCTTCGACCTCGGCGGACACTCCCTGCTCGCCATGAAGCTGCTCTCCCGGATCCGCACCGCCCTCGGCGTCGACCTCGGCATGCGGGCGCTGTTCGAGGCGCCGACCGTGGCCGGGCTCGACCGCCGGCTCGACCAGGGCCCGGCGGCCGACGCCCTGGACGTCCTGCTGCCGCTGCGCACCGGCGGCGACCGGGCCCCGCTGTTCTGCGTCCACCCGGCGGCCGGCATCAGCTGGGTCTACTCCGGGCTGCTGCGCCACCTCGACCCCGAGCTGCCGGTGTACGGCCTCCAGGCCCGTGGCCTGCGCGGCGGGGCGCCGGCGAGCGTCGCCGAGATCGCCGAGGACTACGTGCGGCAGATCCGCGCGGTGCACCCGTCCGGCCCGTACCACCTGCTGGGCTGGTCCTTCGGCGCGGTGGTCGCCCAGGAGATGGCGGTCCGGCTGCGGGTCGAGGGCGCGCCGGTCGGCCTGCTGGCCCTGTTGGACGGCGCCCCGGCGGTCCGCACGGACGCCGCCCCGCCCACCACCGAACCCGCCGACACGCTGGCCGAGTTGCTGCGCTCGCTGGGCTACGACCCGGCGGACGGCAGCGGCCAGGCCGACCTGGCGGCCGTGCTCGGCGAGGCCGCGGACGTCCTGCCCGAGGTGTTCGACCGGCACCGCAAGCTGATGGCCGAGCACCTGCCCGAGCAGTACCGGGGCGACGCCGTGTTCTTCGGCGCCACCCTCGACAAGCCTGCCGACTGGCCGTACGAGCAGGCTTGGCGGCCCTATCTGGACGGCCGGATCGAGAGCCACCGCTTGGCCTGCGGGCACGGCGACCTGACCCGTCCGGAGTCCCTCGCACGGATCGCCGCCGTGCTCGCCGAGAAGCTTGGAGTGTGATCCGCGATGACCACCACCGTCCCCGCACCCGCCGCACCGCCGACCGGACCGCCCCGCGGCCGGTGGGGCCTGTGGGCCCACGGCGACTTCCGCCGGCTCTGGATCGGTGAGACCTCCAGCGGTCTCGGCACGGCCGTCGGGAGCGTGGCACTGGCCCTGGTCGCCGTCGTCACGCTGGACGCCGGCCCGCTCGCGGTCGGTGTGCTGAACGCCGCCGCCTGGCTGCCCTGGCTGTTCCTCGGCCTGCCGGCCGGCGCCTGGGTGGACCGCTGGCCGCGGCTGCGGGTGATGCTGGTCTGCGACCTGCTGCTGCTCCTGCTGTTCGCGAGCGTCCCGGTGGCCGGCTGGCTGGGCGTGCTCGGCATGCCGCAGCTGGTGGTGGTGGCCCTGCTCACCGGAGCCGTGAAGGTGTTCTTCTCCACCGCCTACGGGGCCGTGCTGCCGACCCTGGTCGGCAAGGAGGACCTGCTGGAGGGCAACGTCAAGCTGCGTTCCGGCGCCTCCGCGGCCGACATCGCGGGGCCGGGCGTGGCCGGTCTGCTGGCGCAGGCGTTCGGCGCGGCCAGCGGGCTGCTCGCGGACTCCGTCAGCTACGTGGTCTCCGCGATCTGCGTCAGCCGGATCCGGACGGTCGAGCAGCCGCCGCCGCGGTCCGCGCGGCGCGGCCTCCTGCGGGAGATCGGCGACGGGGTGCGCTTCCTGGCGCACGACCCGTACCTGCGGACGCTGGCGCTGTTCGGCGCCGTCGGCAACCTGGGGCTGAACGGCATCCAGGCGGTGCAGACGGTGTTCCTGATCCGGTCGGTCGGCGTCGAACCGGGCGCGGTGGGCATGGTGTTCGCGGTGGTCAGCGTCGGCGGCCTGGCCGGGGCGACGCTGGCCCGGCGGATCGCCCGCCGGCTCGGCAGCGCGCGCGGACTGCTGCTCTGCGAGCTGGTGGTGGCGCCGTTCATCCTCCTGCTGCCGCTCGCGGGGGAGCGGCTGCCGCTGGCGGTGTGCGCGCTCGCCTGGGCCGTCGCGGTGGGCGGGGTGATCGCCGGGAACGTGCTGGCGGGAAGCTTCAACCAGGCCTACTGCCCGCCGGAGATGATCGGCCGGATCCGGGCCAGCGCGGCGACCCTGAACTACGGTGCGATCCCCGTCGGCGCCCTGGCCGGCGGCTGGCTCGGCGAGGCGCTGGGCGCCCGCACCACCATCTGGATCATGGCGGGCGTGCTGCTCTCCGCCGGAGGGGTGCTGCTGGCGAGCCCGCTGCGGAGCCTGCGCGACTTCCCCGAGCGGCCCGAGCTGCCCGAGCTGCCCGAGCCCCCGGGCGTCCCGTCTCCTGACCGGACCGCCGCAGCACCCGAACCGCCAGCCCTGCCCGTACCTGACCTGACCTGACCTGCCTGACCTGCCTGACCTTCCCTCCCGACCCATGGAGCCTCCCATGACCCGCACCGCCCGCCCGCGCCACTACCTGATGTGCCGTCCGACCCACTTCGAGGTCACCTACGCGATCAACCCGTGGATGGACCCGGCGAAGCCGGTCGACACCGACCTCGCCGTCGCTCAGTGGGAGCGGCTCCACGCCCTCTACGGCGAGCTCGGCCACCGGGTCGACCTGATCGACCCGATCCCGGGCCTGCCCGACATGGTCTACGCCGCCAACGGCGCCACCGTGGTGGACGGCAAGGTGCTCGGCGCCCGCTTCCGCAACGCCGAGCGGGCCGCCGAGGGCCCGGCCTACCTGGAGTGGTTCCGCGCCCGGGGCTTCGAGACGCGCGATCCGGAGCACGTCAACGAGGGCGAGGGGGACCTGCTGCTGACCGCGAGCTCCGTGCTGGCCGGGCGGGGCTTCCGCAGCGTGGCCGACGGGCACGCGGAGGCCCAGGAGTTCTTCGGGCGCCCGGTGATCGGCCTGGAGCTGGTCGACCCGCGCTTCTACCACCTGGACACCGCGCTGGCCGTGCTGGACGGCGACGAGATCATGTACCACCCGGAGGCCTTCTCGGCCGGCAGCCGTGCCGTCCTGCGCCGGCTGTTCCCCGACGCCCTGCTGGTGGACGGCGCCGACGCGGCGGTGTTCGGCCTCAATGCCGTGAGCGACGGCCTGCACGTGGTGCTGCCGGAGGCGGCCGTCGGCCTGGCCGCGCGGCTGCGGGAGCGCGGGTTCCGGCCGATCGGGATGGACCTCAGCGAGCTGCTCAAGGGCGGTGGCAGCGTCAAGTGCTGCACCCTGGAGATCCGCGCGGCGGCCTGAACGACGGCCTCGACGGGCGGCCGTGATCAGTGGTGCTCGGCTGTAGATCCGCCGTTGAACGCTCCCGGCCAGACTGGTGGCACACCACGACGGAAGCCCTTCCCGCCGGGGAAGCGAGCCAAGGGAGCACCAGAGATGACGCAGCGTCCGGCCACCGCCCCCACCCGCCTCCGGCTGTTCACGGTCGGTCTCGGGGTGGTCGTCGCCCTGGGCGCCGGCCTCTCCGCCACGGCCGCCGTGGCGGAGACGGCCGGCACCGGCACCGGGACGGCGACGGTGGTGAGCGGCGACGCGACGCCGACGCCCACCCCCGCCCAGCCCAGCCCCACCGGCACCGTCCACGGCAGCACCGGCGACTGGAACAGCACCGGCTCCTGACCGCACCAGTTCCTGACCGCACCGGCTCCTGACCGCACTGTCTCCTGACCGCACCGGAAAGCGGCAGGATCGATTCTTCAGTGACCGGTCATCAGCTCGTCAGCGGCCCGGCCCGCAGCTCGTCACCGGAGCGCCCGACGCCCCCCGGCCACCGCCCCGACGCCCATCCGGGACGGACGGAGCCGACGACGTCGACGGAGCCGAAGAGGCCGAAGCAGCCGTAGCGGCCGTAGCGGCCGTAGCGGCCGTAGCGGCCGAAGCGTTCGGACCCTCCCCCCGGGGCAGCAGCCCCGCCACCTCCTCCGCCTCCGGCAGCCCCAGCCGGACGAAGATCCGATGCGCCTCCCGCAGCCGGCCCCACGCCTCGGCCTCTCGCCCGAGGTCCGCCAGCGTCCGGCCCAGCACCACCAGCGCCTGGCCCTGGTCCCGCTCGGCCCCCAGCTCCTCGCACAGCGTCAGCGCCTGCCCGGCGTGCTCCAGCGCCTCGTCCGTCCGACCCAGCGAGCGCAGACTGTCCGCCATCCGGTAGCGGGCGTGCGCGGCCCGGGACCGCAGCCCGGCCGCCGAGGCCACCGCCAGGCACTCGCCGAACCAGGTGACGGCCTCCTCGTGCCGCCCCAGCCCGTGCAGTGCCAGCCCCAGCACGTACAGCGTGTACGCCCGGCCGGGATCGTCGTGCCGGGTCCGCAGCTCGGCCAGTGCCTCGTGGCAGATCGGCACGGCCTCGGCGGCCCGCCCGCTGCGCACCCGGGCCAGCGCGGCGTTCACCGTCGTCACCAGCGCCCCGGAGCGGTGGCCGAGTTCGCGGGCCAGCAGCAGCGCCTCGTCGTAGTGCCCGACGGCCTCGTCGTAGCGGCTGAGGAACTGGCAGACCAGGCCGAGGTCGTTCAGCGCCTGGCGCAGGATCACCGTGTCGCCCGCCGAGCGGGAGGCGGCCACCGCCAGCCGGGAGGCCGCCTCGGCCTCCTCCAGCCGGGTGGCGGCCAGGGCGACGTTGCCGCGGAGGAAGTGCGCCCGACCAGCTGCCCGGTGGTCGGTGTGGTGGTCCGCGGCGGCGGCCAGGGCCTCCGCCGTACTGGCGAGCTGGCGGCTGGGCGGGGCGAGGACGAACGGCGTCAGCGCGATCAGCAGGTCGATCGCGGCGCGCAACGGGTCCGGTGCCGCGCCGTCGGCCGGGGCCGGCGCGGTGTCGTCCGCGACGGTCCAGCACGCCACCTGGGCGGCGAGCGCGATCGCCCCGGAACCCTCCGCCTCGGCCCAGGCCCGGGCGCCGTCCGGGCCGCCGAGGTCCACGCCCGCGCTGCGGGCCGGCCCGAGCGCACCGGCGGCCGGATCTCCCGGGACGGCGTGCTGGAAGGCCGCGCACGCGGTGGCCAGCAGGTGGTCCAGCAGCCGGTCACGGGCCTCCACAGCCGCGCCCGGGTGGTCCGGGCGCCGCCGGGCGAAGGCGCGCAGCAGGTCGTGGTAGCGGTAGCGGCCGGGGAACGGCGACTCCATCATCGCCACGTCCACCAGGGACTCCAGCAGGTCCTCGGCGTCGTACTCGTCCAGGTCCAGCAGGGCGGCCGCGGCGGGCAGCCCGATGTCCGGGCCGTCCACCGAGGCGGCCAGCCGGAACGCCCGGGCCTGGGCGGGCGTCAACTGGCGGTAGCTCAGTTCGAAGGCGGCCTCCACCGCCAGGTCGCCGATGCGCAGCTCGTCGATCCGCCGCCGTTCGACTGCCAGCCGGCGGCCCAGCGTCTGGACCGTCCAGCTCGGCCGGGCGGCCAGCCGGGCCGCCACGATCCGCACCGCGAGCGGCAGGTGGCCGCAGACGAGCAGCAGCTCCCGGGCGGCCTCCGGCTCGGCGGCCAGCCGCTCGGCGCCGATCGTGCGGCCCAGCAGTTCGAGCGCCTCCGCCGGCTCGAACACGCCGAGGTCGGCCTGGACGGACGCGGGCAGGCCCGAGAGCCGGGTACGGCTGGTGGTGAGTACGGCGCAGCCGACCGCGCCCGGCAGCAGCGGTCTGATCTGCGCGGTGTCGTGGACGTTGTCGAGCACCAGCAGCAGCCGCCGGCCGTCGACCACCGAGCGGAACAGCGCCGAGCGGGCGTCCAGCCCCTCGGGCACCCCGTCGGCCGGCACGCCGAGCGCCACCAGGAAGCTGCTGAGCACCGCCTCCGGGTCGGCCGGCGTGGTGTCGGCGCCCCGCAGGTCGACGTAGAGCTGCCCGTCGGGGTAGGCGTCGCGGGCCCGGTGGGCGACGTGCAGGGCCAGCGCGGTCTTGCCGACCCCTCCCATGCCGACCACGGTCGCGATCACCAGCGCCTGCTGGTCCGGGGCGCCGAGGGCCTCGCCCAGCCGCTCGACCAGGACGGTGCGGCCGGTGAAGTCCGCCGCGTCGGGCGGCAGCTGGGCCGGTCTGGGCGACGCCGTGCTGGTGCCGGCGGGCGCGGCGGGCGCACCCGCCGCCGCGGGGCCGTCCGGCGGATCCTGCGCCTCGGGCCCGGGCCCGGCCGGCTTCACCGGGCTGGAAAGCAGCGCCACGGGCGGCGCCGGGGCGGCGAGCGACAGGTCGCCCTCCAGGATCCGCCGGTGCAGCTGGTCCAGGTCGGCCCCGGGCTCCACCCCCAGCTCGTCCAGGAACAACTGACGCACGCCCCGGTACACCGCCAGCGCGTCCGCCTGCCGCCCGGCCTGGTACAGCGCGCGCATCAGCAGCCCGTACGCCCGCTCGTGCAGCGGGTGCTCGGTGGTCAGCGCGGTCAGCTCCGGGATGCACCGGGAGAAGCGGCCCAGCGTCAGATCCAGGGCGATCCGTTCCTCCAGCAGGGTCAGCCGGAGCTCCTGCAACCGCTGGCGCTGCCGCTGCGCGAACGGGCCGGGGATGCCGGCCAGCGGCTCGCCCTGCCACAGCTCCAGCGCCTGGTTCAGCAGGTCACGCGCCTGCTGCGGCTGTCCGGCGGCCGCCGTGCGCTCGGCCTGCGCCGCCAGTTCCTCCCCTTGCGCCGCGTCCACGGAGTGCTTGGGCAGCACCAGCCGGTAGCCGTCCCCGACCGAGGTCAGCACGGTCGGCGCGTCCGGCTCGTCGCCGTGCAGGATCTTGCGCCACCGCCAGGCGTACGTCCGCACCGTCGTCACCGCGGTGCTCGGCGGCTCCTCACCCCACAGGGCGTCGATCAGGTCCGTGGCGCTCGCGCCGTGCCCCGGCCGGAGCAGCAGCACCGCCAGCATCGCCTGCTGCTGGGGACTGCCGACCTTCAGCACGGTCGTGCCGCGCTGCGCTCTCATCAACCCCAGCACCGAGAACCGGAAATCACCCATTCGTGCACCTGCCCGCTTCATGTGCCCGCCCCCGCCCACGCACGCGTCTGCCCCCCGATTGATGAGTCACTATCAACCCACGCCAGCCGGTGGGCTGTCGAGGGATCGTCGACCCCGTAGTGATCCGGTGTTGATCGCCCACCGTCACAATCACTGGTGTGGCCCCAGCCGTCGGCCCGGTACGACCCGCCGGGCCCGCCACACCCCCCGGGTGTCGCCGCCCGGGCGACCACCACGTCTCTCGGAGGCCGACGCCAGTGAACACCGACCTGCTCTACCGGTTGCTCGACGTCGACCCGGTCGCCGGACCGGTCGAACTGCTCCACCGCGCCCGCGGCGCCCGCGACCTCCCCTACCTGGTGCTCGCCGCGCTCGTCCGGGAGGACGTCCGGATGGGCGAGCACGCCCGCGCCGAACTTCAGCGCGCCCGCGACCGGGCCGACTGTTACGCCCGGATCGCCCGCGACCTCGCCGACGCCACCGGGGTGCGCCCGATCCGCGACCTCCCGCTGGCCGGCTACTACCCGTCCGACCTGCCCCGGCCGCTGGGCGAGCTCACCCTCGTCAGCCCCACCGAGGCCGCGCTCTGGCAGGCCGTCAGCCGGCTGGTCACCGAACACCCGGTGGAGTCCGTGGAGGTCACCCTGATCGGCGAGCGCCCCCGGCACACCTCCGTCACCCTGCGCTGGCCGGCCGAGGACCCGCTGCTCGACCCGTGGTACCAGGTCCGGCTCGGCACCGCCGCGCTCACCGGCGACCTCGCCACCGTCCCGGTCCGGCCCTACCTGGCGGCCGACGACCACGTCGAGTGCCTGATCGCCCTCGCGGAGGAGGGACTCGGCCGCGCCTTCCGGGCGGGTGACGTGATCGACGTGGCCCGCCTGGGCCGGCAGTCCTTCGAGCCCGTCGAGACCGCCGCCGTGGTCGCCGCCTACCGGCTCGCCCCGGAGGCCGTCGCGCTGCTCGACCTCGCCGCCGAACACGTGCCGCTGGACTCCCTGGGGGGCGTGCGTACCGTCCTGGAGGCCGAGGTCGCCCCCGAACTCCGCCGCCGCGAATCCCTCGCCCGCCCGCTCCGGCCGCGGCACGGCACCCTGCTGCGCCGCACCGTCATCCGGCACCAGTGGGACGAGGCCCGCCTCCTCCCGGCCGGACCCGCCACCCTGCTGCTCACCCCGGTCGCCGACTTCCTGCTCGCCCCGGAGGGCGTCCGCCCGACGGCCCCCGCCCGCGCCGCCGCCCTCACGGCCCTGCGGGCCTGGGACACCACCGCCCCCGACACCCCGGACGGCGCCCCCTGCGCCCGCCTGCCGGAGTCGAAACACGGCTGAGCCCCGGGCCGTCTGCCTGACCGAACTGTGGGTCAGCTGCGCGAGGCCGGAACGAGGGCGCCCCAGAAAACCACACTGGCCGACATCGAGATCGCCGGGATCACCGTCCCCAAGGGGGCTCCGCTCTGGCAGAACCGCAGGGTGTCCGGTCAGTAGCCGTGCTCTCGGTCAAGGGCCCTGTCCAGGGTGTCGTCGAGAGTGGTGGCCGCCATGATCAGCGAGAGATGGGTGAACGCCTGAGGGAAGTTGCCCAGCTGCTCGCCACTGGGACCGATCTCCTCGGCGAAGAGGCCGACGTGGTTGGCGTAGGTCTGCATCTTCTCGAAGGCGTAGCGGGCCGCCCGCAGGCGCCCGGCCCGGGCGAGGGCGTCGACGTAGAGGAAGGTGCAGAGGCTGAAGGTGCCCTCCGAGCCGCGCAGGCCGTCGGGCGAGGCCGTGGGGTCGTAGCGGTAGACCAGGCTGTCGGACACCAGGGTGCGCTCCATCGCGTCGAGCGTCTTCAGCCAGCTCTCCGTCCGGGGGGCCAGGAACCTGACCCTGGGGATGAGCAGCAGCGAGGCGTCGAGGACGTCGCCGCCGTAGTACTGGGTGAGGGCCTGTTCCCGCTCGTTCCAGCCGCGTTCCATCACCTGTTCGAGGATGGCGTCGCGGGCGGCGGTCCAGCGGAGGGTGTCGGCGGGACGGCTGAAGTCGGCCGCCAGCCGCAGACCCCGGTCGAAGGCCGCCCAGGACATCACCCGGCTGAAGGTGAAGTCCTTGCGTCCGCCGCGGGTCTCCCAGACGCCCTCGTCGGGACGGTCCCAGGAGTCGGCGAGCCAGTCCAGCGTGCGGGCGAGGTTCTTCCAGCCGTGGTAACCGGCCCGCATGTTGATCTCCTGGCCCTCCGCCAGGGCGTAGAGCGCCTCGCCGTAGATGTCGAGCTGGAGCTGGTCGGCGGCGGCGTTCCCGGCCCGCACCGGGTACGAGCCGCGGTAGCCCTCGAAGTGTTCGAGGATCTCCTCGGTGAGCTCGGGGTCACCGTCGACCCGGTACATGACCTGGAGGGGTTCTCCCTCGACACCGTCCATGCCGCGCAGGCGGTCGCCCAGCCGCTCGCCCAGCCAACTGGTGAACTGCGCGGCCTCCTCGACGAACCCGAGGTCGAGCAGCGCCCGTACGGACAGCGAGCCGTCGCGGACCCAGGTGTACCGGTAGTCCCAGTTGCGCTCCCCGCCGACCTGCTCGGGCAGGCCCATGGTGGCCGCGGCGATCGGGGCGCCGGTGGGGGCGTAGGTGAGCAGCTTGAGGGTGATGGCGGACCTGTTGACCATCCCGGGCCACCGGCCGCGGTAGCGGGAGCCGCGCACCCAGCGCTGCCAGAAGTCGACGACCTCCCACAACTGCTCGGACACCCCGCCCTGGGTCAGCGGAGGCGGCGGCTCACCGTCCGGTCCGTGGACGGTCAGCAGGGCCGCCGCGTGCTCGCCCGTGTTCAGGGTGATCTCCCCCCGTACGTCCCGGGCCTCGGCACCGTCCGGCCGCAGTGGCACGGTGCTCTGCAGGTGTGCGGCGATGCCCGGTGCCCGGAAGGCCGCGGTGTTGTCGCGCAGGTCGAGTTCGTGGGTCGCCCGGCCGTAGTCGAAGCGCGGCCGGCACTCCAGGGTGAAGCGCACCGTGCCGCGTACGGCCCGCACCCCGCGGACCAGGACGTGCCGGTCGGTGGGCGTACCCATCCGGTCCGGCGGCATGAAGTCGAAGACCTCACCGACCCCGTCGGGTGACATGAACCGGGTCACCAGGACCGCAGTGTCCGGGTAGTAGAGCTGTTTGCAGGTGGTGGACTCCTCCACGGGGGCGAAGCGGAAATAGCCGCCGCGGTCGTGGTCCAGCAGGGCCGCGAAGACACTCGGCGAGTCGAACCGGGGGGCGGCGAACCAGTCGACGACTCCCCGGGAAGAGACCAGAGCAGCGGTTTGCAGGTCGCCGACAAGGCCATGCTCGGCGATGGGCGGGTACCGGTCCATGACCATCAAGCCTCCCTGAAGCCCACTCCCTCCACTCTCTGCCCGGTCCGACGGATACGCGAGGGGAGGAGAACCGCCACCGGGGAGCCGATCTGGGCGCGGTCGTGTGCGCAGGCACGCTAGAAGTGCTGGTAAGTGGCTGTTCGGGCGGTCGTCCTCGACGAGAGTCCCAACGGTTCGGCAACGGTGTTCGAGAACTCCGGGAGGGACGGAGCGCCCCGCTCCACGGGAGCCCCGGTCCCGGAGTCGACGCCACGATGTGAAGCTTGAGGCTTTGTGGCGAGGAGGCCCGGGCTCCCCGAGCCGGAGCGGTCTGCTGCGCCCGTTCCGTCCCCGGCTGGCGCTGGGTCAGCTGCGGGAGGCCGGTACGAGGGTGTTCTCGTTGGTCCGGCCGGCGGCGAAGTCGTCGATGTTGCGGGCGGTGGCGTCGATGATCTGGCCGACGGCGGTGTGGGTGAAGTAGGCCTGGTGGCTGGTGACGAGGACCTGGGGGAAGGTGACGAGGCGGGCGAGGACGTCGTCGGTGATGCCTTCGATGGAGCGGTCGGTGAAGAAGACGCCGGTTTCCTCCTCGTAGACGTCGAGGCCGACGCCGGACAGGCGCCCGGCGCGCAGGGTCTCGACGAGGGCGGCGCTGTCGATGAGGCCGCCGCGGCTGGAGTTGACGAGGATGGCGTCGTCCTTCATCCGGGCCAGCGCTGCGGCGTCGATCAGGTGGTGGGTGGCGGGGAGCAGGGGGACGTGGAGGCTGATGAGGTCGGCGCGGGTGAGGAGTTCGGGTAGTTCGGTGTAGTGCATGCCGAGGTCGAGGCAAGCGGGATTGGGAGCGATGTCCCAGCCGAGCAGTTCGGTGCCGAAGCCGGCCGCGATGCGGGTGAAGCACTCGCCGATCTTGCCGGTGCCGATGACGCCGACCGTCATCCCGTGGACGTCCCGGCCGAGGAGGCCGTCGAGGCGGAAGTCGAACTCGCGGCTGCGTCCAGCGGCCCGGACGATCCTGCGGTTGACGGCCAGGGCCAGCGTCCAGGCGTGTTCGGCGACGGCGTAGGGGCTGTAGTAGGAGACCCGGGCGACGGTGAGGCCGAGGTCGGCGGCGGCGTCGAGGTCGATGTTGTTGAAGCCGGTGGAGCGTTGGGCGATCAGCTTGGTGCCGCCGGCGGCGAGGACGGTGAGGGTCTCGGTGTCGAGGACGGCGTTGACGCTGCTGCTGACGGCCGGGTAGCCGGCGGCGAGTGGGGCGGTGTCGCGGTTGAGGAACATGCTCAGGCAGCGCAGCCCGTGCCGGCCGGCGAAGGCCTGTTCCAGCAGCGGCCGTTCGTCGGCCTGCACCCCGTACGCGAGGATCTCCATCGGTTGCCCTTCCGCGAGTGGTCCGCTCCACCGGCCACGCTAGCGGGGCCGTCGCAGGGGCGCCCGTCGGACGCACGAGGGCCCGGACCGGTAGCGGTCCGGGCCCTCGACGGGGTGGGGGAGGTCAGATGACCGTCTCCGCCTCCAGGTAGCGCTCCTGCGGGACGGTCTTCAGCTCGGCGACGGCCTCGGCGATCGGCACCAGGTTGATGTCGGTGCCCTGCAGCGCGGTGATGTGCCCGAACGCGCCCTTGTGGACGGCCTCGACGGCGTGCCAGCCGAAGCGGGTGGCGAGCACCCGGTCGTACGCGGTCGGGGTGCCGCCGCGCTGGGTGTGGCCGAGGATCACCGGGCGGGCCTCCTTGCCGAGCCGGTGCTCCAGCTCGCGGGAGAGCTGGGTGGCGATGCCGGTGAACCGCTCGTGGCCGTAGATGTCCTTGGTGCCCTCTTCCCAGTGCATGGTGCCGGGCTCGGGCTTGGCGCCCTCGGCGCAGACCACGATGGCGAACTTCTTCTGCCGGTCGAAGCGTTCGCGGACGACGGCGGTCAGCTTGTCGATGTGGAACGGACGCTCCGGGACGACGATGGCGTGCGCGCCGGCCGCCATGCCCGCGTTGAGCGCGATCCAGCCGGTGTGCCGGCCCATGACCTCGACGACCATGACCCGCTGGTGGGATTCGGCGGTGGTCTTCAGCCGGTCCAGCGCCTCGGTGGCGACCGAGACGGCGGTGTCGAAGCCGAAGGTGACGTCGGTGGAGGCGATGTCGTTGTCGATGGTCTTCGGGACCCCGACCACCGGCAGTCCGGCGTCGCTCATCAGCTTGGCGGCCTTCAGGGTGCCCTCGCCGCCGATCGGGATCACCGCGTCGATGCCGAGGTCCGCGCACAGTCGCTTGGCGCGCTCGACGCCGTCGCGCAGGTGGCTGGGCTGGACCCGGGACGAGCCGAGGATCGTGCCGCCCTGGGCCAGGATGCCGCTCACCGAGTCGAGGGTGAGCGGCCGGTGGACGCCCTCCAGGAGACCGCGCCAGCCGTCCTGGAAACCGATGATCTCGTCGCCGTGGTCGACCACCCCCCGGTGGACCACGGAACGGATCACCGCGTTCAGGCCGGGGCAGTCACCGCCGCTGGTCAGCACTCCGATACGCATTAGCTTTGCAACTCCCGAGCAGAACCGAGGAACGGCCGGACTACAGGCTGGGACGACGAGCCGTCACCGTAGCGGGGCGCTCCCACGCCGGAGTGGCGGGGAGGTGGCCGCGGGGTGAAGGACCGGCCGATCCGGACAGAACGCCCGAAAACGGCCGCGAAGTCGAGCATACGGCCCCTGGTCCGGCCGGGCAGGAGCCGACGCGGGAGCGGCGCCGTCGGCGCCCCCGCGCGGAAAGTGCAGCCTGCTGCCGAGGAGGGTGTGCAGTAGGCAGCCCCATTGTGGTACGTCCGGGGCCGCCCCTGAACCGGGTGACCGCATCGCGGGCACCCGGGCGTCGGGGCGGACGGACGTACTACGCGGGGCGCGTCGTGGCGGCGATGCGCTCGGCGCGCAGCGCGTCGTACCAGGTGGTGTCGGCCGGCGGCAGGGCGTTGACGTCCAGCGCCAGCTTGATCAGCATGTCGGCCACGGCGGGGTTGCGGGCCAGCACCGGGCCGTGCAGGTAGGTGCCGAACACGGTGTCCCGCCAGGCGCCCTCGGTGCCGTCGCCGGTGCCGTTGCCCCGGCCGGCGACCACGGTGGCCAGCGGCTGGACGCCCTGGCCGAGGTGGGTGACGCCCTGGTGGTTCTCGAAGCCGGTCAGCTGCGGCAGGCCGAGGCGCGGGTCGACGTCGGCGAGGACATCGCCGACGCAGCGGGCGCCGTCGCCGCGGGTGGTCCAGACGTCGAGCAGGCCGAGGCCCGGCTCGCGCTCGCCGAGGTCGTTGACGAACTCGTGGCCCATGATCTGGAAGCCCGCGCAGACGCCGAAGATGATCGCGCCGTTCTCGGAGGCCCGGATCAGGCCGCTGTCGTTGCGCAGCCGCTCGGCGGCGAGCCGCTGCGGACGGTCCTCGCCGCCGCCGATCAGGTAGATGTCGCCGCTGGTGGGGACCGCCTGGTCGGAGCGGACGTCGATCCGGGTCACGTTGAGATGGCGCTGGCGGGCCCGGCGCTCCACGACCAGGGCGTTGCCGCGGTCGCCGTAGGTGCTGAGCAGGTCCGGGTAGACCCAGACCACGCGCAGGCTGCTCTCACTCATCCTCGAAGGCCTTCCGTCACGATCAGATGGGGCTGCAGGCGCGGCATCAGCCGGCCACGACCTTCCGCAGCTGCTGGAAGGCGGTGTAGTTGGCGATGGCCTCGATCCGGCCGGGCGGGGCCATCCGGACGGCCTGCTCCAGCGTGTCCACCACGTGGAACTGCAGTCCGGCGACCTCCAGGCGGACGGCCAGGTCCAGCTTGCGCTGCCCCATCACGAACACCGGGTGCCCGGCGAGGCGCTCGTAGTCGACGTCCCACAGCCAGGAGGTGTCCGTGCCGTCGGCGTCGAGCGCGTTGACGGACAGGATCACCGGCGCGGGCGGGCCGTCGATCAGCGAGAACGTCTCCAGCCAGCCGGCCGGGTTCTTGGCCAGCAGCAGCCGGATGTCCCGGCCCTGGTACTGGACCACGTCGTAGCGGCCGGCCACGGCCGTGACCGAGCGCATCCGCTCCAGCGCGACCTGCGGGGAGACGCCGAACACGGCGGCGACGGCGGCCGAGCTGGTGGCGTTGGCCAGGTTGGCCCGGCCGGGCAGCTGGAGCTGGATCGGCCAGGCGCCGCGCTGCGGGTCGATCACGTGGGTGCCCTGGAGCGCCCAGTGCGGGTTGGGGCGCCGGAAGCCGCACTCCTGGCAGAACCAGTCGTCGCCGGGGCGCTGCATCACACCGCCGCAGGCGGGGCAGGACCAGGCGTCCTCCTTCCAGGCCTGCCCGGCGGCCACCCAGACCACCTTCTTGCAGGACGAGGCGGCCCAGGTCACCAGCGGGTCGTCGGCGTTGGCGATGACCACGGCCTCGGTGTCCTGAAGGCCCTCGCGCCACTTCTCGGCCATCATCCGGGTCTCGGCGGCGCGGTCGAGCTGGTCGCGGGAGAGGTTGAGCAGGGCGATCGCCTTGGGGCGGGTGTCGCGGGCGACGCCCGCCAGGTACTTCTCGTCGACCTCGATCACGCCGAAGCGGGCGTCCGAACCACCGGCCAGGGCGGAGGTGATGCCGGCCGGCATGTTGGCGCCCAGGGCGTTGGAGACCACCGGGCCGGCGGCGCGCAGCGCCTCGGCGATCAGGCGGGTCGTGGTGGTCTTGCCGTTGGTGGCGCTGACCAGGACGACGTCGAGGTGGTCGGCGAGGGTGGCGAGCAGGTCGGGGTCGAGCCTCAGGGCGACCTTGCCGCCGATCACCGAGCCGCTTCCGCGTCCGGCCTTGCGGGACACGGCGGCAGCGACCCGACCGGCCGTGACCGCGATCTTGGCGCGGGCCGGCAGCGAGGCGTCGCGTGCGCCTGTGGGCTCCGATTCGGTGCCTGCCATGCTCAGTGGTTCCTCCTTGCTGCGGCACCACCCGGGTCCGGATCAACGGGCCGTCGGGCGGCGGGGACGGGGCCAGCCTACCGACTCCGCCGCCCGGCTCGACGATCCGGACCCCAGGCAGCCTGCTGCGACACGGCCGGAGGCGCCGCCTCGGGCGTCCTGACGGATCGTCGGGGAAGACGGTGTACGGAGGGGGCCTTCGCCGCTTGGGACGCTCTCCGGGCTCTCGGGGTTCCCGGGTGAGGATGTGGTGAAGAAAAGATCAGCGGCCCGGGCGGGCGCAGGAGACCGGCTCGTCCGCGGCCAGCGTGGCGGTGATCACCAGGGTGCCGTCCTCGGCCCGGAAGTCCAGCGGCGCGGCCAGCCGGCGCATCGCGGTGATCAGCCCGGTGTTGGAGGCGTGGGTCACCGCGTACACGGTCGTGACACCGGCCGCCCGGGCCGCCGCCGACAGCTGCCGCAGCAGGGCCGGACCGAGTCCGCGCCGCTGCCAGGCGTCCTCGACCAGCACCGCCAGCTCCGCCTCGTCGTCGTCCCACATCAGGTGCCCGAGGGCGACGATCCGCCCGTCGGCGGCCGTCGCGGCGAGGCTGTGGCCGTGCCGGGCGTCCAGCAGGTGGTCCAGGTAGCGGCCGGCGTCGCGGACCGGCCCGTGGTAGCGCAGCCGCAGCGAGGCGGGGGAGCAGCGGAGGTGCATCGCCAGGGCCGCGGCCCGGTCGGCCGGTCCGGCGGGGCGCAGCGTCAGCGCCGTCCCGTCCGCCAGCGTCAGCCGGGACGGCGCCTCCCGGTCCGGGTCCGTCACGGCTCGCGGCCGGTCGACCGGGGGGTGCGGGCGGGCGGACCGCAACGGGCCCCCGGTGAGCGCGGGCAGCCGGGCGGCCTGGCCCTCGGGCGCCGCGCACCTGCGCTCGGACCTGCGGAAAGGCCGGTGCCAGAGCCGTTCGGGGCGAGTGCGTGATGCCGTCATGCCGCCGACGCTACCGACGCCGCGCTTCCGGCCGGTTACGTGATCGTGAACGCAGGAATGACCTGGGCGGTTCCGGAGCGTGACCATGTTTCGGGGGGCTCGGCCGGGCTCGGGCACCAGGGTGGCCGACGGGCCCGGGGCGATCGCCCGGCCCCGACCGGACCATTGACCTGGACACGCTCACGGATGGCGCAGAATCCGGGAACGGGTGAGCCCCTTCGGATAGGGATGGCTCGGCTTTTCGCCGATCCCACCTCCCCCGAAGGGGCTCACATGTCCTTCCCGTCGTCCTTCCTGAAGAAGTCCGCCCTCGTGCAGCGGTCCGTACTGGGCGTGGCGTGCTGCGCACTGCTGCTGGCCGCGCCGATCGCCCTCGCCCAGCCGGCCGCCGCCGCCGACGGGCCCAAGACGCCCCAGGAGGCTGCCGCCTGCAAGGCTGTCGTCTCCACGCTGCTCGGCGGCTTCGGGTCGATGCTCGCGAACTCGGCGTGCGTCGTCCAGCCGAGCGACAGCTGAGCGGCGACTGAGCGGCGACTGAGCGGCGGCCGTACGGGGGCCGCCTCCTCATCACGCCCGGTCCACCGATTACGGTGCGAATGGCACTCTCGTGGAGAACCACCAGCAGCATCGGCCCATCGCTAGCCAGGAAGCGT
>NZ_JBFBIR010000105.1:0-16773 GCF_040685715.1 Kitasatospora sp. NPDC088264
CCACCAGCCTCGACCGGAACTCCTTCCCCCCGGCCCCCTACGTCCATGCCTACAACGCAGACGGCAAGGAGATCTACAACCAGAAGACGCAGCCCACAGCCAAGAACACCCGTCAGTAGGCGTCACCGCAGGCACTTGGTGGTGGAGCGGCCATCCCCGCAGTCGCGCGGCGGATGAGCATGCGCAGTGTGACAATCGCAGCGGACAGGCAGAGGTGGAAGTCCACGACGCGACTGAGTTCCTCAGTGCAGCGCCGCAGCTTGCCGAAGCTGTTCATCCACGCGCGGCTCCGCTCCACCACCCACCGCTTGTCGGCCCGGCCGCTGCCAGGAACGGCTGCGAGGCCAGCCCCACCGCGCGCCGGTCGTGGTCGCGCTCGCCGCCGAAGACGTCCTCGGCGGCGAGCGCACCTACCTGTTCTCCCTCGGCTCCCAGGCCGGCAACAGCCACCTGCACTGGCACATCGCCCGCCCGCCCCACGGCGTGCCCTACGAGCGGCAGCAGTTCGAGGCCCTCGCCTTTGGCAACGGCGTCCTCGAGTACCCCCCCGCCAAGCGCGCCGACCTCGCCGACCGGCTGCGCGGGGCCATCGCTGAACGGACGCGGGCCAGATGACGCTGCACCGGGCATGGTGGTCCGACTAGTTTCAGGCCCGGCGGGTCGCCAGCTCCTGAGTAGGACTCCGTGCTTTCTGGCGGCATGGACATCATCAGGTACCGCGGTGCGCTCGCCGATCTCATGGAGGAGCGGGTTCGGAGCCATCCTGCCCCCGTCGCACCAGGCCTCCGTCGGAGTGGCGCTGCTGGCGGTAGAACTCGTCCCGGCCGACAAGCTGTCCACGTTCCTGCGCATCGCGGCGAAGGCCGCCGAAGAAGCTGCAGAGGGCCACCTCCCCGAGATCTGGTCCTACGGCACGCACCTGGGCCGGGTCTACGGAGCCGACCACGACGTTCCCGACCCCGGCCCCCGGCCGGGGCACGAGTACCGAGATCTCCACGGAGATTGGGTCCTACGGTGCCGGCGGCCGGTCCCACTACGAACCCCGGCCCGTGGACCCGTCCCGCTGGGACTGGGCCGGCGACACTCCCTGATCGAGCGCCGCGTTGCCTGCACACGCATTCTGGAGGGACCGGTCCGCGCCCGACCCCCGAGCGGGCAGCGGACCGGTCCCCAGGTGCCAGTGCCAGGTCACCTCGACATGCTGTGCGAGGAACAGCAGCGTGGCGACGGCCAGCCTGGAGCCGGCGTTGGCCAGCATCGCACCGAGCATCCGGTTCGGATCACGCCAGGCCGGCCGCTCCTGCCCCGCCGCCTGAGGCCTGTTCGTGCTGCCGGTGCGCGGCGCCGTGTTCCGGCGCCGAGAAGAGCGTGTGGTCATGATGGGTTCCCTCCGAGTCGTGGCTGGCACGGACTCAGCGGCGTACGCGACGTTCTGGTGTACGCGGCGCCCCGGGCAGGGCCGGGCGGGTCCGTGGCACCGGACGTAGGAAGTCAGGAACGCCAGTCAAGTAGCTCCAGGGACCGAAAACCACGATGGCAACCAGAGGCCGACAGAAGCTAAAACTGGCGGACTCTACACGTCCCTGTCGGCTGGTCAATCCCCGTCGACCTGTGACTTCGGCCGGGAACATGACGGTGGCCTCCATCCCCTGAGCAGGGTGTGGATGCCACCGGGTTCGTGGTGTGGCGGTCAAGGCGACGGCGGGCCGGGGCTGCTGCGTGCGGTCGCGGGCACGCGCGGGTGGGCGTCGCCGTCCCGGGGTGAGCGGCTCTCCCGGGACGGCGTCATGGCCTATTGCCCGGTGCCGGCCGCGGGCGGTGCGACGGTTTCGCCGCCGGTGCGGACGGCGTCCAGGACGCGCTGGTGGTAGTGGG
Organism: Kitasatospora sp. NPDC088264; assembly: GCF_040685715.1. Taxonomy (NCBI): domain Bacteria; kingdom Bacillati; phylum Actinomycetota; class Actinomycetes; order Kitasatosporales; family Streptomycetaceae; genus Kitasatospora; species Kitasatospora sp. NPDC088264. The sequence continues at coordinate 1,876 of NZ_JBFBIR010000105.1, forward strand.
CCAGGGACTCACCCGCGGGCAGGGGGGTGGGGGTGCCGGTGAGGGTGTACCACTCGTCGGCGCCGCGGTACTGGACCGCGACCCATGCCTGCCCGGTCGGGAAGGCGGTGGTGACGACGGTCAGCTCGCCGGTGATGCAGCCGACCTCTTCGGTCATCACTCCGCCGGGTCCGGCGGTCACGTGCGCCTGGTGGCGTTCGGCGTTTGGTGGGACGGTCACTGGTCGCAGGTGTCGAGCATGTCGGACAGGGCCTGCTTCTCGGGGGCGGTGATGTTGAGCTGGTAGTGGCTCTTCACCTCGATCCACGCCCTGCTGTACGTGCACCAGTACGACCGCAGCGGCGGCTTCCACAGGCCCGGGCCCTTGTCGCCCTTGGAGCGGTTGCTGGCCGCGGACACCGAGACCAGCTGAGGCTCCACCAGGTCGTTCGCAAGCGCCTTCCTCGTGCTCGTGTCCCAGAGATCGGCACCACTGCGCCAGGCGTTCGCGAGCGGCACGACGTGGTCGACGTCAAGATCCTTTGAGTTGGTGAAGGCCTTGCCGTCGTACGGGCTCATCCAGGTGCCGTCAACGGTCTGGCACTTCTCGTTCTGGACGACGTCCCGGCCGTCCCTCGCCAGGACAACCTCGCGGGTTATCTGCATGCGTTCCGTGACTCCGTGCCACGTGGGCCACAGGGGCAGGCCGCCCTGTGCCTCGCTGATATCGACCATACGGTGAGGGACGAGATCCACAGATGATGCAGGAGAGCACCACCGCATGTTCAGAGCAGAGAAGGCGATATCCCCGGCCACCGGGGCGGTCACCTGGCTCCTCGTTGACGAGGAGACGTACATCCCTCACCCGGAGAGCCTTGAGTACTCCATCCACCTGCGCGCCAAGAACCGCTCGCCGCAGACTCAGCGGAACTATCTGCCCCGCGTCGGGCGGTTCCTGAACTGGTGTTCCGGACGCGGCACCGACTGGAAGACCGTGTCGCTCGGCGAGATGGCGCGCTACAAGTTCCACATCGAGCAGACGCCGGACCCGCGTACCCTCCGTCTGCCGACCGGTACGACCATCAATGCCGTGGTGGGCACCGCCTGCGGGTTCCTGCGCTGGTGTGCGGCGACCGGCATCGTGGCCCCCGAGGTCGCGTCCGCACTCAGCGAGCCCCGGTTCCTCCAGTACACGCCGAAGGGCTTCAATGAAGGCGAAGACGGACAGTTCCGACGCGTCAACGCCCGTGTCCTGAAAGCAGCCGAGATCGAGCTGCCACCCGCCGTCCTACTCACCGGGCAGGTCGACCGGATCCTCTCGGCTGCCGGCACCGCGCGCGACCGCTTCCTGCTCGCGCTGCTCCTCGGTACCGGCCTGCGCATCGGCGAGGCGCTTGGCCTGCGGCGCGAGGACATGCACTTCCTGCCCGACTCCCAGCACCTGGGCTGCCAGATCGCCGGGGCGCACGTGCACGTCAGGCCCCGCCAGAACAACAGCAACGGTGCACGCGCCAAATCGGGGAGGCACCGGCACGTTCCCGTCGAGAGGCGGGTGGTGAACGCCTACCGGGACCACCTCGTTGAGCGCGACGGTGTCCAGCAGGCCGCGGGATCCGACTTCGTGTTCGTGAATCTGGCCTCGCGCCATGCCGGTTTGCCCATGTCGTATTCGAATGCCAAGCAGATCATCGAGCGGATCGGCAACCGTTGCGGGTTCCGGGCCCGGCCGCACATGATGCGGCACACAGCGGCGACCGCCTGGATCCGTGCGGGAATCGACCCTGACGTGGTGCAGACTCTGCTCGGTCACGTCTCCGCGGCCAGCACGGCTGTCTACCTCCGTGCCAGCGACGACGATCTGCGTGCAGCAGTCGATCTGGTGGCAGCCGGAGGAATCCGATGACCGTCGCGCACGACTACGCCGAACTGCCCGCGAGCCAGGTCGCACGGACCGACTGGGCGGCCTGGCTCGCCGACCGGCTCGACCTCCAGTGGCGGACGGGTGAGTGGGATCCCGGCAGCCTGCTGTTCACCACGGATCTGGACAGCCCGCGGACCCGGGCCTTCGCCTGCCGCGTGACGGCCTGCGGCGTGCTGGTCGAGTCGCCAGCATCCCGCTGCGAAGCATGTCGGGCTGTCAGCGCACGGCGCGGTCACCCGGCCGACTTCGATACGACTCACACGCCCTCCCTGCCCGCGGTGCGGCAGCCCAATGTGGGGGATGGCCTGCAACCGGGCCGGTCACAGTTCGCTCTCGGGGACCTCTCCACAGCAGTGCGGGCGGAGATCCTCTACTGCCTTCAGCGTCGTGACGAGGAGGACCGCCCGGTCGTGCCCGCGTTGATGCGCCGCATCGTCCGCAACCTCCCGCCAGGGCTGTCCTCGCTGATGGACCTCGGCATGCCGTTGTCCATCACGCACCTCCCCAAGACCACATACAGCCTGGTCAACGACATGCAGGTCAGACTCCGCCGGGCCCGCGTTCAGTACGACGGCGTCGATCCGACGCTCGGAGACGTCTGGGACTGCGCGCTGGTAGGGCTGCTGTCCGCACCGAACCGCCGCTATCCCGCGGCCAGCGGGCACCTGGACTTCCGGCCGATCCGGCAACGGTGGCTGCGCGAGATCGTTAAGGAGTACGGGCGAGCCGTGCGGCCCACCGTGTCGGAGTTGAGGCGCACGGCTAACGTCACGGCGCTCGCCTCGAACGCGCTGGCGTCCAGGCCCGCCGCCGAGAGGCCGCAGGCGCTCGCCCTGGCCGACATGACCGTTGTTGTCGAGGCCATCGAGATCGCCCGCAATCCAAAGAACGGCAGCGCCTACTCCCAGGCCCAGCGCAGGGCGATGCTGGGCTGGTGGCGCCGACTCCTTCAGTACGCGCGCCTGGCCGGCCTGATGGACGACATCCCGGGGGTCTTCGCGCTCAGCCCCGAGCTGCACGGCATCGAGGCCGTCGACATGACCGAGGACGAGAGTGGCCGCGCGATCCCCGAACACGTCATCGCGCGGCTCGACCAGTACCTGCCCCTGATGGGCGCGGAATCCACCTACAAGCACGCCGGCTGGCAAGCCGGCGACTTCGCGGCCATGTATCAGGAGGTCTACCGCATCATCCGCGACACCGGACGCCGTCCTGAGGAAGCCACCTCGCTCAAGCGCGACTGTCTGCAGTGGATCGACGGCAAGCCGTCCCTGATCTACGACAACCGCAAACGCAGACGTTACGGCCGGCGCCTTCCGATCAGCCCGGAGACCGCACGGCACATCCAGCAGTGGCAGAAGCACCGCGACAGTCTCCCGGAGATGCCGGGCTGCGAGGAGTGGCTCTTCCCGGCACCCGGAGCCACACGCAGATCCCGCGTCAGGTACCTGACCGCTCACTACTTCTCCGCCAGGGTCTTCCGCGACTGGGTTGACGGCATCCCCGAACTCCTCGACAACCGCCTCGACGACAACGGCGACCAGGTCCCCTACCGCCGCTCGGAGACCATCGCCTACGGCCTGCGACATGCCTACGCACAGCGGCACGCCGATGCCGGAACCGCCATCGACGTGCTGTGCAAGCTCATGGACCACCGCTCACTCGACGTCACCATGGGCTACTACACCGTCTCCCAGGAGCGGCGTCGCAAGGCCGTCGAAACGGTGGCGGTACTCGCCGCCGACCGTCACGGGAACCCGAGAGGCTCCAACGACCCGCTCGCCTACGAGCTGCGATCCGTGGCGGTGCCGAACGGAGGATGCACCAAGCCCAGCAACGTCAAGGCCGGCGGCGGGCACTGCCGCATCCGCTTTCAGTGCGCCGGCTGCGACTTCTACGAGCCCGACCCCTCCTACCGTCCGGCACTGGAGCAGACCATCGCCGATCTGCGAGCAGATCGGGAGGCAGCGACGGCCATGGGCGCCGCGGACTGGGTGCTGGCGAACTTCGAGCACCAACTGGAGGCATACGCAAAGGTCTTGGCCGAGATGGACGAGCGCTTGGCTGGTCTGTCACCGCAGGAACGGGATGCGGTGGAGGCGGCGTCGAAGGAGCTGCGGAAGGTCCGCGCCTCTCAGGCGTTCTTCCCCGGTGACACTCTGGACATCAGGAGGGCCCCGTGATGGATCCGACGACCGTTGCCCGCGAGGCCCGCGTAGAGCGGCTGCGGCAGGCACGGACCGCCGACAGCAAGGCCAAGACCAAGCGGAGCCTCGACGCCGTCGCCGGCCTCGTCGCCGCAGGCGAGCGGATTACGGTCGCGCGCGTGGCCCGCAAGGCCGCCGTCTCCACCTGGTTCGTCTACAACAGTCCGGACGTCCACCAGGCGGTGCAAGCTGCCGTCCAGGAACAGGCCCGGCACGGCATTCCGGCCGCAGCCATTCTCCCGAAGCAACGGGTCAGCGAAGCCAGCCTGCAGACCGACCTCGCACTCGCCCGCGAAGAGATCAAGGGCCTGAAGACGGAACGGGACCGACTCCAGGATCGGGTCAGGCTCGCCCTCGGCGCTGAGATCGACGACGTCCAGCGAACCGAACTTCTCCGCCGCATTCGGGACCTGGAGAGCCACAACGCGCTCCTGATCTCCGAACTTGCCGAGCAGACCGCGCGAGCTGGAAGGCTCGAACGTCGCACAGTCGAGCTGGAAGACGAGGTCACCGCGGTCCGTAGAGCCCTCACACGATCCATTCGAGCGGTTCCAAGCTCGGCTCGATAGCCGCCGGAGCCCACAACCTCGCCGGTGCTTCTGGCCAGATAGCTGGCCAGAAGCACCACCCGGCTACGAGTCCGCGGTCATGCTTCCGGCGGACGCACCCAAGGGGCAAGGCGTTCCCCAGCCTCCAGATTCTCGCGCCAGTACCGGAAGACGGTTCCCTGGACGATGTCGAGCTGCCGGGCCGCGATCAAGCCGGAGGCGGGTTCAGGTCCTCCCGCATCGGCCTCGAAGGCGACCAACACCTCAGGTGTTTCACCAACCTGCCGAGACACGATCCGGGCCTCCGCGGGTGTCGGCTCGCGGAACGTCGGATCGTGGAATGAAGCGGGACATATGACGAAGACCGGGTCGCTGAAGACCAGCTCCAGGCCGTGGTGGTACGACAGGTCGTGGCCGGCGCCCAGTCGCAGCCGACCGGCGTTCCCGCTGACAGCGTCCCAGTCCCACCAGGACCCATCTGGAAGGTGGATCACAAAGCTGCCCCCCAAATCGAACGAGCGGGCAGGCTACACGGGCGCCCACCCCGAATTGCCGGACACTACCCGGCCTTGGCATTTCCGAGCTCGACTGCCAGCGCGGCCATCTCCCGCAAGCGCTCGTAGTACTCGATCGCGCCGCCCTCATCACCGATCGACGGAACGACCTTTTCAAGGGCCCCAAGGCACCCGAGGAGGATGCTGCGGCGCTTCTCATCAAGGGGCCCCGACAGTGACGAGGAGACACAGCCAGCGGTGTCCGCGTCCAGCAGCACCATGTCTTGGCCCTCGATGTCCTGACCACGAAGATGGGCCGGGAACCTCGCGCGAATGTGCTCCTCCCACAGTCGTGAGAGGAGGTCCAGTTCCGGTTCGTTCATGTTCGAGATCATGCATCAGATGCCAATCAGTCCAGTCGTTTGAAGGTGTGCTGGAGTTCTCCAGCCTCCAGCAGCCCGACGATCACATCCACCATTCCCGCGATGCCTGGGGAACGGACGATCAGGCCGTCAGAGCATGAGAAGTACCTGCCACCCAGGGCCTCTCCGGTGCCGTCCCACCGATTCATCAGCCGGCCGACTTCGTCGACGGTCAGGATCGTCGCGCCCCACCGTGATCCGTCAGGGAGGAGGACTTCGGCATCGGTGTTGCAGACGTCGTCGAGATCCTCGTGCGGATCCGGGAGGAAGCGGATCTCGAAGTCGTTGTTGCGGACTCGATAGAAGGGGCCGTGCCATCCTGCCTCGGCGTCGGGCCGGTCAGGATCATCGGCCGCGTCATCGGGACCGGCATAGTCGTCGGGTGCCTGTGGGTACAGGTCCAGCGCGATGTCGAGGCCGAGGTCTCCGGCCTCTCGAAGGAGCGCGGAGGGGAGAGCGCATCCGCCCTGGCCGCTCTCACTGCCGAAGCCGAGGAACAACTCCAGCTTGCAGTCGGCGGCCAGGCTCGCCAATTCGTCGTGCTTGCCGACCAGACGACGGAGGAGTTCGGCGACGTGCTCCTCTGGCCATCGGTCGTTGTCCAGGCCACTCTTGAGAATCCAGACGGCGGCCCCACGCCGACGGCTGAGTGGGTTCCGTGGACTTGAGAGGCTTCCCCGCTCGTACTCGTGATCAGGGGTAATGCCCAGCCGCACCGAGATCTCACTCGCGCGGACAGTCCAGCTCGTGATCCGCAGGGATCCAGCCGACCACTTCGTGCCCGGCATCGGCGACAGCTCTATCGATTCGTCAGACACGGCGACACCATGACAGGTCACCGCGCACCTGGCCAGCAGGTTTCTCCGGAGCTGCTGTGCCTCACGTGCCTCAGACAGCGATCTTCAGCTACATTGCTGTACTGTCACTGGCTTTCCGTGAGTCTCCGGAACCAGCAGTGCAGATAACGCGGGTGTCGCACTCCCCGTACTGCTTGGCCCAGTGAGGGAACTTGGTACGGCTGTAGCCCTCCATGGAGTGAGGCTCGGCCACGGTCAGGTCGGCCAGTTCATCGCGCGCGACATCGACGGGCGGGGCTCGGGCAGCGTGCGGTGGGTGGCTGTCGCCGCGGCGGCGGGGGCGGTGGTGCCGGCGAAGGCGGGACCTGCGGCCGGCAGAGCGGTCAGGACGAGCGTGGCGAGGACGGTGGTGGCGCGGCGCCACGCGGCAGTGGTGATCATGGTCAAGCTGTACCGGCCCCGGGTGTCGGGTGACGACTGTTCACCTGACCAGCGGCGCGCCAACTGTCCAAGGTTGACGCCGAGAGGGCCAGTACCTCAGCTGTTCGGGTACTGGCGGACTCGCCGGGGCTCTCGCGCCAGTACCCGGGCTTCCGCGGATAGCGGGGTACCGCCGTCCGGGGCGGCTGTCAGCCCTGGTTCGCGGTTTCGACGGGCAGGCCCCGCGCGGCATCGAAGGCCGTGTGGGTGGCGAGGGCGGCGTTGTGCAGTTCGGTGAGGATCGAGGCCAGGGCGGCCTTGGCCTGCGTCGCTTCGGCCTCTTGCTGATACCGCCACCTCTCTTCGGAGGGACCGCCCGGCCGGGAGAGGGCGATCTGCGCGTGGAGGCGGAGCCGCCTCTGGTCGAGGACCTGGAAGGCGACCGACACTGCGAGTTCGCGGGCCTCGTCGGGCGTCTCCTGGGTGCCGAGTACGTGGTGAACGCTGATCCGCTGGCCTCGTTCGAGGTAGACCCGTTCTCCAGGGACCCCAGAACGTCGGCGCCGCTGCCCGTCGGGCACGGCCGTGGCGGTGTCGACGCTGGTCACCTCGGTCCGCGGCCAGGCGTCGAGGTCGGCGGCGATGCGTGTCGCCCCGGCACTGATCTCGCTGATCAGATGGGAGAAGTCTTCGATCGCCTCGTAGCGCAGGCGCATCGCCTCCTCCTCGGCCGTGTCGAGGGCGGCGATCCGGTCGAGCAGGGTGGCGGGGTCCTTGGCCATGGACGACGGCGCCTCCGGCGGCGGGGGCGGAAGTTCGGGCACGAGGGACAGCGTTCGGCTGTGGTGCAGCAGCCGCACGACCTCCACGTCCGGGTAGCGCTGCAGGGCTTCCCGCAGTGCCGCCACACGGCCGGCGGGGAACCGGTGGCCGAGGACCACCTCGGTCAGCGCGCCGCGGATGTCGATGCTGTTGTGTTGGAGGGACTGGTCCACCAGGATCAGGCGGTATTCGTTCTCGTTCGACCAGTCGTAGTGCTTGCGGAAGAAGAGCTGCTCCGCCGTGTCCCGGGCGTAGACGCGGGCGAGGGCGTCCACCCCGAAGGCCTTGGCCTGCCCGAGGTCGAACCCCCGGGCGTCGACCGCTTTGTCCATGAGGTTGTAGGACACCGGCCCGTGGAACCGTAGGTCGTCGTCGATTCCCGCGCGGTCGAAGGCGGCGATGAGCCTGTCGCGGTCGAACCGCAGGCAGATACCGCTGTGACGGCCCGCGTAGTGGGCCCACAGCGACAGATGCGCCCACCCGCGCAGCGCGTTCGGGTCGAGGGTGTAGGGAGGGAAGACGAAGTCCCGGGTGAGGCAGGCGACCTTGGTGTGCAGCCGGATGCTGCGGTCGATCTCCTCCCAGACCCAGCCGGCGGCATCGACGTCGGCCTGGTCGTCCTCGTGGACGCTGAGAACGGGAGGGAACGGGTCTGCCTCCCACAGGTCGTTCATCGACTCGAACGGGCCCAGGCGCAGCGTCCCCGTGGTGAGGATCCCGGTGATCGCCGCGTCGGCGCTCGTGTAGTGGTACAGATCGCCGGTCTCCGTCGGCTTCGTCCTCCGGGCGCCGTGCTCGCCGAACGCCTCGAAGGAGTCCTGGAGCGTCCCCACCTGCCGTGACCTGGACATCCGACCTTCTTCTGTCGCTCAACCGGCGGGTCCCCCCTCGGGACAGGCCTTCCGGTGTCCTCACCCTATGCCATTATCGTCGAAATGACGATAATGGCATAGGGTGAGCTGGCGATCCCATCCCAAAGCGAAACGACCGTTTGCGCTATGAGGGATGGGTTGCTACCGTCGAGATGAACGGAAACGTTCGTTTTCGCTGGTTGTGTGCTGCTGCCGGGAGCCCTCCGGCGGCCGCCCTCCTGTACGGCGAGGAGCGTGTCATGACCGCCTTACCGCCTGTCGAGCCTCTTCCCTGCCAGACCGCTGTGCTGATCGTCGGGGCCGGTCCCGCCGGCCTGGCGCTGGCGGTGAGCCTGCGTCAGCTGGGTGTGGCCCATGTCCTGATCGACCGGGGTGCCGGGATCGGGACCGGCAGCAGAGCGGCGGCCGTCCAGCCCCGCACCCTGGAGTACCTGGACCGGATCGGCGTCGGCGCCCCGCTCGTCCGGGCCGGGACGAAGGCGCGCGGGTTCTGCCTCCACGACCGTGACCGGACGCTCCTGCGGGCCTGCTTCGACCAGCTGGACACCCCCCACCCGTACATGCTGCTGGCCTCCCAGCAGACCACCGAAGAGCAATTGCTCGCGCGGCTGGAGGAGTTGGGTGGCGCCGTCCACCGCAGCCACCGCCTGCTCGGCATCACCCCCGACCATCCCGGCGTGATGGCGACGGTCGCCGGCCCGGACGGGGTGGTGCGCGCCGTGTCCGCCCGCTACCTGGTCGGCTGCGACGGCCTGCACAGTACGGTGCGCACGGCGGCGGGCATCGCCTTCCCCGGCGACGCGCGGGAGCAGCTGTTCGCGCTCGCCGATGTCCGCCTCCAGGCCGGCACGCGGGCCGCGGCCTGCGAGGACCCCACGTTCTTCCTCTCCGGGGCGGGCATGCTGCTGCTCTCGCCGCTCGCCGGCGGCCTGCACCGGCTGGTCGCCCCCGCCGCGCCCGGATCGGCCGCGCCGTGCGCGGGGGACGTCGAGCGGCTGCTGTCCGAGCGCGGTCCCGCGCGGGAGGCGGCGCGGGTCGCCGAGGTGGTCGCCGCCTCGACGTACCGGGTGCAGGAGAGGGTCGCCGAGTCGTTTCGCGCCGGGCCCGTCCTGCTGGCCGGCGACGCCGCCCACACCCACAGCCCCGCCGGCGGGCAGGGCATGAACACCGGCATCCAGGACGCCGGGAACCTGGCCTGGAAGCTGCACGCCGTCCTGAGCGCGATGGCACCGGAGGAGCTGCTGGACAGCTACCACCGGGAGCGGCACCCCGTCGCCCGCGCACTCATCTCCTTCACCGCCCGCTTCGCCGAGGTCGCCGCCCTGACCGACCCGGCCGCCTGCCTGCGGCGCAACGCCCTGCTGTCCGCCGCCGCCGGCACCCCGGGGATCACCGACTGGATCGCCGCCAAGCTCGCCCAGCTCGACATCGGCTACACCGACCAGCCCGACCTCGGCACCCCGCGCCCCGGCACGCGGGTCAGCCCACGGCTCGTCCCCCCGGACGGCCTGCACTGGACCCTGGCCCTGCCCGGCGCACCCGCCGAACCGACCGCCGCCCCGGACACGTCCGCGCTGCACGGCCTCCTGACGGTCCGGCACATCCCCGCACTGGACACCACCCTGCTGGTCCGCCCGGACGGCTACCTCGCCGCCCACGGCCTGCCGGCCACGCCCGGCGAGGTCCTCGCCCACCTGGCCGACCACCTGCCCCTGGAGCCCGCGGCCTGAACCGCACGCTCGAAGGAGTCACGGACATGACCACTCCCGCCTCCCGCCCCACCCTCATCCGCCGGGCCGCCGTCTTCGACGGCACCCGCCTCCACCCGGCCCGCGACGTCCTGATCCAGGGCCCGTCCATCACCGCCGTCGGCAACGCCCTGCCCCTGCCCGAGGACGCGCACGTCATCGACGCAACCGGCCGCACCCTGCTCCCCGGCCTGATCGACGCCCACACCCACGCCACCGACACCGGACAGCTCCGCCAGTCCCTCCTGTTCGGCATCACCACCGAACTCGACATGGGCGGCGCACCCGCAACAGCCCGCCGACTGCGGGCCGCCGCAGGCGACCGGGACGACCTCGCCGACCTGCGCGTCGCCACCACCGGAGCCACCGCCCCCGGCGGACACCCCGGCCAGCTGGTCGCATCCGGCCTGCTCGAGCCCTTCCCCACCCTCGCCCGATGGCAGGACGCCGACGCCTTCGTCGAGGCCCGGGTCGCCGAAGGCGCCGACCACCTCAAAATCTTCATCGAGGACGGCACCGCCATCGGCCACCCGATGCCCCTGATGTCCCCGCAGACCGTCACCGCCCTGGTGCACGCCGCCCACGAACACGGCCTGCGCACCGTCGCCCACACCCTCACCCGCACCGCCACCCGCCAGGCCATCGCCTGCGGCATCGACGGCCTCGCCCACGCCCCCGCCGACGGCCCCTGCAGCGACGACCTGATCGAAGCAGCCGCCGCACACGGCGTCTTCGTCGTCCCCACCCTGACCGCACTCACCGGCATGACCCCCACCCCGGCCGAGTACGCACTCGCCGACGACCCCCGGCTGCGCCCCTACGCCGAGGCACGATGGCTCACCGAACTCAACCGCATCCGCACCACGAACCCCGCCGAGCGCGTCGGCCCGATCCGGATGGACCCGGCCCACGCCGCCGACGCAGCCCTACGCATGTTCCACCTCGGCGTCCCCCTGCTGGCCGGCACCGACGGCACCGGCGGGATGGGCCACCCCACCACCCACGGCATCAGCTACCACGGCGAACTCGCCCTGCTGGTGGCCGCCGGACTCACCCCCACCCAGGCACTGACCGCCGCCACCGCCGCCCCCGCCGACGCCTTCGCCCTCACCGACCGGGGCCGCATCGCACCCGGACTGCGCGCCGACCTGCTCCTCGTCGAAGGCGACCCCACCCGCGACATCACCGCCCTGCGCGCCATCACCCACCTGTGGCGCCGCGGCACCCCCGTCGACCGCCCCGCCCTCGTCACCACCGGCGCCGAAGAGATCCGGAGCTGACCATGAACCCCACCACCGCCCCGCCCCACGCGGGCATCCACCACCTCAAGCTACCCGTCACCGACCTGGAACGCAGCGCCCGCTGGTACACCGCGGTCCTCGGCGCCCACCGCATCGAGGCCCTCGACCACCGCCGCCCCGACGGCACCCTCTTCGCCGTCATCCTCGACGCCCCCGGCCTGGGCACCCGCCTCGAACTGCGCCTCGACCCGGCCACCTGCGCCGCCCTGAACGGCTACGACTTCCTCACCCTCGCCGTCGACGACCGACCCGCCCTCGACCGCTGGACCGCCCACCTCGACGCACTCGACGTCCCCCACTCACCGCCGGTCATCGCCCTCGCGGGCTGGCTCCTCGTCGTCCCCGACCCCGACGGGCTACGCCTGCGCCTCTACACCAACACGCCCCACGGTCTGGGCCCCGAGCACGTCGAGTACGACTCGCCCTGGCTCGCACCCGTCCCACCGGGCACGGCGCCCGCCCCGTGAACCCCGGTCCCTGCCCCCGGCAGACCGACCGCCCGCGGCACCACACCCCGCTCTCCCCGCGCCGCGGGCGGAGAAAGGGATGTTCAGAACTACGGTCGGACGACTTCGGCACGGTCCGTTGGTGACCGGCAACTCCCGGAAGACGCCGGCGCGTTCATCCGGGCTGACGGAGCCAAGCGCGGCTGCCAGCCAGCCGCCGGCCGGGGCAAGCGCCTCCACTGCCCCGGCCGCACCTGCGGCCGGAGGGGCGGGCCGCCGAACCGCCGCGGCCGCGGCCGACGCCGACCACGGCGACCGTCCTCCCCGCCGCGCAGGACCACTGCGGCCGCCGGGGCCATCCCGACCCGGAGGCCCGAACTTCCCTTCAACGCCCGCGAGTCGACGGACCCGCCGCACTGGTCACAGCCCGTCTCCACCCTCTCCCGGGGGGAACGCCGAAGCGAGGGCCGACAGGCCCTCGACCATGCGGTCCACCGAGACCGGGTCCACCAGGTAGCGCCCGACCAGCAGCCCCGGCATCAGGGACATCAGCACCGACGCCACCGCCTCCGGGTCCGCCTGCGGCCCGAGCCGCCCCTCCTCGCGCCACCGCCGGGCCAGCTCGGCGAGACTGCCGCGCACGTCCAGGTAGAACGAACGGGTCCGCTCCGCCAGCTCCGGCCTGCGCAGCGCCTCCCCCCACGCCTGGATGGCTATGCGCCGCAGGTCGTCACCCTGCCCCGGGTCGCGGTCGCGCAGCTCGGCCACCATCGCGGCCACGACCTGGGCCGGCGACGGGGTGGGACGCTGCTCCAGCAGCCCGCTGAACAGGTTGCGGACCAGCGCCAGGGACTCGTCCGCGGCGGCCAAGATGAGGTCGTCCTTGCTGCGGAAGTACCGGTATACCGCGCTGGAGGACATGCCGGTCGCGGTGATCACGTCGTCCATCGACGTGGCGTGGAATCCGTCACGGGAGAAGCAGTGCCAGGCGCTGGTGAGGATGTGGCGCCGCCGCTCCTCCCGGGTTTCGTCACTCAGTCGGGGCATACTCCACACTCTAAACGAAAACGCCTGTTCCCGTTTCAGGTTCAGCGGGGCCGCGACCAGGTCCGCTGGAGCCGGGGAGAACCCATCGCCGGCTGAGGCCACGGTCCGTGGTGTGATCGTCCGGTCGTGCGGGTGGGCGGGCCGACCACTGGAGGAGGAAGCGCAGCGCCTCCTGGGAGGGCGAGTCCAAAGGAGCCGTGTAGGCGACGAGTTGCTGGTCGGGCTGCGTGTCGACGGAGAACTGCTGGACGTCCAGGGTCACGGTGCCGATGACCGGGTGGCGGTAGGTCTTGGTGAGCTGCCTGGGCCCGCGCACCTGGTGGCTTCCCCACCAGGTGTGGAAGTCCACGTCCCGGGCGGTGGGTTCGCCGACCAGGCGGCCAAGGCCCGGTCGTTGGGGTGCATCCGGCCTCCATCCGCAGGACCTCGACGCACTCGCGGGCAGCGCGTGCCCAGTCCGCGTACAGGGACCGGTAGGCGTCGTCGAGGAAGGCTGGCCGGATCAGGTTGCGTTTGCGCTCGGGCAGTGCGGCGAAGTCGGCCAGCAGGGCTGCCGCGCCCCGGTTCCAGGCCAGCACATCCATGCGGCGGTCGAGGATCATGGCGGGGATGTCGTACATGCCGTCGAGCAGTTGGTGCAGTTTCGGGTCGGCACTTCGCCCGGCGGGCTGCCGGGCGGACGTGGCCTGCGTGACGTCGGAGACATCGACGGAGCCAGCCACGTCGACCTCTACGACAAGGAGCAGCACGTCGGCCCCGCGGTCTCGAAGCTCACCGACTTTTTCGAGACTCACCTGGCCAAGACCGCGTAGACAGACGGCCCCGGCGGCCACCATCACCGACGTCACGGCCATCACCCGCCCCGCCCTGCTCGGCACTGCTCTGCCCGATAGCGTGGGAACCTGGCAGGTCAGCGCCGTCCGCCACCTGGGCTCCGCCCGAGCCCGGGACCCGCTGCACGCGGCAGCCCTCCTGCCCGAAGCCCCCTGCCCGCGACCCCGGTGATCGTTCCAGAACGCGTTCGGCCCACGACCGGAAAGGTGCGATCTCCGGCCGGGCGCGTTCTGCCTGTGCCGGATGGTCTGCCGCCTGACGGTTGGGGCGGGCGGCATCGTTGGGGCCGCCGTGAGCGGCTCGGCGGCCCCACCACCCCACGCGGCTACCGACGGGACGACCGGGCCACGCTTCGCTGCACCGCGCAGGTACCGCGTAGACGTGAGCGCGAGCCGGCGGGACATCGCGCGTCTGGTGTTCCAGACCCCGGAGTGAGCCTGTCACCAGCTGAGCGCGAATCCTGCTACTTCGCGCACAACCGGTTCAGGTCGTTGACGTCGATCTTGATGACGTCGGTGGCGGGACTGCTCCAAGGGTGGCTGTTGAGGAAGTTCTGCGCGGCGTTGCGCACTCCCTGCCAGGTGGTGGCGTTGGTCGGGGCTCCGGCCTGCCGGAGGTCGCCCTGGGTGTTGCGGACCGCCTGGCCGCAGGTGGTCGCCCTGGCAGGCGACGGGGCGGCCGCGACGGTGCCGAGCGCGACGGCGCTCAAGACAACGGGGACAAGTGCCTGTCGGATCTTCACGTGCTGGACCTCTCACTGCCGAAGGGGGACCTCTTCGGCCCCCGAAGTGCGCTGGCAGCAACGAGTCTGGGCCAGAGGCCAGCCGCCGGTGGCCAGGCACGACCGTGAGTGCCCGAACGAGGTACGCGGCCGCAGCTCCTGCCCTCACGCTCAGCTTAGCGGTGGTTTGTTAAACCCGTAAGTAGAGATCAAGGGCTCGGCCGGTGGCCAACGAGGTGATGAGGGCTTGGAGTTCGGGTGGCGGGGGCGTTTGCGACCAGGCGTGCCAGTAGCGTTGGAGGGTGTGCCAGGGGTCGAG
>NZ_JBFBIR010000106.1:0-15548 GCF_040685715.1 Kitasatospora sp. NPDC088264
GGCTACCGCGACGAGGCCAAGGCCTGGCGCGAGTGGCTGCTGCGCGCCGTCGCCGGCGACCCGGAGAACCTCCAGATCATGTACGGCATCGCCGGCGAGCGCGAGCTCACCGAGTCCTCGCTGGACTGGCTGCCCGGCTACGAGGGCTCACAGCCCGTCCGGGTCGGCAACGGCGCGGCCGGCCAGCTCCAGCTGGACGTCTACGGCGAGGTCGTCGAGGCCCTGCACCTGGCCCACATGACCGGCCTGGTCCGCAACGACCACGCCCACCACCTCCAGCTGCGCCTGATCGAGTACCTGGAGGACCACTGGCAGGAGCCGGACGAGGGCATCTGGGAGGTCCGCGGCCCGCGCCGGCACTTCGTCCACTCCAAGGTGATGGCCTGGGTCGCCGTCGACCGGACGATCAAGCTGCTGGAGCAGACCCCCGAGGACGCCCCCTCCGACGGCCACCTGGAGCGCTGGCGCGAGCTGCGCGAGACCATCCACCGGGACGTCTGCGAGAAGGGCTACGACCCGGAGCGCAACACCTTCACCCAGTACTACGGCGGCAAGGAGCTGGACGCCTCGCTGCTGCTCATCCCCCAGGTCGGCTTCCTGCCGCCGGACGACAAGCGCGTCATCGGCACCATCGAGGCGATCCAGCGCGAGCTGTCCACCGAGGACGGCTTCGTGCTGCGCTACCCGACCCACGACGAGAGCGGCAACAACGTCGACGGCCTCTCCGGCCACGAGGGCGCCTTCCTGGCCTGCTCGTTCTGGCTGGCCGACGACCTCGCCATGATCGGCCGGGTGCAGGAGGCGCGCGAGCTGTTCGACCGGCTGCTCGCGCTGCGCAACGACCTCGGACTGCTCGCCGAGGAGTGGGACCCGCGGCTCAAGCGCCAGGTCGGCAACTTCCCGCAGGCCTTCAGCCACGTCCCGCTGATCGACACCGCACTGCGGCTGACCGCCTGCGGCGGCGCCTACCTGTCCGCCCAGCCGGACGGCCTGGCGGCCGAGCGGGTCGAGCAGGCGACGGTCTAGCAGCCCGGCGGCCGGCGGTCCGGCGGCCTAGGGCCGCTGGACCAGCTCGTCATAGGTGCTGAGCACCTGGGCGACGGTGGCGGCCTCGTCCGGCCAGGTCTCGGCCTGCTGCCGGCCGGCCGCCACCAGCCGCTCGCGGCCCGCCGGGTCGGCCAGCAGCCCGCGCACCGCCCGGCCGATCGCGACCGGGTCGCCGGCCGGCACCAGCACGGCCGCGTCGCCGACCAGCTCGGGGATCCCGCCGACGGCGGTGGCGACCACCGGCACGCCGGCCCGCATCGACTCCTGCACCACCAGCGAGCGGGCCTCCCAGCGACTGGCGACCACCACCACGTCGGCGGCCGCCAGCAGGTCGGGCACGTCGGTGCGGAAGCCGAGCAGCCGCACCGGCAGCTTCTCGGCGGCGACCCGCTCGCGCAGCCCGGCCGCCTCCGGGCCGTCCCCGGCGACCAGCAGCAGCGGCTCCGGGTCCAGCACGGACAGCTCGCGGGTGGCGTCCAGCAGCAGCCCGAAGGCCTTCTGCGGGACGAGCCGGCCGACCGCCAGCACCAGCGGCCGGTCCGGGCCGTCGCCGAGCAGCGCGGCGCGCGCCGCGGCCCGGTCGAGCCGGCCCTCGGGCATCGGCGGGGCGGCCACCGGGCCGAGCCGGGCGTCGGTGGCGCCCAGCTCGCGGGCCCGGGCGACCAGGTCGGAGGAGGCGCCGAGGACGAGGTCGGCGGCGCGCGCGACCCGGCGCTCCATCAGCCGCTGCAGGCGGCGTTCCAGGCCGGTGGCCAGCAGCGCGTGGTGGGAGGTGACCACCAGCGGGGTCTCCGGGCGCAGGCCCGGGAAGCGGCCTGCCGTGCGCAGGGCGAGGTCGGCGAGCAGTCCGGCGCGCAGCCCGTGCGCGTGCACCACGTCGGCGCCGGTGAAGGCCCGGCGCAGCTCACCGATCGCGGTGGCGTCACTGCGGGCGCCGGCGGTGGGGGTGATGTCGACGGTGTGGAACCTGGCGCCGGTGCGGGAGAAGCCGAACAGCGCGTCCGTGCCGGCCGGGGCGCACACCGTGACGATCACGCCGTGCGCGACGAGGCCCTGCGCCAGGGAGCGCACGTGGGCACCGATGCCGCCGGTGCTGGCGGCCAGGACGAGTACCACGTGCAGTTGTCCCGGTTCTGGGGTGGCAGCGGCGGCCCGGGCGGCGGAATGGTCCACGTTCTCTCGCATCCGACTCGATCAGGTTCGCGCGCCGCTTCGCGAGGGTTGCCCGTCGGCGGCGCTCGGGACTGGAAAGCCAATGTCCAGCCGCCACCATGCCAGGTCGGCGGCCCTCTTGGACAGTCGGCGCCACCAGGGGCGCGTCGCCTTCCGTCCGCAAGGGCCACCCGACCCTGTCGGCGGGTCGGGCACCCCGGCCAGGACCTGTCGCAGCAGGTCCGGCCGGGCGCTCGACGCGAAGTGCCCCAGGCCCTGTCCGGCAAGATCGGCCGGACACGCCCTAGCGGTGGCGCGGGGCCCGGGCGGCGGCCAGCAGTTCCTCGGCGTGGGCCCGGCCGAGCTCGGAGTCCTCCAGTCCGGCCAGCATCCTGGAGAGTTCGCGCACCCGCTCCTCGTCGTTCAGCACCTTGACGCCGCTGCGGGTCACGGTGCCGTCGTTGGTCTTCTCCACCACCAGGTGCCGGTCCGCGAAGGCGGCGACCTGCGGCAGGTGGGTGACCACCACGACCTGGGCGGATTCGGCCAGTTTGGCCAGCCGGCGGCCGATCTCGACCGCGGCCTTGCCGCCGACGCCCGCGTCCACCTCGTCGAACAGGTAGGTGGGGACGGGGTCGGCGCCCGCGAAGACCACCTCGACGGCGAGCATCACGCGGGACAGCTCACCTCCCGAGGCGCCCTTGGCGATCGGGCGGGGCTGGGCGCCGGGGTGCGGGGCGAGCAGCACCTCGACCTCGTCCACGCCGTGCGGGCCGTAGGCGACGGTGCGGCCGTCGACCTCGATCCCCGACAGGTCGTCGACCTGGGCGATCGAGAAGGTCACCCGGGCGTGCGGCATCGCCAGTTCGGCGAGTTCGGCGGAGACGGCCTCGGCGAAACGCCCGGCCGCGGCCTGCCGGGCGCCCGACACCTCGGCCGCCAGCTCGGCCAACTCGGCCCGCAGCGCGGTCTCCTGGGCGCCGAGCCGGTCGATCCGGTCGTCGTCGCCGTCGAGTTCGGCGAGCCGGGCGGAGCCGGCCTCGGCCCAGGCGAGCACCTCGGCGAGGGAGTTCTCCGGGCCGCCGTACTTGCGCAGCAGCTGGGCCAGGACGGCCCGGCGGTCCTCGACGACGGCGAGCCGGACGGGGTCGGCGTCCAGGTCGTCCGCGTAGCCGGCCAGGTCGCCGGCCACGTCGGCGAGCAGGTAGCCGACCTCGTTGAGGCGGTCGGCGAGGCCGGCGAGGCGCTCGTCGTGGTGGCGCACAGCGTCCAGCGCGCGGCGGGACTGCGCGAGCAGGGTGCCCGCGTCCAGTGCCTCCGGGTCGGCCGGGTCCCCGGCCAGGGCGGCGTGGGCGAGGGTCGCGGCGGAGGACAGCGCGTCGGCGTGGCCCAGCCGCTCGGCCTCGGCGGCCAGCTCCGTGTCCTCGCCGGCCACCGGCTCGGCGGCGGCGATCTCCTCCAGGCCGAAGCGCAGCAGATCGGCCTCCTGCGCGCGTTCACGGGCCCGGGTGGTCAGCTCCTCCAGGGTGGCCGAGACCTCGCGCAGGCTCCGGTAGGTCTCCCGGTAGCGGGCCAGCGGTTCGGCCACCGCCTCGCCCGCGTACCGGTCCAGCGCGCCGCGCTGGCGGGCCGGGCGCAGCAGCCGCTGCTGGTCGGTCTGGCCGTGCACGGCGATCAGTTCCTCGCCGAGTTCGGTGAGCAGCCCGACCGGGACCGCCCGCCCGCCGACGTACGCCCGGGAGCGGCCCTCGGCGGAGACGGTCCGGCTGATCAGCAGGGCGCCCTCGTCCAGTTCGGCCCCGGCCTCGGCCGCGCGGATCGCCGCCGGGGAACCGGCGGGCAGCTCCAGCCGGCCCTCGACGACGGCGCGTCCGGTCCCGTTGCGCACCAGGCCCGGGTCGGCGCGACCGCCGAGCAGCAGGCCGAGGCTGGTCACGACCATGGTCTTTCCGGCGCCGGTCTCACCGGTCACGGCGGTGAAGCCGGGGGCGAGTTCGACCACCGCGTCGTCGATGACCCCAAGATCCCGTATCCGCATCTCGTCCAACACGGAGACGACCTTACGAGGTTCCACCCCCGGCGCGCGACGAGCGGCAACGCCGCGCGGCAACTCCGTGCCCGGAAGTTCACCCCTTCCGGGGCGTTTGCCCGGGTCCCGGTACCGTGCACCACGGCAGGAAGATCTGCACCAGCGGGCCGATCGCCAGTGCGTACGCGACCGTGCCGACCCCGGCGGTGCCGCCCAGCAGGACACCGGCGACCAGCACCGTCACCTCGATGCCGGTGCGGATCAGCCGCAGCGAACGCCCGGTGCGCCGGTGCAGGCCGGTCATCAGGCCGTCGCGCGGGCCGGGGCCCAGGCGGGCACCGATGTAGAGGCCGGTGGCCAGGCCGTTGAGCAGGATCGCGGCGGCCATCAGCGCGATCCGGGCGGGCAGCCCGTGCGGGCCGTCGACCATCCGCAGCGTGAGGTCCATCGAGGCGCCCAGCACCAGCACGTTGGCGACGGTGCCGACGCCCGGGCGCTGGCGGATCGGGATCCACAGCAGCAGGACCAGGGCGCCGCAGATGGTCACCCAGGTGCCCACCGAGAGGCCGGCGACGCGTTGCAGGCCCTGGTGGAAGACGTCCCACGGGTCGAGGCCGAGGCCGGAGCGCAGCATCAGCGCCATGCTCGCGCCGTACAGGTAGAGGCCGACGGCGAGCTGCGGGATCCGGCGGCCCAGGGCGTGGGTGTCGCCGAGCACCCGGGCGGCGAGCGGGGGCCGGGCGGCCTCCGGGGCGGGTTCGGACGTGGTCGTGGGCGTGGTCGTGGTGGCCATCGGGCGCTCCTGCGGGTGGTGCTGCACCCCGGGCGGCCCCGGCGGTGGCGGACTCGACGGCCGCACTGCCATGATGGTCAGGCCAATAGAGCCCGCTCCAGGGCCAATTTCGAGCAAGTGGACTGATCAGCCTTGGCCGACTGGCACACCACCATCACCCCGCCCGCGCTCGCCCGGCTGCTCGCCGCCGCCCGGCTGCCCGAACCGGCCACCGCCCGCCGCCCCGCCTACCGGACCCTCGCCGGGCAGATCCGGCTGCTGGTCACCGAGGGCCGCCTGCCGGTCGGCGCCCGGCTGCCCGCCGAACGCGAACTCGCCGGCGCCCTGGAGCTGAGCCGCACCACCGTCGCCACCGCCTACGAGACCCTGCGCGCCGACGGCTACCTGCTCAGCCGCCGCGGCGCCGGCAGCTGGACCGCCCTGCCCGAGGGCGCCCCGCCGCCCAGCGACGCGCTGCACCCCGTCCCCCCGGACGAGCAGGGCCGCACCCTGGACCTCGGGGTCGCCGCCCTGCCGGCCCCGCAACCGTTCCTCGGCGAGGCCACCGTCCGGGCCGTCGAGCAGCTGCCCTGCTACGCCGCCGGGCACGGCCACTACCCCACCGGCGTCCCGGTGCTGCGCGAGGCCCTCGCCCGCCGCTACACCCAGCGCGGCCTGCCCACCACCCCCGACCAGATCCTCGTCACCACCGGCGCGATGGGCGGGCTGCACCTGGTCCAGCGGGCGCTGATCGGTCGCGGCGACCGGGTCGCCGTCGAGGCGCCCAGCTACGCCCACACCCTTCAGGCGCTCCGGATCACCGGCGCCCGCCTGGTGCCGGTGCCGTACGGCTACCGCCCCCAGCCCGAGTGGGACCTCGCCGAGTGGCGCGGGGTGCTGCGCGGGGCCGCGCCCAAGGTCGCCTACGTGATCCCCGACTTCCACAATCCGACCGGTGCGCTGATCGGCGAGGAGCAGCGCCGCGAGCTGCTGGCCGCCGCCCGAGCCGCCGGCAGCATCGTCCTGGTCGACGAGACCACCGCCGAACTCGGCTGGGGCGTACCGGAGTCCGTCCCGCTGCCGCGCCCGATGGCGGCGCTGGACCGGTCCACCCAGGTGGTCACCGTCGGCTCGGCCAGCAAGCTGCTCTGGGGCGGCCTGCGGATCGGCTGGGTCCGGGCCGCGCCCGCGCTGGTGCGCCGGCTGGCCGCCGACCGGGTCTACAGCGACGTCGGCACGCCGGTCCTGGAACAGCTGATCGCCGCCGAACTGCTGGGCGAGCCGCTGCCCGCCGTCCGGGCGCACCAGCTGGACCGGCTGCGGGCGACGGCGCACGCCTTCGCCGCCGCACTGCCCGAGCACCTGCCGGGCTGGTCGTTCACGCCGCCGCCCGGCGGCCTCTCGCTCTGGGTGTCCACCGGCGGGCTGTCCGGCGCGGCGCTGGCCCGGGCCGGGGAACGCGCCGGGGTGCGGATCGCCTCGGGCAACCGGTTCGGCTCGGACGGCGCGTTCGAGCACCACATCCGGATCCCGCTCACCGTGCCGGCCCCGGCCGTCCCCGCCGCCGTGCAGCGGCTCGCCGAGACCGCCGCCCGGGCGACGGCGGGCGGCCGGTACGGGCCGCCCGGCGACACCCCGCCGCTGGCGATCTGACCGGCGAACCGACGGGCGGTCAGCAGTGGGTGTTCGCCCGCCCGCGCCAACCCGTCACCGGCAGCGCGAACTTGGCCACCAGCCGGTCGGTGAACGGCGCCCGGTGCAGTCTGGCCAGGCGCACCGGGGTCTGCCCCCGGCGGACCTCCACCCGTGCGCCGGCGGGCAGTTCGACCGTGCGCCGCCCGTCGCACCAGAGCACGCCGTGCGGGGTCTTGGGCTGCACCTCGACGGCCAGCACCGAGTCCGGCGAGGTCACCAGCGGGCGGGCGAACAGCGCGTGCGCGGAGATCGGCACCATCAGCAGCGCCTCCACCTCCGGCCACACCACCGGCCCGCCGCCGGAGAACGCGTACGCGGTGGAACCGGTCGGCGTCGCGCACACCACGCCGTCGCAGCCGAAGTTGGAGACCGGGCGGCCGTCCACCTCGGTCACCACCTCCAGCATCCGCTCCCGGGACGCCTTCTCTATCGACGCCTCGTTCAACGCCCAGTCCTGGTGCACCACATCGCCGTTGGTGCGGACGATGACGTCGATCGTCATCCGCTCCTCGACCTCGTAGTCGGCGTCGACCACCCGCTCGACCACCACGGCCAGATCGTCCCGCTCGGCCTCGGCGAGGAACCCGACCCGGCCCAGGTTGATCCCGAGCATCGGCAACCCGTGCTCGCGGGCCAGCTCCGCCCCGCGCAGCAGCGTCCCGTCCCCGCCGGCGACCAGGATCAGCTCGCAGCCGTCCGCCGCACCCGGCCCCCCGGCCACCTTCTCGACCCCGTCCGGCAGGTCCAGGTCCAGCGCCTCGGAGGCGAGCAGTCTGATCCGGATGCCCGCCTTCAGCAGCCCGTGCACCAAGGCCTCGACGCTGCGCAGCGCCGCCGCCCGGCCGGTGTGCGCGATCAGGAAGACCGTACGTTCTTCATCGCTCATGCCGCTGCCCTCTCCCTCACGCCTGCCGGGTCGCCTTCGGCCCCGGTACGGCCGCGTCACACAGCATGACGGACCGGACGCCCCCACAGCACCCTATCGGGGCCCCTCCGCGACGGCCCGGTCCGCCTCGGCGGGATCCAGCTGCGGGGCGTCCCGGCGCAGCCACAGGAAGTACTCCACGTTCCCGGACGGGCCCGGCAGCGGGCTCGCGGTGACGGCGCGCACGCCCAGCCCGAGCTCCCACGCCTGCCCGGCGACCTGGCGCACCATCTCGGCGCGCAGCTGGGGGCTGCGCACCACCCCGCCGCTGCCCAGGCGCTCCTTGCCGATCTCGAACTGCGGCTTGACCATCAGCACCAGGTCCGCGTCCCCGGCCGCGCAGGCGGCCAGCGCGGGCAGCACCAGGCCCAGCGAGATGAACGACAGGTCGCCGACCACCAGGTCGACCGGGGTGCCGCCGATCAGCCCCAGGGTCAGCTCCCGGACGTTGGTGCGGTCCATCACCGTCACCCGCTCGTCGCTCTGCAGCGACCACGCGAGCTGCCCGTAGCCGACGTCCACCGCCAGCACGCCGGCCGCGCCGGCCCGCAGCAGGACGTCGGTGAAGCCGCCGGTGGAGGCGCCCGCGTCCAGCGCCCGGCGGCCCTCGACCACCAGGCCCTGCGGGACGAAGGCGGCGAACGCCCCGGCCAGCTTGTGCCCGCCGCGCGAGACGTAGTCGGGATCGTTGTCGTCCTCGGCCACCACGACCGCGGCCGAGGTCTCCACCTGGGTGGCCGGCTTGGTCGCGGTGGTGCCTCCGACGGTCACCCGGCCGGCCGCGATCAGCTCGGACGCGTGCTCACGCGACCGGGCCAGCTTGCGGCGGACCAGCTCCGCGTCGAGTCGGCGTCGTGCCACTGCCACTGGTGTTTCAGCTCCTACGGGTCCTGCGGGTCGTTCCAGGGTCATTCCTGGTCGAGCGCGGCCAGCGTGTCGGCCAGCCGCTGGTGAACATCTTCGTACACCTCGACGTGTGCCTCGGCCGGGACCCCGTCCAGGGCCTCCAGCCGGGCCAGCCCGGCGTCCACGACGGGGTGGCCGGTCGGGGTCGGTTCCACGCCGAGCGGTTCGACGGCTTCAGCTGGTCCGGTCATCGGGCTTCTTCGTGCTGGTGGCCTTGCGGACGGTGGTCTTCTTCGTCGCCGTACGCTTCGCGGGCGCCTTGGGCTGCGCGGGCGGCTCGGCGGCGGTCTGCTGCGCGGTGGCGGTCTTCTTGACGGCCGTCTTGCGCACGGTCGTCTTCTTGGCGGCCGTCTTCTTGGCCACCGGCTTCTTGGCCGCCGCCTTCTTCGCCGGGGACTTCTTCACCCCGGCCCGGCCCGCCGCCGGGGCCTTCTCCGCCGAGGTCTGCTCCGCCGGGGCCGGCTCCGCTGCCGTGGGCTCCTTCGCCGGGGTCCGCTTCGCGGCGGCCTTCCCCGGTAGCGACGGCCGTACCGGCGGGACGGGCGGGTCGACCTCGACCGGCTCGTCCACCTCCACCCGTTCGGCCACTACCGGCTCCCCCGCCGCCGGGGCCGCCGGCTGCTCGTCCGCCCGTTCCCAGCCGCGCCCGAACAGGTCGTCCGCCCGGGGCGCCGGCGCCGGCTCCGCCGCCTCGTCGAACCCGGCCGACCGCACCGCGGGCTCGGCCTCCTCCTCGACCTCGCGCAGCTTGCTCTCCAGATAGGCGAGCACCACGCCGACCTTCATCACCTGGTCGCCGACCTTCTCGAAGGCCTTCTCCACCTCGCCGCGCGCCACCCCGACGGCCAGGTCCACCCCGGCCCGCCCGGCGGTGACCGCCTCCTCCGCCAGCGTCTGCAGCGTCTTCGCCGACGGCGGGAACTGCCCGCCGAGCCGGCGCTCGACCTCGGTGACGTCGACCCCGGTCCGCTCCAGGATCACGGCCGCCGTCCCGACGACCCGCTTGCCGACCTCCTCCGCCAGCCCGGCGGCGACCTCCACCACTCCCCGCACCGTCCTCGGCAGCATCCGGGTGCCTCCTTAGCGCCTGCGCGCATCGCTCCGTCGCCGTCGGTGCCCGGGCCGATCCGGGCACCCCACGGACGACGCTACCGCCAAAACCCGCCTGCGGTACCGTGGCCCGGCAGGGACCATCGCCGTCACCTGCCGCAACCACCGGGGAACCCAGGGAGGGGAACCACCGCCATGGCCAACGCCGAGGAGTGCCGCGAGGCGCTGGAACAGCTCAGCCGGAACATGGCGAAGTCCACCGGTGACGTCCGCAGGGCGGCCGCTCTCGACCGCTCGCTCAGCTGCCGGATCACCGACCTCGACCTGACCTTCACCGGCCAACTGCGCGACGGCCGGATCCACGACCTCGCCTCGGCCCCCGGCGCCCCGGCCGAGAAGGCGGCGATCCGGCTCACCATGAGCAGCGACGACCTGGTCGCCGTGGTCTTCGGCGGGCTCAACTTCGCGTCCGCCTGGGCGGGCGGCCGGATCCGGCTGGAGGCGAGCTTCCGCGATCTGCTGCGGCTGCGCACCCTGCTCTGAACCCGGCCGCCGTGCTCCTTCCCTCTTGGACCCGAGCGCTCCGGACCCAAGTGCTCTGGACCCAAGTGCTCCGGGCCCGACCGCCCTCGCGTTGAGCGCCGCGCGGCGGCTCAGAACCCCAGCTCGGCCAGGGCCTTGCGCCCGTCGGCCGGTGCGCCGTCCGCGTCCAGCGCCGTCCACGCCGCCGCGCACAGCGCCCGCAGACCGTCCCAGCGGTCCCCGCCGCCGTCCAGCCGCAGCACGCCGCCGGCGGCCGACGCGACCCAGCCGCCGCAACCGAAGCCGTCCGCCCCGGTCGTGACCGCCGGGTGCGGCTCCAGCAGCCCGCGCAGGTCCGCCGACAGGTAGGTCGGCCGGTGCTCGGCCGGGGCCGCCAGCAGCTGCGCCGGGGTGGTCACCCCGGTGAAGACCAGCAGGCTGTCCACCCCGCCGTTGAACGCGCCCTCGATGTCGGTGTCCAGCCGGTCGCCGACCACCAGTGGCCGCCGCGCACCGGTCCGCAGCACGGTCTCCCGGTGCATCGGCGGCTGCGGCTTGCCCGCCACCACCGGGTCCACCCCGGCGGCCGCCCGCACCGCCGCCACCAGCGTCCCGTTGCCGGGCGCGATGCCGCGCGCGGTCGGGATGGTCAGGTCGGTGTTGGAGGCCACCCACGGCAGCCCCTGCTGCACCGCGTACGCGGCCTCCGCCAGCTGCGCCCAGCCGACCGACGGGTCGTAGCCCTGGACCACCGCGAGCGGCTCCTCGGCCAGCGAGCGGACGGCGACCAGCCCGCGCTCGGCCAGAGCCTCCTCCAGCCCCGGGCCACCCACGACCAGCACCTTCGCCCCGGCCGGCACCTTCTCGGCGACCACCCGGGCGGCCGCCTGCGCCGAGTTGATCACGTCGGCCGGCTCGGCCGGCACGCCCAGCCCGGTCAGGTGCTCGGCCACCACCCGCGGCGGGCGGGAGGCGTTGTTGGTCACGTACGCGAGCCGCATCCCGGCCGTCCGGGCGGCGGCCAGCGCGTCCACGGCGTGCTCGATCGCGTGCGGGCCCGCGTAGACCACGCCGTCCAGGTCCAGCAGCGCCGTGTCGTACGCCTCGGTCAGCGGCTGCTCGCTGCCGCCGGGGGCGGTCCGTCGCACGGTGGTGGCCGTCTCGGTCATGGCTGCGCTACCTCATTCACTGCGTCGTTCGCTTCCTCGGGTGCCCCCGAGCGGGTGGCCCTTGAGCCGGTGGGCCCTTGAGCAGGTGGGCCCCGAGCCGGTCAGACCTCGTCGTCCGCACCGGCGTCGCCCGTCGGCGCCCCGTCCGGGCCCGGCGGGGGCGCCAGGTACCCGGGTGCCCCGGGCAGCAGCGGGCCGAACGCCCCGGCGCGGGCCGCCAGGGTCGCCCTGGTCTGCCGCAGCGCCGCCTGGTAGTGCTCGGTGCCCGGCCGCATGGCCACGGCCAGCGCCAGGTGCTCGGCGGACGTCTCGAAGTCGCCCAGCCGGGCCGCCGCGACGCCCCACCCGAACTGAGCGTAGTCGTCCGACGGATCGGCCAGCGCGACGGCCCGGAAGTTCTCCAGCGCCGCCGCGTACGAACCGGTGTCGAACTGGGCTCGCGCCAGCGTCTCCCGGATGCTGCGCGACTGCGGCTCGGCCGCCGCCGCCCGGACCAGCAGCTGCTCGGCGGCCGCCGGGTTGCCCTGGGCCAGCAGCCTGCCGCCGCGCCGGAACCAGTCGTACACGTCCCCGGTCGGCTCGCCGGAACGCCCCTGCGCCGGCACGCCGCCGTGCGCCGGAGCGCCCCCGCCGCCGACGCCGGCCGGCCCGCCCTGCTCGGCCGGGCCGCTGCCGTCCAGCCGTTCCTGCCCGTCGTCCATGCGGTACCTCGCCCTCGGTCGCACACCCGTCCCACAGGTCAGCACGGGTATTCCGATCTCTCAACAACGCGTACCCGGTTACGATGCCCAGAATGAGCACACCCAGTGCAGAAGACGGAGTCGAGACTCCCGAGGGCGGCCCCGGCAATCCCGGGCACGTCGCCACCGCAGGCCTGTCCCTGTCACCCTTCCGAGGCCTGCGCTACGTCCCCGATCGGGTCGGCGCCCTGGCCGCGGTCATGTCACCGCCGTACGACGTCGTCGACCCCGGCCGCCGGCTCGACCTGGAGACCGCCGACCCGCACAACGTGGTCCGGCTGATCCTGCCCAGGCCCGAGCCCGAGGACGCCGGCGATCGGCCCGACCGCGACACCAAGTACCGGCACGCCGCCCGGCTCCTGGCCGCCTGGCAGCGCGAGGGGATCCTCGCCGCCGACGCGGCGCCCGCGCTCTACGTCTACGAGCAGCGCGTGCCCGCCACCGGCGACTCCCCCGAACTGCTCCAGCGCGGGCTGATCGGGGCCCTCGCGGTGAGCGGTCACGAGGCCGGCGTGGTCCTCCCCCACGAGGACGTGATGCCGCGGCCGGTCGCCGACCGGGTCGGCCTGATGCGCACCACCCGGGCCAACCTCGAACCGCTGCTGCTCACCTA
Organism: Kitasatospora sp. NPDC088264; assembly: GCF_040685715.1. Classification (NCBI taxonomy): domain Bacteria; kingdom Bacillati; phylum Actinomycetota; class Actinomycetes; order Kitasatosporales; family Streptomycetaceae; genus Kitasatospora; species Kitasatospora sp. NPDC088264. Next base: position 12,621 of record NZ_JBFBIR010000106.1, read on the forward strand.
CCGCGGCGGCGGCGGCGCCTCCGGCGTCATCGAACGGACCGTCCAGGGCGAGCCGCTGCTCTCCACGGCCACCAGCGACGGCACCCACCACCGCCTCTGGGCCGTCGCCGACCCCGCCGAGATCGCCGAGATCAGCCGCGACCTCGCCACCTGCCGAGCCCTGATCGCCGACGGCCACCACCGCTGGGAGATGTATCTCCGCCTCCAGCGCGAGCACCGCCACCTGCCGCGCAGCCCGTGGGACCGCGGCCTGGTGCTCCTGGTGGACACCGCCCGCTACCCGCTGCGAGTCCGGGCCATCCACCGGGTGCTGTACCGGCTGCCCGTGGCCGAGGCACTGGAGAGGCTCGGCGACCAGTGGAAGGTCAAGGAGGTCCCCGGCCCGCTGACCGCCGCCCTCCAGGCGCTCGCCGAACAGAAACGGCACGGCGGCAACGGCTTCATACTGACCGGCGGGGACGGCGTGTACTGGCTGCTCGGCGAGCCCGAGGAGGCACTGCTCGACGCCACCGTGCCGCACGACCGGCCCGAGGAGTGGCGCCACCTGGACGCCACGGTCCTGCACGCCACCCTGCTCGACCGCACCTGGCACGTCCCCGACGGCCCGGACGACATCGGCTACCTGCACACCGCCGCAGCCGCCGAGCAGGAGGCCGCGCGCACTGGCGGCACCGCCGTCCTGCTGCACCCGGTCCGGGAGAGCGTGGTCCGCAGGCTCGCCGAACAGGGCGTCACCATGCCGCGCAAGTCCACCTCCTTCGGGCCGAAGCCGGCCACCGGACTGGTGCTGCGCAACCTCGAACTGGGCTAGGTTCCCCGCCGAAACGCGAAGAGGCCCTGCCTGCTTCCCCTGGAATTCCAGGGGAAGCAGGCAGGGCCTCACTCGTCGGTCGGAGCCGCTCAGCTGCGGGCGTCGCCCTTGGCCTCGGCGTCAGCCTTCGCCTCGTCCTTGGCCTCGTCCTTGGCCTCGGTGGCGCGCGCGGGCACCACGCCGTCGAACTCCTCGTCGATCTCGAGGTCGTCCTCGTCGTAGTACTCCTCGACGTCCTCCTCGTCCTCGAAGATGACGCGGTCGTCGGAGGCCTCGCCGCCGCGCTTCTTCGCCGGGGCGTCGGCCTGCTCGGACTCCTCCTCGGCCATCTCCGGGTCGAGCGCGTCCACGAACTCCACGCCGTCGATCTCGGCCAGGCGCTCCGCCGCGTTGGTCGTGCCGTCGGTGTCGGCCTCGGCCGCCTTCGCGAACCAGTCACGGGCCTCGTCGCCACGGCCGGCCGCGATCAGCGCCTCGCCGTAGGCGTACCGAAGACGCGCGGTCCACGGGTGCACGGCGCTGGAGGCCAGCTCCGGGCTCTGCAGGGTCACCACGGCCGCGTCGAACTGCTCCATGTCGGAGCGGGCGCCGGCGGACACCAGGCGCATCTCGACCTGGCCGGCCTTGTCCAGCTGCTTCACCTCGGGCTCACCGGCCATCGCCAGTGCCCGCTCCGGACGGCCCAGACCGCGCTCGCAGTCGGCCATCACGGGCCACAGGTCCGCGCGGCCGGTCATCCGACGGGCGGCACGGAACTCGGTCAGCGCCTCGGAGTACCGCTGCGTCATGTACGAGGCGAAACCGGCCGCCTCACGGACGGCGGCCACGCGGGAGGCCAGACGGAGCGCGACGCGGGAGAACTGGTAGGCCTCCTCCGGCTCGGTGTCGAGCAGGCGGGCCACCATCACCAGGTTGCGGGCGACATCGTCCGCGAGCGTCTTGGGAAGGCTCTTGAGCTCCTGGCGCACGTCCCCGTCCAGCTCGAAGCCGGTGACGTCCTCCGGGATCGGCAGGCGCTTGACGGGCTCGTAGTTGCCACGACGGTCGTCGTAGCCGCCCCGGTCGTCACGGCGGTCGTCGCGGTTGCCGCGGTAGCCGCCGCGGTCGTCCCGACGGTCGCCGCGGTCGCGGTTGAAACCGCCACCGGACGGGCGGTCGTCACGACGGAAGCCGCCACGGTCGCCACCACGGTCATCGCGGTTGAAACCACCCGACGGGCGGTCCCCACGGTCACGGTTGAAGCCACCGCCGGAGGGGCGGTCGTCACGACGGAAGCCACCGCGGTCGTCGCGGTCACGGTTGAAGCCACCACCGGACGGACGGTCGTCACGACGCGGACGGTCGTCACGGTCACGGTTGAAACCGCCCGGACGGTCATCGCGACGGAAACCGCCACCACCGGACGGGCGGTCCCCACGGTCACGGTTGAAGCCGCCACCGGAGGGGCGGTCGTCACGACGGAAGCCGCCACGGTCGCCACCACGGTCATCGCGGTTGAAACCACCCGACGGGCGATCGCCACGGTCACGGTTGAAACCACCGCCCGAGGGGCGGTCGTCACGACGGAAGCCACCGCGGTCGTCGCGGTCACGGTTGAAGCCGCCACCGGACGGACGGTCGTCACGACGCGGACGGTCGTCACGGTTGAAGCCGCCACCGGAGGGGCGGTCGTCGCGACGGAAGCCACCACGGTCGCCACCACGGTCATCGCGGTTGAAACCACCCGACGGGCGATCGCCACGGTCACGGTTGAAACCACCGCCCGAGGGGCGGTCGTCACGACGGAAGCCGCCACGGTCGCCACCACGGTCATCGCGGTTGAAACCACCCGACGGGCGGTCCCCACGGTCACGGTTGAAACCACCGCCCGAGGGGCGGTCGTCACGACGGAAGCCACCGCGGTCGTCGCGGTCACGGTTGAAGCCGCCACCGGACGGACGGTCGTCACGGTCACGGTTGAAACCGCCCGGACGGTCATCGCGACGGAAACCGCCACCACCGGACGGGCGGTCGCCGCGGTCGCGGTTGAAGCCGCCACCGGACGGACGGTCGTCACGGTCACGGTTGAAACCGCCCGGACGGTCATCGCGACGGAAACCGCCACCACCGGACGGGCG
>NZ_JBFBIR010000106.1:15648-16302 GCF_040685715.1 Kitasatospora sp. NPDC088264
GTCGCCGCGGTCGCGGTTGAAGCCGCCACCGGAGGGGCGGTCGTCGCGACGGAAGCCGCCACGGTCGCCACCACGGTCATCGCGGTTGAAACCACCCGACGGGCGATCGCCACGGTCACGGTTGAAGCCGCCACCGGACGGACGGTCGTCACGACGCGGACGGTCGTCACGGTTGAAACCACCACCCGAGGGGCGGTCGTCACGGCGGAAGCCGCCGCCGCCCTGACGGTCGTCCCGACGGGCGCCGCCACGGTCGTTCGACCAGCCCCCACGGGACCGGGGCTCGTAGCCTCGGCCGTCGTCCGATCGACGCTCGGGACGGTCCTGGGGCTGGTTCGACATCGTGGTGACTCCTTCTGCTGCTTCAGCTCCACCGCGGACTGAGCAACTCCGCTGCCGTCACGCGGTTTCGGCGCCGGCCTCCTGGCCGCGCACCATCTCCATTGTCCGACATCCCGGAACACTCCGCCTGGGCGAAGGTCCCGGCCTGCCGGGGTACTACTCGTTCGCAAAACACAAAAAGGCCGCGGCCCCAGCGAGTCGCTGGGGCCGCGGCCTTGAATAATTGTTCGGCGGCGTCCTACTCTCCCACAGGGTCCCCCCTGCAGTACCATCGGCGCTGTAAGGCTTAGCTTCCGGGTTCGGAATGTAACC
>NZ_JBFBIR010000107.1:0-16079 GCF_040685715.1 Kitasatospora sp. NPDC088264
ACCCGACTCGCACCTGCAGCCAGGAGTCGATATTTCGGGATGCGGGCGCATCGAGAGGCTACGAGCCCTCTGGCCTGCGTCGACCATATTGTTTGCCACGTGGTGCAGGCCGCCGCCCTTCTGCCGGCAGTCCCGGAGGTTCCAGGCGCCGGTCAGTTCCAGGGGTTGGCCGCCTGGTCGTTGATGGCCGTCCAGAACCGCGTGTTGTTGGGGATGTTGCCGTAGGCCCAGAAGGTCCAGCCACCGGTCTGCGCCAGGTCGGACCCGAAGTGGCCGTCGTGGAACTCGGCCTCGCGCCAGCCGGCCCCGAAGGAGGCCTGGCAGAGGCTGTCCGCCGCGGCCCGGCTGTTGAGCCGGGCGCCCTTGACCGGCTGGCTGAGGGCGACGGTGCCCTGTGCCCAACCGTTGTAGAAGCCGATGCTGATCCCGGACGGGGCCGGGCTGCCGTCGACGTTGAGGCAGAGCACGGGCAGCGAGACCGACGGCGCGGTGTCGCCGTTGTAGGCGTTGCTCGGGCTGCCCCCGGGGCCGCCGACCTGGACAGTGCCCTCCGGGCCGTAGGCGACGACGGACCAGGTCATCCCCAGGTGGGTGCCCGGTCCGGTGGCGGCCTCGGCCGGGGCCGCGGACAGCGGGATCAGGGCGGCTGCGGCGACGGCGGTCGCGGTGGCGACGACCTTCTTCAGACGGTTCATCAACTGCTCCTGGTTCGAGGCGTCTCGTCAGGCGACCGGCTCGTTTCGGCCGGTGCACAGCAAAGGTCTCAACCGGACGCACACAACTGGCATGATCTGGTCATTGATCCATCACCGCCCGTGCCCATCCACGCGCAGCGACGGTCCGGCCCGGCCCGCGGATCCCAGGGAGGGACACTTGGAGTTCAGGATCCTCGGCTCGCTGGAGGTGTGGACCGGCGACGGGAGGCGCGTCCCCTCCGAAGGCTCCCGGCAGGAGCGACTGCTCGCCGCCCTGCTGCTCAACGCGGACATCTCCGTTCCCGTCGCCCGTCTGGTCGACGCCGTCTGGGACGAGCGGCCACCGGCCACCGCCACCCGCCAGGTCCGCAACCTCGCCGGGGTGTTGCGGCGCCGCTTCGCCGAAGCCGACCCGGACGCACCGCCGGTGCTGCTGACCGACGGCCGCGGCTACCGCATCACGCTCACCGGCCACCGCCTGGACGCCCGCGCCTTCACCGACCGACTCGCCCTCGCCCGCCGCGAGGCCGCCGCCGGACGATCCCCGGCGGCGGTCGACGGGCTCCGCGAAGCGCTCGCCCTGTGGCGCGGCCCCGCACTGGACGGACTCGCCGTGGACGCGGACGCCCCGGGCGCGGTCGCGCTGGACGAACTGCGACTGACCGCCTGGGAGGAATGCCTCGATCTGGAGCTCGCCCTCGGCCGGCACCGCGCGGCCGTCCCCGAGCTGACCGCGCTGGTGGTCGACCACCCGCTCCGGGAACGCTTCACCGGACAGCTGATGCGCGCACTGCACGGTTCCGGGCGCGCGCCCGAGGGGCTCACCGCCTACCGCCGGTTCGCCGAGCGGCTGGCCGACGAACTCGGGCTCGACCCCGGGCCGGAGCTGCGGGCGCTGCACCTGGAACTACTGGCCACCGAACCGGTCCGCCCCGAGGCGGCGCCGACCGCAGCGGCCCCGGTGGCCACACCCCCCGTGGCCGCACCCCCCATGGCGGCACCCCCAGCGGCCGCACCCCCGGTGGAGGCGCCGCCGCCCGCCCAACTCCCGCCCGCACTTCCCACCTTCGTCGGACGCGGCACGGAGCTTCGCGTCCTGGACTCGCTGCTCACGACGCCCGCGACCGGTGCCACCGGCGCAGCCGTCCCCGTGTGCGCGCTCTCGGGCCCGGCCGGGGTCGGCAAGACCACCCTGGCCGTCGACTGGGCCCACCGCGCCCGGGACCGGTTCCCGGACGGCCAGCTCTACGCCGACCTGCACGGCTACTCCGTCGCCGCGCCCCTCGACCCGCACACCGTCCTCGCCCGCTTCCTGCGCGCCCTCGGCGTGCCCGGCGACCGGATCCCCGCAGCGCCGGACGAGGCGGCCGCGCTCTACCGCTCCCTGCTGGCCGACCGCCGACTGCTCGTGGTCCTCGACAACGCCCGCGACGCCGAACAGGTCCGCCCGCTGCTGCCGGGTGCCCCGGACTGCCGCACGGTGGTCACCAGCCGCACCCGACTCGACGGCCTGACCGCCCGCAACGGCGCCCGCCCCCTGGTGCTCGATGTCCTGCCCGCCCATCAGGCCCTCCGCCTCCTGGCCCGCATCGCCGGCGAGCACCGCACCCGCGCCGAGCCGCACGCCGCGGCCGAACTCACCGCCGCCTGCGGCCGACTGCCCCTCGCCCTGGCCATCACCGCGAGCCGCCTCGCCGCCTTCCCGGGCCGCAGCCTCGCCGACCACGCCGCCGAACTCCTCGACGCGGAACACCGGTTGAGCGCCCTACAGATCGACGGTGACGCCACCTCGGCGGTCCGCGCCGCCTTCGACCTCTCCTACCGCTCGCTCCCCGCCGAGGCCCGATCCCTGCTCCGGCTGCTCGCCCTGGCCCCGGCCGTCGGCGTCAGCTCCGGCGCGGCAGCCGCCCTGACCGACACCCCCACCGCCGCCGTCCGGCCCGTCCTCGACCACCTGGCCACCGCCCACCTGCTCACCCACGAGGACCGCCACCGCTACCGGCTCAACGACCTCCTGCGCCTCTACGCCGCCGAACGCTGCACCGCCGAGACCGGTACCGCCGAGCGCCGCGCCGCCCTGGAACGCCTCAGCTCCTGGTACCTCCACCACGCCGACTCCCCCACGCCGCCGCCCTCCCCTCCCGCCGCGGACCACCCGTGGAGCCGGGGCCACCACCTGATCGGCCTCCACCTCGACGAATGGGTCGAGGTGGACCGCCTGGCCGCCCTGGCCGCCTGCGCGGCGCAAGCGCCGGACGCCCCCTGATCCCGGCCCCGGCCTCCTGATCCCGGGCCCGGCCGCCGACCCCCGCGGTCCGTACGGCTACCGCACGAGCAGCGTCGCCTCGACGCCGGCCAGGACCGCCACCAGGCCCTGCTCGAAGCCCTGGTCGAAGCCCTGGAACATCACCCGGCCGGCTTCGGCGGCGAGCGGGTGGGCGGCCAGCCGCTCGGCCCGGGCGTCCAGGTCGTAGCCCTCCTCGCCGTCGAAGGGGTTGGGGCCCATGGCCTGCTCCTCGATGACGTAGCCGATCGTGTAGCTGTACGCCGTGTACCAGGCGCGGGCCGCCGCCTGCGGGGTGAAGCCCGCCCCCGCGAGCAGGAGCAGCCCGGCTTCGAGCCCCGCCGCGTACGAGGTGTCGGTGAACCGGGCTCCGCTGTAGACCCTGGCCCCGTCGCGGTAGCGGAGCAGTTCGGCCCGCAGCCCCCGCATCGTCGCCAGGTAGGCCTCCCGCCAGTCCGCCGCCGGGGGGATCCGGGACGGACCGGCGGCCGCGCGCCGCATCATCTCGGTCGCCATCTCGTCGAGCAGCGCCTGCTTGTCCTTGAAGTGCCAGTACAGCGCCGGTGCCTTGACCTCCAGCGCGGCGGCGATGGCGCGCAGGGTGAGGCCGTCCAGGCCCACCTCGTTCAGGAGTGTCAGTGCGGTGTCGACGACCGTCCGGCGGTCGAGCTTCGGGGTTCTCTGCGGCGTCACGGTTGACAGCTTAACGACGTTAAGTGCAGTCTTCCAGCAGCGACCACTTAACAACGTTAAGGAGATGCTCATGGCCACCCGCGCCACCGACCCGCACACCGACGTCCTGATCGTCGGAGCCGGACCGACCGGCCTCGCCCTCGCCGTCGACCTCGCCCGGCACGGCATCACCGCACTGCTCGTCGAACGCGAGAGCGGGCTCTTCCCCGGCTCCCGCGGCAAGGGCCTCCAGCCCCGCACCCTGGAGGTCCTGGACGACCTCGGGGTACTGGCCGACATCCGCGCCGCCTCCGGGCACTACCCGCCGAACCTGTTCTGGCGCGACGGCGAGCCGCAGGACGAACGCCGCATGTACGAACCGACCGAGCCCTCCGAGGCCGAGCCCCACACCGAGACGCTGATGCTGCCGCAGTGGCGGACCCAGCAGGTGCTGCACGACCGGCTGCGCGCCCTCGGCGGTTCGGTCGCCTTCGGACGCGAACTGGTGGGCCTGGCCCAGGACGCGGACGGCGTCACCGCCGAGTTCGCCACCGGCGCCCCGGTCCGGGCGCGGTACGCGGTCGCCGCCGACGGCGGACGGTCGGCGGTCCGCAGGCTGCTCGGCATCGGCATGACCGGGCAGGTCGTCGACCCGGACCCGATGCTGGTCGCGGACGTCCTGGTCACCGGCCTCGACCGCGACCACTGGCACGTCTTCCCGCCCAGCGACGGCGCCGCCGGGCGCGGACCGCTCGGCGGCCTGCTGGCCCTGTGCCCGCTGCCCGGCACGGACGAGTTCCAGCTCGTGGCGCAGTACCCGCAGGACACGACCGTCGACGCGTCCCTGGACGGCATCCGCGACGTGGTCGCCGCCCGCTCGCACCTGACCGCCGAACAGGTCACCGGAGTGCGCTGGGCCTCCGAGTTCCGGCCGCGGGCGGCCCTGGCGGACCGCTTCCGCGCGGGCCGGGTGTTCCTCGCGGGCGACGCGGCGCACGTACACTCCCCCGCCGGCGGGCAGGGCCTCAACACCAGCGTCCAGGACGCCTACAACCTGGGCTGGAAGCTGGCCGCCGTGCTCGGCGGCGCGGCCCCGGACGCCCTGCTCGACACCTACGAGGAGGAGCGCCGCCCCACTGCGGCGGCGATGCTGGACCTGTCGACCCGGGTCCACCACGGCGAGGCCCGCCGGGGCCGGGCGACCCAGCAACTCGGCCTCGGCTACCGGGAGTCGTCGCTGGCCGAGGAGACCCGCCCAGCCCTGCCGGAGGGCGCCCTGCGGGCCGGGGACCGCGCACCGGACGGGCGCCGGGGTGGCGTCCGGCTCTTCGACGCCTTCCGCGGACCGCACTGGACCCTGCTGGCGGTCGGGACCGAGTCCCCGCTCCCGCAGACCGCCTGCCCGGTGGTCCGCATCCCGGACTACGAGGCCTACGGCACCGGCGTGTTCCTCATCCGCCCCGACGGATACGTGGGCTGGGCCGGGGCCACGGCGGACGGCCTGACGACCTACGCCTCCCGGTACGGCGCCCTGCGCCGCTGACGCCCCGGCCCGCCCGGGCCCCGGCCAGGGCTCGGACGGCCACACCTTCTACCTCGGCGGCAACACCTACCCCGGCGGCGTTCCGGGCACTGTCGCCAGCCTGGAGATCATCAAGAACTGACGAGCCATCAAGTCCTAGACAGCTGAGATACCTTCGACGATCCGGCGGATCTCCCGCGCCAGGGCGTCGGGGTCGCTGGTCGGCACCAGGTGGTCGGCGTCGGCCGCCAGCACGTGGCGGCCGACCTCGGCCCGACCGACGCGGTAAGCATGGGAGGCGTTCACGGCTTCCCGGACCTTCGGGCCCATGCCGGTGGAGGTCCGCACGGCCGAGACCACCGTGAGCGGGATGCCGCCGAGGGCCGGCGGGTTCTCCTTCAGGGCGGTCAAGTCCGCGACGACGGAGGCGAGTTCGGCGCCCCTCGTGCGGATGGTGGAGACGGTGAAGCCCTCCTCGCGCATCTCGGCCGCGGCGTCCGCCGGCAGGGCGTCGAGCATCGGGCGGAAGGCCCGGGCCAGCAGGCCGGTGCGGGCCAGCAGCATGCTGACCGCCTGCCCGATCCGCTCCTGGCGGCGCACCGAGGGCGCGAACACCAGGTCGCAGGACTCGTCCGTCGGGTCGGCCAGCACCAGGCCCGCGATCCGCTCGGGGCGGGCCGCGGCGGCGATCCGGACGATCGGCCCGCCCCAGCTGTGCCCGACCAGGACGAACGGCCCGTGGCCGAGGCCGCCGAGGTGGTCGAGCAGGTCGTCGAGGTCCTCGGCGAGGCGGCGCAGCGGGCGCGGCGCCGGATCCGGCGCGCTGCGGCCGAGCCCGCTGCGGTCGTACGCCACCGTCGCCGCGACCCCGTCCAGCCTGAGCTGCACCGGCGCCCAGTACGAGCGGCTGGAGGCGAGCCCGCCCTCCAGCACGACCGTCGGCATGCCCTCGCCGCCGGGCCCCGGCCGCCGCATGTAGAACAGCTCCCGGCCGTCCCGTGTCCGCGCCCGCCCCGGCTCACCCTGACTGTGCATCCCCGGCACCGCCCTCACCCTCGACCGTCCATCAAGTTTGGTTAGCCTAACCTCACTTGCCTGGTGATCGCGACCACCCGTGGCCGACCTGCGGGGCGGCGGGGTCGGCGGGGGCGGCGGGGTCGGTCAGTACTCGGCCAGGTCGAAGACCGTGGCCGCGCGGAAGGCCTCGCCCAGCTCGGGGCCGGGCCGGTCGAAGCCCTCGACCCCCTCGGAGTCGACCTCCGTGGTCTCGAACCGGCCCTTGGTGTGGTCGAGGATGGCCTGATTGGCCGCCACATGGCCGCGCAGCCGCTGCTCGTAGGCCTGGTAGGCGGCCTCGTGGTCGCCGTCGGCCGCGTGCAGTTCCCCGGCCAGCACATAGGCGGCGGTCAGGGCCACGCTGGTGCCCTGGCCGGTGGCCGGGGAGCAGCAGTACCCGGCGTCGCCGAGCAGGGCGACCCGGCCCTGCGACCAGCGGTCCATCCGGATCTGCGCGACCACGTCGTAGTGGAAGGCGTCCCCCTCCCCCAGGGACTTGAGGAACTGCGGCACCTCCCAGCGCATCCCGGCGCAGCGCTCGGCCACCAGCCGCCGCTGCTCCGCGAGGTCGCGCGGCAGCAGGTCCCCGACCGGCTCGTCGGACGTGAAGACGGCGAAGACGCGCAGCTCGCTGTTGTCCCGGACGGTCATCGCCATGCAGCCCCAGGCGGCCTGGCCGTTGGGCTGGTGGATGACCTCCCAGTGGTCGAGGCCGAGGTGGTTGGGGGCGCTCCAGCCGGCGATGTAGATGCTGGTCGGGTGCAGGTAGTCGGCCTCGGGGCCGAAGACCAGGCGGCGGGTGTTCGAGTGCAGGCCGTCGGCGCCCACGACGAGGTCGAAGGACTGCTCGTCGCCGCTGGTGAAGCGGACCTGGACGCCCTCCTCGTGCTGCACGAGGGTGTCGATCGACTCGCCGAACCGGTACCGGACGCCGGGCCGGGCCGCCCCCGCCAGCAGGGCGGCCAGTTCGTCGCGCAGGATCTCCACGTCCGGGCCGTCCACGGCGCCCCCGGTGGCCGTCCACTCGGTGGTGCGCTTGAGCTCGCGGCCGTCCGCGTCGACCAGGGACATGCCGCGCAGTCCGGTCCTGCGGGCCCGGACCTCCTCCAGGAGGCCCATCCGCTCGATGATCTCCAGCGCGTTGCCCCGCACGTCCACCGCCTGTCCGCCGCCCCGGAGTTCCGGGGCGCGCTCGACGACCGTGACGTGGAAGCCGTAGCGCTCCAGCCAGTAGGCGAGGGCGGTGCCGGCGATCCCCGCCCCGGAGATCAGGACCGAGGTCGTGCGCGAGTGGTGCGGTCGGGTGCTGTTCGACATGGTGCTCGACATAGTGGACCTCCCGTGAGTCGATGTCGTGCCGCCAGTCTCGCCACGGCGGCCGACAGGTCGCTCACAGGACGCTGACACGACCGACGAGCGACCGCCGGACCGCCGACAGGCCACCGACAGGCCACCGACAGGCCACCGACAGGCCGCGTCACCGACCGCGTCACCGGCCGGGCCAGGGCGGCAGCCTGTGACCTGGGGTCACAGGATGACCGCCTGTCTGGCTGGCCGCGAGGGCCGTCCGCAGGATGGCCGCATCGGACTCCTGCCCTCCCGTCGCGGCCGCTCGCGCCTGCCGTCCGAAGGCCCGGCCGCTCCCTCGCACGACAAGGTGGTGATCGCTGTGAGCAGCATCTCCGACCCGCCCCGACCCGAACAGGCCGAGGACGTCCCGCCCCTGGCGCCGGCCCAGGCCTTCGAACGGTGGCGCTACGCGGGAGTGTTCCTCCTGCTGTTCCTGTTCGGCACGGAGACCTTCCTGGTGTCGCCGCTGCTGCCGACCATCGCGGACTCGGTGCACACCACCGAGGCGGCCGCCGCCTCCAGCGTCACCGCCTACGTGCTGGTGTACGCCGTCGCGGCGCCCTTCCTCGGGCTGCTGAGCGACCGGTTCGGCCGCCGCCGCACCCTGGTGGCGGGCACCGTGCTGTTCGTCGTGTCCAACGCGGCGGCCGCCCTCTCCACCGGGCTGACGCTGCTGGTCGTCTCCCGCGCGGTGGCCGGGCTGGCGGCGGCGGCGGCCGGGCCGGCGATCTGGGCGCACATCGCCGAGACCGCGCCGGAGGCGGTGCGCGGCCGGGCCCTCGGCCTGGGCATGGCGCTGTTCTCCTGCGGCCAGGTGATCGGCGTGCCGCTCGGCGGCTTCCTCGCCGGGCTGGCCGGCTGGCGGTCGGCGTTCTGGGCGCTGACCATCGGCACCGCGGCGGCCGTGCCGCTGCTGCTGAGCCAGGTCCAGCGTCGTTCGGCGCAGGCGGCCGCGCCACAGGTGGGGGCGGTCCGGGCGATCCTGGCGGGCTGGGCCGACCCGACGCTGCGCCGCGCCCTGCTGGTCAACACGGTGTTCAACACGGCCAACCTGGGCGCCTACACCTTCCTCGGCGCGGTGCTGGTGCAGCGCTTCGACCTGTCGGTGCAGGCCCTGGGCCTGGTGGGCGTGCTGGTCGGTGCGGGCAGCCTGGTCGGCTCGCTGCTGGGCGGCCGGCTCGGGGACCGGGCCAGGACCGCCGGGCGCTCCGACCTGCCGCTGCTGCCGCTGTGGGGCGTGCTGCTGGCGGCGGGCGTCGCGCTGGCGGCCAAGGGGCCCGGCCTGGTCCTCGCCCTGGCCGGCGTGGTGGTGTGGTTCCTGGCCTCCGGAGGCTTCGTGACGGACCAGCAGACGCTGGCCGGCACCATCGCCCCGGAGCTGCGGGCGACCTCCAGCGCGTGGCTGACCTCGACCATGTACGCGGGCACCGGCCTCGGCGCCTGGGCGATCGGCACGTTCGGCAACGTCGCGGACGGCACCCTGCTGATCGGCACCGGGCTCGCGCTGGTGGCCGCCCTGGGCGCGCTGGCGGTCAGCCTCGGCCTGCGCCGGTCCACCGCATCGGGCACCTGAGGCCCCGCCGGAACGGCCGGGCCGCCCCGGGGGACCGGCGACCGGCGGCTCAGCCGACCCGGCGCTCCCCCTCCACGCCGCCGACCGCGCGCAACGGATGATCGACCAGTTCGGTCATCCGCGCCCGGTCGGCGGCGCCGTGCGGGGTGAACAGCAGCACCGTCGCGGTCGGGTCGTCCACCGGGTGGAAGGACGACAGCGTCAGCCGGACCGGGCCGAGCCCGGCCGGCTCGACGGTGACGGTGCGGACGGTCAGCTCCGCCACCGAGTGGCAGCCCCACCAGTGCCGGAACTCGGGCGCGTCCTCGTCCAGGTGCCGGTAGACCTCGCCGGTGCGGGGGTCGGCCAGGGCGGGACCGGCCTGCGCCCGGAACTGCTGGAAGACGTTCATCGCGAGCGGCTCCCAGTCGCGGAACACGGCCCGCACCCGGTGGTCGGCGGCCATCACCCACATCAGGTTGCGCCGGTCCGCGGGGACGAACTCGGGCGAGCCCCAGAGCGCGACCCAGGCTGCGTTCCAGCCGAGCAGGTCGAAGTGCCGGTCGAGCAGGACGGCCGGGCTGGTGGGCCAGGAGTCCAGGACCGGCCGGATGGCCTCGGCGAGCCGGTCGGCGCCGTCCTCCGAGGCGGCGGCCGCCGTCGGCTCGTGGTAGCCGGCCAGGCGCATGGCGTGCCGCAGCCCGGCCGCGTCCAGCCGCAGCACCCGGGCGATCGCCTCCAGCACCTGCCGGGAGGCGGTGACCCGCCCCTGCTCGACCCAGGTGTACCAGGCCAGGCCGACGCCGGAGAGGGAGGCGACCTCCTCGCGGCGCAGACCGGGGGTGCGGCGCCGGGTGGTGGCGGTGAGGCCGACGTCGGAGGGCTTGAGGAGCTCACGATGGGCGCGCAGGAAGGCGCCGAGTTCCCTGCCTGCGGGGGGAGTTGACACGGTTGGCTCCTCGGCCCTGGTCGGTGCCGTCGAATGCGGGGGGTGTGGGCTGCCACCAGCGTAGACGCAGCCCGCCGCCCACCCCAGGGGTGAGCGGCGGGCTACACATGTTGTTAACGAGACGTCAGCTGCCACAGCCGGACGGGCATGTGGCTGACGTGGCCGCGCTCCTGCTGCCGACGCCAGGCGCTCTCGCCGACCGCGCGGAAGAAGGCGGGCCGCTGCTGCGCCGGCACCGCACGGCTGTAGTAGTCGCCGAAGGTGGCGGCGTGGAAGTGCTCGTACTGGGCGGCGCCGTCGACGGTGACCACGGCGTCGCGCTCCAGGTGGCCGGCCACCGCGAGGTGCGGGCCCACCACCGCCGCGAGCTCGTCGACGGTCCTGGTCCGGGTCGCGATCGGCAGCACCCCGGCGCGCTCCAGGACGCCGGGCACCTCGTCGTACGGGGTGCCGAGGGCAACCAGGGCCTCGCGGACCAGCTCGTCCTCACCGCCGAGGCCGCGCTCGTCCCGGGCCGGGTGGTAGGTGGTGAGCAGGAAGCGACCGCCGGGGGCGAGGTGGGCGGCGGCCCAGGCGAAGATCCGTTCCTCGTCCGGGTACAGCCAGTGCAGCACCGAGGTCTGGGTGATCACGTCGGCCCGGAACGGCAGCGGCTCGGGCACGGTGAGGTCGGCCCGGTGCAGGGCGACCCGCTCGCCGTAGGGCTGGAGCCGGGCGGCGGCCTCGGCGATGCGGTGCTCGGAGCGTTCCAGGCCGACGGCGCGCCGCAGGGAGGGGAAGCGCTCCAGGGCTTCCTGGAGCAGCTGGCCGATCCCGCTGCCGAGGTCGATCAGGGACTCGGGGGCTCCGGTGACCTGGTCGAGCACCCAGTCCCGGTCCTGGACCTGGCGCAGCCGGCTGGCGTCGGCGTACCCCGCGAGGGTACGGGCCTGGATCTCGACGGCGGACGTGCTCACGGCTGGTTCTCCTCCACGGTGGACGGCTGTTCGGTGGACGGCTGCTCGGTCGGCGGCTGTGCGGCGGACGGCTGTGCGGCGGCGGGCTGCTCCGCGACGCCCTGGTCGACCAGGTGCAGCAGCCGTTCGCGGGCGGCGCTCTGGTCGTAGCGCTTGAAGAGGTTGATCCGGTTGCGGGCCAGGTCGCCCCGGTGCACGTACTCGTAGAGGTCCTGGCGCTGGCCGAAGCCGTCGCCGGTCAGCTCCCAGGCGATCCGGAAGAGCCGGGCCTTGCGTTCGGCGTCGATGTCCCGGCCGCGCATGTAGCGGTCCAGGTGCGGGCGCAGCCGGGGGTTGGCGAGGTCCCCGGCGGTGGGCTGGATGAGCAGCCCGGAGGCGCCGATCCTGCGGACGATCTCGACCGCGCTGCCGGCCACCTCGGCCGACCAGACCCGGGAGGCCGCCGTGTCGCCGGGGGCGAACAGGCCGCCGTCGGTGAGGCCGCCGCGCGCCTCGGCGGCGTCGAGGAAGTACTCGGTCAGTTCGGCGTACCCGGCGAGGCGGCCCAGGTCCTCCTGGATGTTGCGGAAGCCGTCCACGCCGATCGACTCGGCGACCAGGGTGGCACTGGCCAGCAGGGTCCGCAGCCGCTCGCGGTAGCGGATGTGGCCGACGTAGGCGCTCCAGGCGTTGATCCGGCCGAGGCCGGTGCGCGCCAGGTTCGCGTCGCGCAGCAGGAAGACGCGGTCCCAGGGCACCAGGACGTCGTCGAAGAAGAGCATCGCGTCCTGCTCGTCGAACCGCGCGCCGAGCGGGTGGGCGTGCCCCCAAGAGGCGCTGCCGAGCGGTTCGCGGGCGAGGGTGATCAGGCCGGGGGTGTTGAGCGGCAGGGCGAACCAGGTCACGAACTGCTCGCCGCGGCCCTCGGTGAACGACGCCGAGAGGTAGACCAGCACCTCGTGGGCGATCGGGGCGAGCGTGGTGAGCTGCTTGGCGCCGCGCACCACGATGCCCCGGTCGTTCTCCTCCACGACGCGCAGGGCGAGGTCCGGGTCGTCGAGCGGGTTGGCGGAGCGGTCGATCTGCGGGTCGCCGAGGGCGTGCGAGAGGACCAGGTCGTTGCTCGCACAGTGCCGGTACCACGCCTCGGCGTTGGCGCCGAAGCGCGGGTCGGCCCCGGCCAGCTGGTGCCGGAAGTCGTAGACGCCGACGGCGATCGAGGCCATGAAGGCGGGTGAGCGGCCCTGCTGCCCCAGTGCCTCGGCGTGCCACAGCTCGGCGCTGCGGCGCTGGAGCCGCAGGTCCTCCAGGGTGCGCGGGGGCTGGTAGGCGCGGGCGAGCCGCAGGCCGCTGTCCGGGTCCTCCCAGGTGAGCAGGTCGCGGTGGGCCGGGTCGTGCTGGAGGTCGATCAGGCGGGCCAGTTCGTCCACGGCCGGGCGGAACGCGGGGTGCTCGGCGGGGTTCGCGATGCGCTTGCCGTCGAGGTAGAGCTCGCGGCCGTCGTCCAGTTCGGCCCGGTACCGGTCGCCGGTCAGCAGGCCGCGGGCGGTGGCGGGTGCGCCGCGACCGGTGATGGTGCCCAGCAGTGTCATGCGCCAACTCCGTTTGATGTCAAGGGTTCAAGGGTTCAAGGGTTTCGGGTCGATCACGCGGTACCGGCCGTCGTGGTAGAGCAGCGGGTCGCCGTCGCCGCGGTCCGCGGCGGCGACCCGGCCGACCAGGATGGTGTGGTCGCCGCCGGGCAGGGTGCCGTGCAACCGGCAGTCGAACCAGGCCAGGGCGTCGTCGACGAGCGGGGCACCGGTGACCGCCGTCCGCATCGGCACCGCGGTGAAGCCGCCGAGCGCGCGCCCGGCCCCGGGTGTGGCGAAGCGCCGGGCCACCGCCGACTGGCCGTCCGTCAGGACCGAGAGGCCGAACCGTCCGGCGGCGCGGGCCGCGGCCACGAGCGGGCTGTGGCGGCTGACCGCGACGGTGACCAGCAGCGGGTCGAGGGAGAGGGTGCTGAAGGAGGAGACCGTCTTGGCGAAGACCTCCTCGTCCGCGCGGGTGGTGACCACCGCGACCCCGGTGGTCCAGCCGCGGGAGGCGGCCCGGAAGGCCTCCTCGGTGGCCTTCGCCGTGGTCACGGCCGCCGCGGGGCCGCTCATCGCAGCCCCACCCGGTAGGCGCGCAGCCACTCGTCGACCTGGACCAGGTGGTCGAGGCCGCCGACCGGGTTCGGCGCGGTGCGCGGGCTGGGCAGCGGGCGGCCCTCGGCGAGCAGCCGGCGGACCGGCTCGCGGTCCACCAGCTCGAAGACCGGCGCGTTCGGGTCGGCCAGCAGCTCGTGCGCCCGGGCGGTGAGCACCTCGGTGTAGTGGACGGCCGGGGTGGACGGGTAGCCGCTCTTGGGCCGGTCGGTGACCTGCGGCGGGAGGAGGTCCCGGACGGCGTCGCGGAACAGGCCCTTGGCCCGCCCGTCCGGCGCCTTGAGCGCCCACGGGACGTTCCAGAGGTACTCCACCAGGCGGTGGTCGCAGAACGGCACCCGCACCTCCAGGCCGACCGACATCGACACCCGGTCCACCCGGTCCAGCAGCGGGGGGAGCCAGCGGGTGAGCGCGAGGTGGAAGACCTCGCGGATCCGCGCGTCGGCGGCCGACTCGCCGGGCAGGCGCGACACCTCGCCGAGCGAGCGGTGGTAGGCGGCGGCGGTGTACTCCTCGGGTCGCACCTCGGCCCGGACGTCCGGGCGCAGCAGGTCCGCCGGCGTGGCCTTGCCGTGCAGCCACGGGAAGGTGGGCGCGGCGACGGCCTGCGCGTCGTGGAAGTACGGGTAGCCGCCGAAGATCTCGTCCGCGGCCTCGCCGGAGAGCGCGACCGTGGAGCGCCGCCGCACCTCGCGGAAGAGCAGGTGCAGCGAGGCGTCCATCTCGCCCCAGCCGGGCCGGTCCCGGGCGCGCAGGACGGCGTCGCGGGCGTCCAGCAGGTCGTCGTCGGGCACCAGGACGGTGGTGTGCAGGGTGCCGATGTGCTCGGCGGCGGCCTGCACGTACGGGGCGTCGAGGGTGGTCCGCCAGGCGTCCGGGGTGCGGTCGGTGCTGCCGGGGAAGTCCACCGAGAAGCTGGCGATCTTCCCGTGGCCGGCCCGCTCGCGGGCGGCCGCGGCCAGCGCGGTGACGGCGCTGGAGTCGACGCCGCCGGAGAGCAGGGTGCACAGCGGCACGTCGCTGATCAGCTGCCGTTCGACGGCGTCGGCGAGCAGGTCCCGGACGGTGCCGCGGGTGGTCGCGGCGTCGTCCCGGTGCTCGGCCGACTCCAGCCGCCAGTAGCGGAGTTCGCGGGTGGCGCCGCGGCCGACGACCACCAGGTGGCCGGGCCGGACTTCGTGCAGCCCGCGGAACAGCCCGTGGCCGGCGCTCGGCGCGGCGGGCAGCGCGAACAGCTCGGCGATGCCCTCGGCGTCCAGTTCGGCGCGGAACAGCGGGTTCGCGAGCACCGCCTTGGGCTCGGAGCCGAACAGCACCCCGGTGGCGTGGGCGTGCCAGTACAGCGGCTTGATGCCGAGGTGGTCGCGGACCAGCAGCAGTTCCTCGCGCGCGGCGTCCCACAGGGCGTAGGCGAAGATGCCGTTGAACCTGGTCGGCGCGTCCTTGCCCCACTGGAGGTGGGCCCGCAGGACCACCTCGGTGTCCGAGCGGGTCCGGAAGACGTGCCCGAAGGCCTCCAGTTGCGCGCGCAGCTCGCGGTGGTTGTAGAGCTCCCCGTTGTAGCAGAGCACGGCGCCGGCGTCGGGCCCCGGGCGGTCGGCGAGCGGCTGGACCCCGCCGTCCAGGTCGATCACGGACAGCCGGCGGTGGCCGAACGCGGCGTGCCGGGAGAGCCAGACGCCGTCCGCGTCCGGGCCGCGGCAGGCCAGGGTGGCGGTCATCTCCCGGACCGTCCGCGCCTGGTGGCGCAGGTCGGTGTCCCAGTCGATCCAGCCGGTGACACCGCACATCTCAGGACTCCCCCGGTTCGTCGTTGGCGGCGGGCCCGGCCGCGGCGCTCGACTCCCAGCGGCAGCCGTGGCCGGTCGGGCCGTTGGTCAGGCGGTGCGCGGGCCGGTAGCCCTTGGCGCGGATGTTGGCGGACAGCGCCTCGGTGCAGTAGGTGCAGGGCGAGGCGAGGGTCAGCTGGACGCCCGAGCGGCGGGCCTTCTCGCGGTAGTCCCAGATCGCGCAGTGCGTGATGGTGAGCGCCGCGTGCTCGGCGCCGGGCGGCTCCTCGTCGTCGAACTCGTACTCCGAGCCGTACAGTTCGGCCTGCCGGGCGATCCGGTGGATCGGGTCGGCGGCGCCCCGGCCGTGGTCGGGTTCGACCTCGCGGTGCACCTCGGCATTGGACCGGGCCCAGTCCCCCAGCCCCTCCTCGCCGTAGCGGCGCACGAGGAAACGTTCCATCAGCGCCTGGTCGCGGAAGAACACCCGCTGCCACTCCGGGGCCGGGGCGTCCGGCGCGGGGAGGTCGGCGAAGAGCTCGGACTGCAGCACGAACCAGTCGGTCAGGTGCAGCCCGTTCCCACGCGACACCAGGTACCGCGTCAGGCCCGCCTCGGCCTCGTGCAGCCGCTGGCGCCAGAGCGCGGACCGCTCGGCGTCCGACATCGCGCGGTACGGGGACCTCGGCTGCTCCGCGCCGGGGCTCCGGTGACTCGCGGCGGCCAGCACCGCCGTGCGCGGGCCGGCGTCGGCACCCGCCGCACCGGCGGAACCGGTCGGGCCCCCGGTCCTGTCGGACACACCCCCCATCGGGCCATCTCCCTTCGGCTGGACGATCCTTCGGACCGTCTCGTGTGGTGGTCGTTTCCCGCCACGCTACGGAGCCGCCCAGGCGCCCCGGTAGCCCCGAACGGCGCCGCTCAGGGCGCCGATCGTCGCCTCGCGCATGCTCCGAAGGTCACCTGCGGGAGGCGGCCGGAACACGACGGAGGGCGGGCCCCGCGTGCTGCGGGGCAGCGCGAGCGCGACGAACCGCTCGGGCCCGGCGCCGGCCGCGATCAGCAGCCGGGCCAGCCGGTTGGCCCGTTCGTCGAGCTCCCGG
>NZ_JBFBIR010000108.1:0-15811 GCF_040685715.1 Kitasatospora sp. NPDC088264
GGGCGATCCAGGGAAGCGGCTTCAAGTCCCTGGTTGAGGGCCAGAAGGTGACCTTCGTGGCGGTCCAGGGCCAGAAGGGGCTCCAGGCCGACGAGTCTGCTCCGCAGACATGACGCGCCGTCACTAGCGTGACGGAGCGTTGCGGCGCCCCTCCGGGGCGCAGTTACGGAAAGTGCTGTTTCGGCGCGTCCGCGCCGTGGGTCTGCGGGGGCCTGGACTTGGCGGTGAAGTGCTGCTGAGTGGGTGGCCGGCGCTCCGCGCCTGGCCCTACGGGCCCGTCCCTGGTCAGCCTTGGCGGGTATTTCTGCTGGTCAGTTGGGGTTTGGCGCACTCCGTGCGCTGGGCTGACTGGGAGGAGGGGGGGTCCTGCCTCGGCTTCCCCTGGTCAACTGGTCGCCGATCCGCCGGCCTTCCCCGCTCGCCATCGCATTCTGTCGCCAACACGCCCAACAGCGCAACCTCTCCCCACCATGACCGACACAATCAGTGAGTGGTCTAGTCCTCTCACAATGGTCTAGACCCATATGTCTAAGGATCGACCCGGGAACGTCCGAACAATGCACCCGACGCCGTATCAGAAACACCGCGTCAGAAAATCCCGCCGCAGCCCACATACCCCCGGAGAATGCCCACCGAGCAGGCCCCTCCACACCGTTGACGATGTAACGTGAAATCCCGCTGCAACCACCAACCCGACCACCCGACCCCGTATCAGAAAACCCCCGTCAGAAAACCCTGCCGAAACCGCCACCCCAACCCATGGAAAACCCCCATAAAAACCGACCCGCCCCGGACGGCGGCCCGGCGCAGCACAGCGGGCGGGCGGGCGAGCCCGGACAGCGACGAGCGGGCACTGGGCCACACAGCGCCCGCCCCTCGCCCCCGTCGGCGGCCCGGCGCAGCACCATCGCGGCAGCGAGCACCACCAGGACCAGGCCGACCCCACACCCACGACCGCCGCCGACGTCACTGTGTGGGGTCTGAGCTGGGGGATGGGGTTGGTGCCGCGCCCGGTGGGGTGGGTGTGGCGCCGAGGTGTGGTGGCGGGTGGTCAGGCTCCGAGGCCGATGTGGGAGACGTAGGTGTAGGCGCCCCAGTCGGAGTCGAGGTCGGCGATGATGTCGTCCCAGATGCCGTCCAGGGCGTCGGCGTCGCCGGTGGTGAGGGCGTCGACGGCGTCGTCCCAGACGTAGCGGACCTGGAGGGGGCGGATGCGCAGGTTGTCTCGGCGGCGGGGTTCGTCTACCACCTGCTGGTTGATGGGGTGGATTTCCACTTTGGTGCCGCGGCCGCTGTTGTTCAGGTGGTCCTTGAAGATCTGGGGGTTGTTCAGGACGTTGCGGGCGCGCAGCGTCCAGTAGGCGGTGTCGATGGCTTCGATGTTGACGCGGCGGGGGGTGCGGGTGCCCTTGGTCCAGGCCCGGAGGGTGGCGGCGTTGGCGGTGCTGCCGGCGTCGGCGAGGGCCTGGGCGAGGGTGGCGGGGCCGCCCTTGTGGCTCGTCAGGTAGCGCATGCGGGCGGTGAGGCCGCGGCGGGTGGTCGGTGGGGACTTGATGCCGCCTTCGATGATCATGCGTTCCAGGGCGTCTTCGAGGGCGCGGCCGAGGGCGATTTTTCCGTGGACGTTTCCCTGGTCGCGGTCGGCGCCGTAGCGGCCGAAGTTTTTCCATCCGTCGGTCGACATTTTCAGGTGCTCCGGGTGCGGGTGCGGGGCAGGGTGTACTGGTCTTTGAGTTTCAGTTGCGTGGTCAGGCGGCCTTCTTCGAATACGCCGCCGTTGGCCTTTCGCCATTCGCCGCCGGTGACGTGGAGTTCGTCGGTTCCGCGCAGCGCGACAATCGTCAGTCCGGCTTTGTGGGCGCGCTGGGACTTGTACCAGAGGTTCGCGAATGCCTGGGAGCGGATGATGTGCATCCAGTCGGGGCGGCGGATGTCGCGGTTGTAGGTGGATTCGCCGATGGTCGATGCGAATTTTGCGTAGATGGCCTTGATGTACTTCTCGGTCACCTGGTCGCCGTCGCGGATCGCGTTCTCGCGGGCGATGGTGAGGATGCGTCGGAATTTCTCCAGCATTCCTTCGGTGGCGCCGCTTGTCCAGGCCTCGGTGATGTGTGGGGCGTCGGCCAGGCCGAGCTTGTGGCAGCGGATCAGCAGGCGCATGGTGGCTTCGTCCAGGAGTACTGGGCCGGCTTCGTGGCGGTTGCCGATCGGGTCGGGCAGGTGCGGGTGTTCCCAGGCGGGGCGGGCGGGGAGCAGGTAGATGCCGGAGCGTTTGGGGTCCCAGCCGCCGTCGGGGCGGTGCTGGAGGGCGCCGATCGGCAGGTGGGTCTTGAGGGCGGAGCAGTAGGCGGCGTTGGTGTCCAGGACGTCCACCGTCACTGGGTCGGCGCCCGCCTTGAGGGAGGCCGTCAGCGGGGCGTTCTCCCATTTGTGGCGTCCTTCCCAGATTTCGTCGGCGCCGTTCCGGGATTTCTTGGAGAGGAATTCCAGGCGTTCCGGGTAGGCGGTGTGCTCGTACGCGGCGCCGACCCGGGTCGCGTCGAAGAGGGCCATCGCGGCCGGAATCGCTTTCTTCTCCAGCGTTGCGGACGTGGCTTCGATGTCGCCGTCGTGTTCCTCCAGGGCCTGCTCGACGGCCGAGGTGATCGTGTCGAGGTAGTAGCCGAGCTCGCGGCCGGTGCTGGCGTACTCGCGGAACTTCGTGGACGGCGCTGAGGTGGTGACCGGGTCGGGCGTAGCGGATGGGGAGTTGGTGCGGGCTGGGGTGGGCTGGGTGTCCTGGTTGGCGATGTCGGCGGTTTGGGTGGGTGTGGCGGGTGTGGGGGCGGTTCGGGCTGGGGTGGGCATCGCGGTCGGGCTAGCTGAGGTGGTCGGGGTGTTTTGGTCACTCGGGGCGAGCGGGGTCTGGTCGGTGGTGGTGGTCGGGCCTGCGGGTGCGGGGGTCGGGGTGGTCGGGGCTGCCTGGGCGGGCGCGGTGGCCGGGGGAGCGGCGGCGGGGGTGCACCAGCCGCCGGGGTGGAGCGCGCGGCCTCTGATGCGGTGGGTGACCGGGCGTTCGCACTGCTCGCACGGTGTGGCGGGGTGGGTGAGGATTTCGCCGTCCGGGCCTCGGTCGTAATCGGCGTCGAGTACGTCCCCGGGGGCGGTTTCAATCAGCAGGAGCGGCTGCCGTTGGTCGGTTGCCGGGGTGGGGGCGGCCGGGGCGGGGGTCTGTTGCTTGGTGGGCGGGGTGGTGCTGGCCTCGGCGGCCGTGATGGCTTCGGACGAGGCCTTGGAGGCTGCCGGGGCGAGTGGCGCTGTGGGGGCGGGCGTAGTGACCGGGTTCGCGGGGATGGGTGCGGAGGTGGTGGCGGGTGCCGGCAGCGGTGCTGCTGTGGGGGCGGTGGTGCCGGGGGGCCAGGTCAGGTGCTGGGCGGCGTGGGTGGGGCCGGCGAGCAGGTCGAGTGGGCGCATGCCCCAGTGGTTGGCGAGCGCGTCGATCTCGTCCAGGGACCAGGGTTGTGCGCCGGACTGACGGCGGCTGATCTTGTCTTGGGTTAGGCCGAGGGCGGTGGCGAGCTGGCGCTGGCTCTCGCCGGTGCGCTGCTTGATGGCGGCGATGGTGAGTCGCAGCGTTTCCAACGTGCTCAACGTCATGGAGGCATCATACCCATTTATGATGGGTATTTTCCATCAGAAATGGGTGGGGTCGCTGCTTTTGAGTGATGGGGTGAGCAGCGTGTTGACGTGCAGGCCCGGCGCGGCGCGGGCGGCTTGGACGGGCGCGCCCTGGCGGTATCCCGGAGCGCCCTCGCCCTGGGGGTCCCGGGTCCGACCTGCGAGCGCTGGTCGGCACGGTGGCCGCCGGGGTCCGCTCGGCGGTGGCGGACCTGCGGCTGGCCGGCGAGAAGAGAACCCGGCCACTGCCGAGATGCTCGCACGCCCTCGGCCCGTGGGTCGTCACAGGAGGCCGACAGCCGGCCCTCGCCGAACGTCAGGACTGGGCGCGGGGTGGTCCGGCTCGCCGAACCGCACCGTCGGGATCGTGCACGCCGCACGGTGTGGCCCGGTCACCGCGGTGGCCGGGCCAGACTGCTTCGCGGCCCTGCTCGGCGCCGGCCCCCGGGCGGTGGACCGGGCCCGCCCCGCAGCGGTCCGGGACGGGCAGGGCGGCCGGGCTCTGAAGGTGCGCAGCTCGCGAGCGGTGCCCACGGCGTTCGCGGCGGCCGGGGTGTCCGAGACGACGGAGATGACGGAGACGGCGTTGCGGACGGCGTGGGCGAGTTGGTCGGCCTGCGAGCCGGTCGGGTCGGCGACGACCCCGGCGAGGGGTTGCAGAACGAGCTGAACGGGCGCCATGACGCCCTTCTTCGGAAGAGATGTCTTCCTTCACCCCTCCGAGGTGCACAGATCACACACTGCGTCCTGCCGCCGACCGGACGGTTCCGTGGCTTTGATCAGCGTCGTGGACTGGGGTCTGGGCAGACGTTGTCGTCGTTGAACTCAAAGTGCACGTCGCTCGGCTGTAGATGGTGAGACCTGCGGACAGTGCACAAGTTCCCCGCCGCGGTTTCCGCGGCCTGCGTTGCGGGCGCCGGCGTACTCATGACGCCGCTTCTCGGTCCATGGGGCATCACATGTCATGCCAGGTTTCCCTTCAGCGAGATCATCTTCTTTCACCTCGGGCCGACGAGTGCGCTCACACGATGGTTACAGGAGGCAGGGCGTACGGCCGCTGAGGATATTTCCATGGCCGGGGAGCGGTGGCTGCCTTGGAGGCCCCTCGGCCATCGCTTTGAACGGCCTGTGTGAGGGGGTGGTCCCAGGGGCTTGCGGATGTGGTGTGCGCCGCCCGGTCTGTGGGGACTGTTTGTCCGGAAGGGCAATGAGGATTTGCCCGTCGGGCTACGGACAGCGCCAGAACGGAGACGGTGTCAGAGCCCGTCCCATTGGTTCGGTCGAGGATCTCCGGCGTCGTGGTCGGGGTCGTGGCGCTCGGTCCTGGTCTCGGCGGGGTGGTCGCGTACGCGCCGCCACTTGGCGCAGATGTCGGCCGCGGTGGCGAAGGCGGTTCCGTCTCCGGCGCCGGCGTACGGGTCGGCGGCGCGCTCGCCCTCCCGGGCCCGGTGCAGGGCCTGCTGGATGGTCTCCAGGGTCGTCCCGGCCGCCCGGCGGCGGACGTCGCCGGGCGGCCCGCGGGCGGGGCGGGACGGGACGGGGGCGGAACGGAGGGGCCGAGCGGGGGGCTGGGGCGACTCCCGGTCACATCCCGGCGGCGGCCGGCCAGGTGACCGCCGCCGCGGCGGCGAGGAGCCCGGCGTTGAGCGCGACGCGGCGGTCCCCGCCGGTCAGGTGCACGGCGATCGCGCCGGTCTGCAGGAGCACGAACCCGACGGCCGCGGCCACGGCCAGACCCGGCGCGACACCGGCCGCCGGCGGCAGCAGCAGAGCGGCGGCGCCCAGGAGTTCGACCGCCCCCAGCGCCCTGACCGCGGGCGGCGGCACGCGGTCCACCCAGGCCATCATCGGGCGCAGCCGGTCGCGGTCGCGGGTCGCCTTGAGCGCGCCCGCGTAGAGGTAGAAGGCGGCGAGCGGTGCGGCGAGGAACCAGTAGACGATGGTCATGACGTCCTTTCACGGTCACCGCCGGCGGGTGACCCGTGGGCTTCAGGCCACGTCGGTGGCGGGCTCGGTGGCGTAGCGGCTCATCGTGCGCAGGCCGGCCTCGGGGGTCGGCGGCCTGCCGTCGGCGGTCATGTCCCGCAGGTCCCGGAAGTACTGCACGTACAGGTCGGGGGTGAACACGCTGAGCATGACGGCGCTGTGGTCGGTCACGTTGGCGAAGGTGTGCGGGGCGCCGGGCGGGACCATCACGAACGTGCCCGCGCTCGCGTCGTGGTGCCGGTCCCCGACGGTGAAGCGCACCGTGCCGGAGATGACGTAGAAGCCTTCGTCGTGGCGGGCGTGGCGGTGCTGCGGCGGTCCGGGGGTGTGCGGGGCGAGGAGGGACTCGGTCATCGCCAGGCGGTGCCCGGTGCGGCTGCCGTCCTCCAGGACGCGCATGCGCGTGGTGCCCAGGACGATCGTCTCGCCGTCGCCGGGGGCGACCACCGATACGGTGGGGCCGGCCTGCGGTTCGCTGGTCTTCGCTGTGTCGGTCATGTTCCGAGTCCACCGCCGGGGCCCTGCCGGTGTCCAAGACCCGTTGCGCCACGCCGATACCCGGGGGGTATCGTCGCAGCGTGGAGCTACGTACCCTGCGCTACTTCGTGGCGGTCGCCGAGGAACTCCACTTCGGCCGGGCCGCCACCCGCCTGCACATGAGCCAGCCGCCGCTGAGCCGGGCGGTCAAGCAGTTGGAGAAGGAGAGCGGCGCCCTGCTGTTCGCCCGCTCCCCCGCCGGTGTCACCCTCACCCCGGCGGGGGCCGTGCTGCTCGACGAGGCACGGGACCTGCTCGACCGGGCCGAGCGCCTGCGCGCGCGCGTCGCCGCGGCGGCCGGCACCGCGACCCTGACCGTCGGCATCCTGGGCGACGGCACCGACCCCGGCATCACCAGGCTGGCGGCAGCCTTCCGCCGCGGCCACCCCGGCGTCGAGATCCGCGTACGCGGCACCGACCTGACCGACCCGACCTGCGGACTGCGCGCCGCACTGGTCGACGTCGCCCTGACCCGCGCGCCGTTCGACGACACCGCCCTGGCGGTGCGCGTCCTGCGCGCCGACCCGGTCGGCGCGGTCCTGCGCGCCGACGACCCGCTGGCCCGGCGCGGCCGCCTGGAACTGGCCGACCTGGCCGACCGCCGCTGGTTCCAGTTCCCCCCGGGAACCGACCCCCGGTGGCAGTCGTACTGGAACGGCGGCACCCCACGCGAGGGCCCCGTGGTACGCGGCGTCCAGGAATGCCTCCAGGCCGTGCTCTGGAACAGCACCGTCGGCCTGGCCCCGCTGCTCGGACACGACCTGCCCGAGAATCTCACCACGGTCCCGCTGGCCGACATGGCACCCAGCCCGGTGGTCGCGGTGTGGAACGACGGCGACACCAACCCGCTGGTCCGCTCGTTCGCCGAGATCGCGACGGCCGCGTACCGCCAGACGGGAGCACCGCCAGGCCTGAACACCGCCAGACGGGAGGGGACGGCGCCCCGCGGGAGGGTGGCGTCCGTCGAAAAAAGTGGTCCCGGTCCGCCCGCCGTGTCGATCCGCGGCCACGCCGTTCGACCTGGGACGGAGAGCGGGGCGGGCGCCGTGCCGCGGGCAAGGGAGAGTGACGATGCCGACGTACATGCTGATCATGCGGGGCACGGACGAGAGCATCGCGAAGATGATGGAGACGCCCTTCG
This sequence comes from Kitasatospora sp. NPDC088264, assembly GCF_040685715.1. Taxonomy (NCBI): domain Bacteria; kingdom Bacillati; phylum Actinomycetota; class Actinomycetes; order Kitasatosporales; family Streptomycetaceae; genus Kitasatospora; species Kitasatospora sp. NPDC088264. The sequence continues at coordinate 7,322 of NZ_JBFBIR010000108.1, forward strand.
AGGAGATGCTCGAGACGGTGGGCCGCTTCAACGAGGAACTGATCCAGGCGGGCGCGCTCGTCACCGCCGAGGGACTGGACGACCCCACCCAGGGCGTGGCGGTCGACTTCAGCGGACAGACCCCGGTGGTCACCGACGGCCCGTACGGCGAGACGAAGGAACCGTTCGGCGGCTTCCACGTGATCGACGCCGCGTCGAAGGAGGAGGCCGCCGAGTGGGCCAAGCGGCTCCCCGCCACCACCGGCTCGAAGGCCGAGATCCGCCACGTACCGGGCATCGACGAGTTCCCGCAGGACAACGAGTGGATCGCCAAGGAGCGGGCGTGGCGCGAGCGGACCGGCCAGCACTGACGCCCACCACCCCCGACGGCCCGCCGAGCACCGAATCGGCTCGGCGGGCCGCCGAGGCCCTCCGGCGGATCGAGTCCGCCCGGATCGTCGGCGCGCTGACCCGCTACACCGGGGACTTCGCGCTCGCCGAGGACGTCGCCCACGAAACGCTCGCCGAAGCACTCGTCAGCTGGGCGCGCGGCGGCGTGCCCACCAGCCCGGTGGGCTGGCTGCTGGCGACCGCGCGCCGGCGGGCCATGACGCCTTCCGCCGCGCCTCGGCACGCGACGAGCACCACACCCTGCTCGCGGGCCAGCCCGCCGAGGGCCAGTTCAGCTCCGGCCCGGCGACCGCGCCCAATCCGCCGCACGAACTGCCGTGGGACCCCGACCGGGTCGACGACGACGTCCTCGCGCTCATGTTCACCGCCTGCCATCCGGTGCTCTCCCCCGAGGCCCGGGTCGCGCTCACCCTGCGCGTGGTGGGCGGCCTGTCCAGCGACAACGCCCTCGCACTCATGTTCACCACCTGCCATCCGGCGCCCCCAGGCTCGGGTCGCACCCACCCTGCACACGGTGGGCAGCCTGTCCAGCGAGGAGATCGCCCGGGCGTTCCTCATGCCCACAGCCACCGACCGAGGACCGGATCACCCGGGCGAAGAAGACGATCACCGCGACGCACGTGCCGTTCGAACTGCCACCGTCCAAGGACCGGCGCGAACGGCCCGGCGCGGCCCTGAGCGTCCTGTACGTGACCTCCACCGAGGGCTCGACGGCGACCACCGGCGACCACCCGCTACGCCCCGACCTCGCCTACGAGACACTCCGACCGGCCCGGATGCCGACCGCCCCGCCGACCGCCGAACCGGAGGCGTGCGCACCGCTCGCGCTGCTCGAACTCGGCCCCGCGCGTTTTCCGGCCCGCACCGGACCCCACGGGGAGGCGGCGCTCCTGGAGGACCAGGACCGGCACCGGCGGGACCGGTCGGCGATCCGCCGCGGCCCGGCCGCGCTCGGCCGGCCCACCGCCACCGGCCGGGGCCCGGGCCCGTACGGCCTCCAGGCCGCGATCGCCACCTGCCACACGGCCGCGCCCTCGACGCAGGAGACCGACGGGGAACGCGTCGTGCTCCTCCACGAGGCACTCGGCCGTGTGGCCCCCTCCCCCGTCGTCGAGCTCAACCCGGCCGTGGCCGTCGCCATGGCGAACGGACCCCGGCAGGCGCTGCACATGGTCGACGAACTGGCCGCCTCCGGCCGGCTCTCGGGGTCACACCTGCTCCCGGGCGTACGCGGCGAACTGCTGACCCGGCTCGGCCGCACCACCGAGACCCGGGCCGAGCTGGAACTCGCCGCCCGGCCGGGCCGCAACACCCGCGAACGGTCGGTACTGCTGCGCAAGGCGGCCGCGTTGCCGTGACGCCCCGGCCGGACGGCCGTCACCAGCCCGGCCCTCACGAGCCGGGCCGTCACGAGCGGGGGCAGAACTCCGACTCCAGCTCGGAGGTGAACACCGCGATCGGCCAACTCCCCTCGACCCAGTCGCCGTTGACGTTGGTGGCGAGCAGGTGCCGGCCGTCGCGGGTGCCGAACGCGTAGGACCACGAGCCGTTGATGGCGCCGCCCATGCCCCAGACGGTGGGGCCGCAGTCGAGCCTGATGCCGGCGACGCCCAGACCGTAGTCCGCCTGGTCGATCCACTGGTGCCCGGTCGGGACCATCGTGAACATCTCCCGCTGCTGGACGGGCGGCAGGAGCCGCCCGCCCAGCAGGGCGGCGAAGAAGGTGTTCAGGTCGCGAACGTCGGAGATCATGTCGCCGGCGGCCCAGCCCCAGGACGGGCTCAGCTCCGTCACGTCGTAGGCGGTGGCGTTCGCCCCGGTGAGCCCCAGACGCGAGTACTCGCGCCCGTGCGGCCCGTGGACGGCGGTGTCGCCGGAGGAGGGCTCGTAGGTGCCGGTGAGGCCCAGCGGGGCGGTGATCCGCTGCCTGATCTGCGCGGCCAGGGTGACGCCGGAGGCCCGTTCGACGATCAGGCCGGCGAGGACGTAGTTGGTGTCGGAGTAGGTCCAGCCGGCGCCGGGCGCGAAGTCGGGCCGGTGGGCGACCGCGATCCGGACGAGCTGTTCGGGGGTGTAGCTGTCGAAGCGGTGCCGGAGGAAGGGCAGGCCGCTCGCCTCCTTCCGGACCTTCTCGTCCATCGCGTAGTTGTAGATGCCACTGGTGTGGTTGAGGAGTTGGCGCACGGTGGTCCGGTCGCCGTCGTAGCCGGGGGCGCCGAGGAGGCCGGGCAGCCAGCGCTCCACGCTGTCGTCGAGGCTCAGCCGCCCCTCGGCGGCGAGCTGGAGGACGACGGTGGCGACGAAGGTCTTGGTGGTGCTGCCGATGCGGAACCGGTCCTGCGCGAGACGGGCCCGCCCGGTGGCGAGGTCGGCGACGCCCGCGCTGCCGAACCACCGGCGGTGGCCGTCCCGGACCTCGGCGACGGCGCCGGGCAGACCGCCCGTGGCCACCGCCCGGTCCAGCACCCGCTGGACCCCCGGGTGCCCGCCCCCGCCGTCCGGCGCGGGCGCGGCGAACGCCGGTGCGGTGGCGGCACCGGCCAGCACGGCCCCGGCGAGCACGGCCCCGGCGAGCAGGGTGGCGACGGCGGCGCGCGTGGTGGTTCCCATGGCGTGTTCCCCCTCGATGTGGTGTCGCGGTTCGGGAAGGAAGCTACGAGCAAATTCACATAATGGTCAATACGAAACCCGCCAATGATGGATGTATACGCAGGTAGATGCCGCAATATTCTTGCAACGACCCTCCCGGTGAATGCAACAGAACGTCGCGACTCCATTGCAACAGTGGGCGAGCCGGACGGATACTGTTCACGCGACGGAAGGAGACGAGGACGGATGCCCGGAGCCAGGCTGACCCCGCAGGACCGCCACCGGATCGCCGCCGGACTGGCCGAAGGGCTGGGCTACGGCGAGATCGCCCGGCAGATCGAACGGCCGACCTCGACCGTCACCCGCGAGATCGCCCGCAACGGCGGGCCCTGCGACTACCGGGCCGAACACGCCCAACGCGCCACCGCGCAGCGCTCCCGCCGCAGCGGCACGACCGCCCGACGGGCCGCCGCCGCCACGCCGCCGGCCCAGGGCCGCGACCCGCAGGCGGTCCGCGAGTTCGCCGACGAACTGGCCGAGCTGCTGGTGCACAGCGGCCTGCCCAGAATGGCCGCCCGGGTCCTCGCGTGCCTGTACGTCACCGACGACGGCAGCCTCACCGCGGGCGAACTGGTGCAACGGCTGCAGGTCAGCCCGGCCGCCGTCTCCAAGGCCGTCGGCTACCTGGAGGGCCAGGCGCTGATCCGCCGCGAACGCGGCGAACAGCAGCGCCGGGAGCGGTACGTCATCGACGACGACGTCTGGTACCGGGCGCTGCTGGCCAGCGCCGAACGGAACACGACGCTCGCCGCCGTCGCCCGCCAGGGCGCCGAAACCCTCGGCCCCGGCACACCGGCCGGCGCCCGGATGGACGACGCCGCGGCCCTCCTGGACCGGATCGGCCAGGACATCGTGCGCTCCGTGCGGCAGTGGCGGGAGGAGAGCCGGCCCGGATCGCGGACCGGCTGATCCCGGGCACCCCCTGCGGGGCGGCCGGGTGAGATGCGCAAGGGTCCGGGCGGGCGGGCTCCGCACCCGCCCGGGTGCCGTATCCGCGGATCCGCGGCCGGTCTTCGACAAGACGGTCGCGGTGGACCGGCAGCCCCCCGGGCGTGCCGGCGGCCGGGCGTGCCGACGGCCGGGGCCGCCGGGGACGGGACGGACGGCGATGGCGGGCACGCGCAAACGACCGGAGGACTTCCCGCTGCCGAGGCTCAGCACCCGTCAGCTGATGACGATCTCGACCGCGACAACGCTGGTGACGGCCACGGCGTCGATCTTCCAGGCGCCGGAGGGACGGCGGAGCACGATCACCGGCCCGTACGTGCCGCCGCCGTACAACCCCGACCAGTCCACCGGTCCGGCCGGCAGCCAGGCCCCCAACCGGCCCGCCCAGGCCCAGCAGCACGGCAACCCCTCCGCGTACCACTGAACGGACCGAGGAAGGACCGATCGATGAGCACCCAGGTTCAGATGACGACGGCGCAGGAGGCCACCGCCGAGGACCACACCGCCACCGAACCGGAAGAGGAACGCCGCCGCCGGGAGAACACGATGCCGCTCACGGCGGGGGGACCGGCGGCGGCCGGCCTCGGAGTCGCGCTGCTGTCGATGCTGATGAACAACCAGCGGGGCATGGTCGTGGTCCGCATGTGAGTGCACACCCCCCGGACCCGGCCGAACGACACAGGAACCCCCGGCACGTCCGGCGGCCCGGCAGGAGCTGGTTCAGACCACAGGGCCGGAAGCCCGGGACCGACCGACGGGGCAGAGCCGGGCACGGAGTCGCGTCTCCGCCCAACCCAGATCGACACACAGGCCGAACCAGACCCGGCCCTTGCACACACCCGACCCACCGAGACCCACCGAGACCCACCACGACCCAGGAGAACACACCCTGGAGGACATCGCACCGACGCCCGGGGGCGGCCACGGACAGAGCGAAAGGCAAAGCGATACCGGCCCGAGCGACGATCAGACGGCACGGGTGACGATCAGACGGCCCGGGCCGTCCCGCTCCGGGCAGCCCCCAGCGAGGTAACACGGAACACCGACGACCCCGAACCACCCCACGACCACACCCGACACCTGCCCATCCACAATCTCCACAATAGAGCCGCGCACCGCGGGGGCGGCCGGAGGGCGGCAAACGGCTGAACCGGGCCTGTCCGGTGCCCCGTTCCTCCGTGAAAGGCAGCTCTGTCGTGCTGCCGTCACTGCCGATTTCCGTGGAGGACCGCAGTGCACCACCGTTCCCGTTCAGTGGCCAGGGTGCTCGGCTCGGGCGCCGCCTTGAGCCTGGCGCTGGCGCTCACCGTGACCGCCTCCCCCGCCCTGGCCGCGCCACCGGGCCCCACCGCCGAGTCCGATCCCGTCCCCGGCCTGGTGGCCGGCGAGGGCACCGCCGCCCCGCAGCTGGTGACCGGACTGTCCGAGGCGGCGCCCGGCGCTCCGGCCGAGGCGGCCCGGGCCCATCTCGCCGCCCACCTGGACCGGTACCGGGTCGATCCGGGGCAGCTGGCCGAGCTCGCGGTCGAGCGCACGGCCGCCGACCGGCGCACCGTCAGGTTCCAGCAGTACCACGGCGGCATACCGGTGCTCGGCGGGCAGTACCTGGTCCGCCTCACCGGCGAGGGGACCGGCCAGCGGGTGGAGTCGGTCGGCGGCAAGTACTTCACCGGCCTGACCGCGCCGACCGCCCCCGCCGTGCCGGACGCGGTGCTGCGCACGCTGGCGCTCGGCTCGCTCCAGGACCCGCGCGCCCGGGCCGCGGCCACCGCCGAGGACCGCGGCCTGGTCGTCCTGCCGGGCGGCACCGGCCGGCTCGCCCGGCACTTCACCGTGCACACCGCCGACCCGGGGAACGGCGAGCCACTGGTCCGCGAGGTCTACGCGGACGCCACGCTCGGCGTGGTCGCCCTCGCCCACGACTCCTCGGCCCCGTACCAGGTCAGCGGCGCCGACGACACCGGCGCCGGCGACACACGGGCCGGCGCCGCCCGTGGCGCGGCCGCCGCCCAGCCCGCCACCGGGACCGCCCCCGACCTCCTGGGCCGTACCGTGCCGGTGAACATCTCCCGCCAGCCGGACGGAAGCTACCAACTCGTCGACCTCACCCGGCCCGTCACCATCACCACCTACGACGCGACCGGACGGGACTACAACGAGTTCAGCGGCCGACTGCCCGACGGCAGCCTGCCCGTCGGCTCCCCGGACCCGGCCTTCCCCGCCTCCACCGGCACCAGCGGCGCCACCGACGCCCACCTCAACGCCGCCGCCGTGTACGGCTTCTACCACGACCGGCTCGGCCGCGACGGCCTGGACGGCAAGGGCGGCGCGATCACCTCCGTGGTGAACGTGAGCAACCGCGGCAAGCCCTTCCCCAACGCCGCCTGGGACGGGCAGAAGATGCTCTACGGCAACGGCAACGCCAGGTTCCTGCCCTTCTCCGCCGCCCTCGACGTGGCCGGGCACGAGATGACCCACGGCGTCATCCAGCACACCGCCAACCTGGTCGGCGACGGCCAGTCCGGCGCGATGAACGAGGGCATCGCCGACTACTTCGGCAACGCCATCGAGGTCACCGCCCGCGGCATGTCCATGGACGACCCGGCGGCCCCGCTGATGGGCGAGAACCTGTGCCGCACCGGCACCCCGCAGGACTGCGCGAACCGCCGCCTGGACGACCACCGCACCACCGTGGACGACTACCTCGGCGCCGGGCTCGACCTGGACAACGGCGGCGCGCACCTCAACTCCACCATCTTCAGCGGCGCCCTGTGGGACATCCGGCACACCCTCGACCCACTCACGTGGACGCCGTGCGACAGCTTGTCGAAGAGCCGGTAGAACGTCGCCCGTGACGGCATCTTCACCGCTCCCAGGCCGTGCTCGGCTTCCAGAATCCGCTCGGTCCGCCAGCGCGCGTACTCGATGGTGCGGGTGGAGGCCGGGACGCTTTCGCCGATCGCCTGGCGGATCGCGGCCAGCACCCGCGGATCGGCCCGCCCGAGCAGTGAGGCGTGCGGGGCGAGCCGGTGATCCACTACCGCTGCGATCCCGCCGGCCTCATACTGCTGGCGCTTGCGCTTGACCGTCCGCGCCTTGACCTCCTCGCCCAGTGCGGTCAACTCGGCGGCCTTCGCTCGCTCGCGTTCGGCCAGCGAGCGGCAGGCGGGGTCGTACTCGGACTTGACCCGGGCCCCGGCCGGGGCGTCGGGTGGCAGGCCGGTGAGAAGTTCGACCAGGTGCCGCTGCCACCACAGGGCGCGCTCGGCCACCGGCTCGGGCAGGCGGTCCAGCAGCGCGGCCGAGCCCAGCGCGGTGCGTCGCTGGCCCCGAGGACCGCGAAGTCCTCGGCGAACTGCAGGTGGACCTGGTCGACGAGCATGCCGGCGCCGTGCGTGTCGGCCAGCCGGACCCGCATCCCGGTCAGGCCGACCACCGTGTAGGTGTGCTTCTGGAACCTGACCCGGTCGCCGAGCCGCAGCCGACCAGGCCGCGCGGAATTCACGGCCGGCCCCGGGACGTCAGGTGCACCAGGGTGCCGGTGCCCAGCGGGGCCGTCACCAGGTCCGCCGTCAGTTCGTGCCGCCAGAGCAGGTGGTAGAGCACCGGCAGCACGGCCAGTCGGTCCCCGACCTGCTCAGCCCCGGCAAGCAGGGGCAGCGGATCGACGAAGATCTCCCTCAGCTGGTCGGCTGCTGGGGCGCGATGGCAGCGGCGGTGGCGGTAGCGGGCCAGCCAGCGCAGGTTCGCCCGGTAGGGCTGGTTCAGGGCGCCGACGTGGCGGAACTGCCAGCCCACTTCCTCGCAGACCCGCGCGGTGAACGCGAAGACCTCGGCGGTGGCCTCGTCGACCAGGTTCCCCGGTCGCACGTCGACAACGACACCTGTGCCGTCCAGCAACCGGGCGAAGTAGTCCGGGGTATGTCGGCGCTCCCGCTCCCCGTCCGTCCGTCCAGGCAAGGCGGAAGGGCTGGGAGGCCAGCGCGACGACAGCGGGATCGAAGTCCAGCGCCATCGCCGCGTCTCTCTCCACCCAGGACTCGTAGCCCACGTGGGTCCGCGTTGTCGCCGCCCAGTACTCGCCGGTGAAGTTCTTCTGCCCCTTGAACGAGGCGAACGGCCGCACTGGCGATGCCAGTTCGAAGGGCTCTGCCCACCAGCACGCCAACGGACCGGAACGCTCGACGCCGTCGGTGTCGACGAACCCGCCCTCGACGCCCGAGGCGTACTCCCGGGCGGAGGCCATCACTGCGGACCCGTCCACGAACACCTCCGCTCTGCCGGAATCGTCCCCGTCACTGCGAGGGTGGAGGATCCTGCGGACCACCGTGGCCGAGAGCCGGATACCGTCACGCGAAAGGGTGACAACCCGTCTCAAACAATCTGGTCGACGCAGGCCAGTAGGGGTTTAGGTTCTGTCCGCGCGATCATGAGCGGAGCCAGATGGCCAGTGCGGCGACCGTGACTGTGCCGAGAAAGACGTACACGCGTTTGTCGTACCTG
>NZ_JBFBIR010000109.1:0-15592 GCF_040685715.1 Kitasatospora sp. NPDC088264
GGGCGCCGCTTCCCTCGATCGGGGGAACGGGCGTCGGCGACGGAGGGCCCGTGAGGGGGGCGTGGCCCGAGGTCGTGTGCGTCTTCGGGCTCTACTCGGTCAGGCTGCCGTCCACCGCGTCGGCCGCCTCGACCTCCTCCCGGGTGATGCCCAGCAGGTACAGCACGGTGTCCAGGAACGGCACGTTGACGGCGGTGTCGGCGGCCTCGCGCACCACCGGCTTGGCGTTGAACGCCACGCCCAGCCCGGCCGCGTTCAGCATGTCCAGGTCGTTGGCGCCGTCGCCGATCGCCACCGTCTGCGACAGCGGCACCTTCGCCTGCTCGGCGAACCGGGCCAGCCAGCGGGCCTTGCCCGCGCGGTCCACGATCTCGCCGACCACCCGGCCGGTGAACTTGCCGTCCACCACCTCCAGGGTGTTGGCCGCCGCGAAGTCCAGCCCCAGCTCCTCGACCAGGTGGTCGGTGACCTGGGTGAACCCGCCCGACACCACCGCGACCTGGAAGCCCAGCCGCTGGAGCGTGCGGATCAGGGTGCGCGCCCCCGGCGTAAAACGGACCTCCGCGCGCACCTTCTCGGTCACCGAGGCGTCCAGCCCGGCCAGCAGCGAGACCCGGGCCCGCAGCGACTCGGCGAAGTCCAGCTCGCCGCGCATCGCCTGCGCCGTCACCTCGGCGACCTCCTCCTCGCAGCCCGCGTGGGCCGCGAACAGCTCGATCACCTCGTCCTGGATGAGCGTGGAGTCGACGTCCATCACCACCAGGCGCTTGGCCCGGCGCTCCAGCCCGGCCGCGACCACCGCGACGTCCACCCGCTGGGTGGCCGCCTCCTGGGCCAGCTCGGCCCGCAGCTCGTCGGTGGCCACACCGGACACGGCCAGCTCGACCGCCGTCACCGGGTACTTGGCGAGCCGGAACACACGGTCGATGTTGCCGCCCGCCGCGGTGATCCGGGAGGTGAGCGCGGAGACGGCGGCGGAGGTCAGCGGATTGCCGAGCACGGTGACGTGCGAACGGCCCTCGCGGCGCGGCCGGTTGTCGCCGATGCCGGAGAGGATCTCGGCCTGGAGCTTCTGCTCCTCCGCCCAGCGGTGCACGGTGGCCCGCAGTCCGCCCTCGGCGCCGGGAGCGGTGGGCGGGGTGACCAGTGCGCAGAGCGTGATGCGGCCACGGGTCACGACCTGTTCGATGTCGATCACGTCGACGGCGAAGCCTGCCAGGGTGGCGAAGAGGCCGGCGGTGATGCCGGGGCGGTCCTTGCCGAACACCTTGACGAGCAGGGTGCGCTCGTCCGCGGTCCGGGGCTGGGCGGCGGGGAGGGGCTCAGCGGCCAGGGGCGATGCGTTCATGGTGCCTCCCACGCTACCCGCCGGCCGGCGGGCCCAGAGCACCCGTCCCACGTCGCGGACGGGTGCCGGGTAGCAGCCTGGTCACAGTCACCCGGGGCGACTTCTATCGGCGGTCAGCAGGCTGGAATGATTCCCCCCGTCAGTTTCGGAAACATCGCACCCCTGGTCGGGGGCACAATTCGGGGGAACCGAGAGAGCGGGGCAGGCGCACAGTGCCGCAACTCGTCATCGATATCAACGGACAGCAGCGGACTCTGGAGCCCGGGCGGTCCTACACCATCGGGCGCAACCCGCAGTCGGACTTCCCGTTCGACGACGCCAGGGTCTCCTGGAACCACGGGACCATCACCTTCAACGGCAGCGGCTGGCAGCTGGACGACCACGGCAGCACCAACGGCACCTACACGGCCGGCGCCCGGACGACGCAGGCCCAGCTGTTCCCCGGCGCCGTCGTCAACCTCGGCAACCCGGAGAACGGACCCCGGCTCGGCTTCTCCGCGCCCGCCCACGCCGCCCCGCACGCCGCCGCCCCCCAGGCTCCCGCCTGGCACGAGGCCGCCACCAGCCGCAGCGCCGCGCCGACGCCCCAGCCGCCGGCCCCGCAGCAGGGCTGGTCGCCGCAGGCCCCCTACCCGCCGCAGCCCGAGCAGGCCTGGGCGGGTCGGCCCCAGCCACCGTTCCCGCACCAGCAGCACCCGCCCCAGCCCCAGCCCCAGCAGGGCGGCTTCCCGCAGCAGCAGGCCTTCCCGCCCGCCCCGCAGGACGGCGACGGCCCGCAGCCGACGATCATCCGCAACCTGACCGCCGCCATGCGCACCGTCCGGATCGGCCGCGCGCTCGACAACGACGTCGTGGTCTCCGACCTCCAGGTCTCCCGCCACCACGCCGAGCTGCGCCAGCTCCAGGACGGCCGCTACGAGATCGTCGACCTCGGCAGCCACAACGGGATCTTCCTCAACGGCCAGCGGGTGCAGCGCCAGCTGATGGGCCCGCAGGACCGGCTGACCGTCGGCCACTCCAGCTTCGTCCTGGTCGGCGACCAGCTGCAGGAGTTCGTCGACACCGGCGCGGTCTCCTTCTCCGCCCGCCACCTGACCGTCGAGGTCGAGCACAAGGGCGCCAAGAAGATCCTGCTCGACGACGTCAGCTTCGGCGTCCCGGAGAAGTCCCTGGTCGCCGTCATCGGCCCGTCCGGCTCCGGTAAGTCGACCCTGCTGCGCGCCCTCACCGGCTACCGCCCGGCCGACCGCGGCGAGGTCCTGTACGACGGCCGCAACCTCTACAAGCAGTTCGCCGAACTGCGCTCGCGCATCGGCCTGGTGCCGCAGTCCGAGATCCTGCACAAGGAACTCACCGTCCGCACCGGCCTCAAGTACGCGGCCCAGCTGCGCTTCCCCGGCGACACCGAGGCGCGCGAGCGCGCGGCCCGGATCGACGAGGTGCTGTACGAGCTGCGCCTGGACAAGCGCGCCGACAACAAGATCACCGCGCTCTCCGGCGGCCAGCAGAAGCGCGTCTCGGTCGCCCTGGAACTGCTCACCAAGCCGTCGCTGATCTTCCTGGACGAGCCCACCTCGGGCCTCGACCCGGGCATGGACCGCGAGGTCATGCAGATGCTGCGCGGTCTCGCCGACGACGGCCGCACCATCCTGGTCGTCACCCACTCGGTGGCCGAACTCGCGCTCTGCGACCGGCTGCTGGTGATGGCGCCGGGCGGCGCGGTGGCCTACTTCGGCCCGCCGGACGAGGCGCTGCACTTCTTCGGGTACGAGACCTGGGCGGACGTCTTCCAGGCCTTCGAGAACTACCCGGACCACGACTGGGCCGGCCGCTACCGCGGCTCGGTGCACTACCAGCAGTACTCCGCCCCCGACGTGGAGTCGGGCGAGGTGCAGCACGCCCAGGTCGCCCAGGAGGCCGTCCGGCCGCCGAAGCCGCAGAGCTGGGGCTCCCAGCTGTGGACGCTGATGCGCCGCTACATGTCGGTCCTCGCCTCGGACCGCGGCTTCCTGGCGCTGTCGGTGCTGCTGCCCGCCGTCATCGGCGCGGTCAGCGTGCTGGTCCCCAACGGGGCGGGCCTCGCGCCCAATCCGAACACGCAGCTCCACCTCAACAGCGGGGCCGCGACGATCATCATGATCCTGGCGATCGGAGCCTGCTTCTCCGGAGCGGCCAACTCGGTCCGCGAACTGATCAAGGAACGGGCCATCTACGAACGGGAACGGGCCACCGGGCTCTCCCGCTCGGCGTACATGATGTCCAAGATCATCGTGCTGGGCTTCTTCAGCGTGATCCAGGGCGCCATCGTCGCCGCGGTCGGCTTCCTGCCGCGCAAGCTCCCCGAGCACGGCCTGATCGTCAAGGACCTGCCGATCATCGAGATGACCATCGGCATGATCCTGCTCAGCTTCACCGCGATGATGTTCGGCCTGATGATCTCGGCCCTGGTCAAGACCGCCGAGAAGACCATGCCGCTGCTGGTCATGTTCGCCATCATCCAGGTCGTCTTCACCGGCTGCCTGTTCCAGCTCTTCGGCAAGCCCGGCCTGGAGCAGGCCGCCTGGCTGATGCCGGCCCGCTGGGGCACCGGCATCGTGGCCACCACACTGGACCTGTCCAAGCTCATGGGCCCCTGGAACAAGGACTTCCAGAACCCCCAGTACGACCCGCTGTGGACCGCCAGCGTCGCCCAGTGGGCGATCGACGCGGGCGCGCTGATCGCGATCTCGATCGTCATCGGCGTCATCGTCACCCGGCTCCAGCGCCGCCACGAGCCCGAGGTCATGCAGAAGGGCTGACCCCCTTCGCCCCGCCCGACGAGGGGCGGCTCTCCCATCACCCGGAGAGCCGCCCCTCCTCCATTGCGCGGGCCCCGAGACCTAGGTCCCCGGACCTGCGCCCACCCCGGCCGCGGACCGACGCGGCGGCGCCCGCGGCGGCGGTAGTTTGGCGGTATGCCCAGCACGCCCAGCGACCACCGGAGCCCGGCCGGTCCGCACCTCGACCTGCGCGGCCCGGCCCGCCCGATGCCCGGCTGCGACCCCTGCCTGGCCGGCATCGAGGCGGTCAGCCAGGCGCTGCTCGCGATGAGCCGGCACCTGGAGGTCCGCGAGGTGCTGCGCCGCATCACCGCCTCCGCCCGCGACCTGCTCGGCGCCGAGTACGCGGCTCTGGGCGTGCCCGACGACCACGGCGGCTTCGCCCAGTTCGTCGTCGACGGCGTCACCGACGAGCAGTGGCGGGCGATCGGCCCGCTGCCCCGCCAGCACGGCGTCCTCGCCAAGATGCTGCACGAGACCGGCCCCACCCGGCTCGCCGACGTCCGCAGGGCCCCGGCCTTCGGCGGCTGGCCGGCCGCCCACCCCGAGATGGACGCCTTCCTCGGCATGCCCATCCTGGACGCCGAGGCCGCCGAGGACGAACCGCAGGTCACCGGCGTCATCTTCCTCGCCAACAAGCGCGGCGGCGGCCTGTTCACCGACCACGACGAGGAACTGCTGCGGATACTCGCCGCGCACGCCGCCCTCGCCCTCTCCAACGCCCGCCTGTACGAGCGCAGCCGCGAGCTCACCCTGGCCGGCGAACGCGCCCGCATCGCCCACGACCTGCACGACGCCGTCGCGCAGAAGCTCTTCTCGCTGCGGCTCACCGCCAAGGCCGCCGCCACGCTCGTCGACCGCGACCCGGCCCGGGCCCGCGCCGAACTCGCCGAGGTCGCCCGGCTCGCCGCCGAGGCCGCCGACGAACTGCGCGCCGTCGTCGTCGAACTGCGCCCCGCCGCCCTGGAGGAGGACGGGCTGAGCGCCACCCTCGCCTCCCAGGTGCAGGTCCTCGACCGGGCCCACACCGCGGACGTCGCCTTCGCCGCCGACGGCGTCCGCGCCCTGCCGCCCGCGCAGGAGGCCGCGCTGCTGCGGGTCGCCCAGGAGGCGCTGCACAACGCGCTGCGCCACTCCGGAGCCGGCCGCGTCACCGTCACCCTGGCCGGCACGCCCGCGCGCGGCGCCGTGCTGCGGGTGCGCGACGACGGGCACGGCTTCGACCCCGAGTCCGTCCGCCGGGCCGGGCGCCACCTCGGCCTGGCCTCGATGCGCGACCGCGCGGCCGCCGTCGGCGGCACGCTCACCCTGGAGTCCGCCCCCGGCCGGGGGACGCTCGTCGAGATGGAGGTCCCCGGTGCCTGACAACCCGCCTGACAGCACGCCGTCGATCCGCGTCCTGCTGGTCGACGACCACCAGGTGGTCCGCCGCGGGCTGCGCACGTTCCTGGAGGTCCAGGACGACATCGAGGTGGTCGGGGAGGCCGCCGACGGGGCGGAGGGCGTCGAGCGCGCCCGCGAACTCGACCCCGACGTCGTCCTGATGGACCTCAAGATGCCCGGTGTCGACGGCATCGAGGCGCTGCGCACGCTCAAGGGCGAGGGCAGCCGGGCCCGGATCCTGATCGTCACCAGCTTCACCGAGCACCGCACGATGGTCCCCGCGCTGCGGGCCGGCGCCGCCGGGTACGTCTACAAGGACGTCGACCCGGAGGCGCTGGCCGGCGCGATCCGCTCGGTGCACGCCGGCCACGTCCTGCTCCAGCCCGAACTGGCCGAGGCGCTGCTCGCCGACGACGGCCCCCGCGCCCCGCAGGGCCGCGGCGGCACCCTCACCGAACGCGAGCGCGAGGTCCTCGGCCACATCGCCGACGGCCGCTCCAACCGGGAGATCGCCCGCAGCCTGCACCTGTCGGAGAAGACGGTGAAGACCCACGTCTCCAACATCCTGATGAAGCTGGACCTGGCGGACCGCACCCAGGCGGCCCTGTGGGCCGTCCGCAACGGCGAGGCGCGGGACGGCGGCCCGTCCTAGCGGGCCCCGTGTTCAGCGGTCCGCGTCCTGAGCGGGCCCCGTGCTCAGCGGTCCTCGCGCTCGTCGACCAGCGCGTTGTACGCCGCCACCTGCGCCCGCCGGGCGGTGCGCCGCAGCGGCGCCAGCACCGCCTGCCGCGCCGCCATCTCGGAGGCGCTGACCGCCGCGCCGTGCCCGCCCGCGGCGATCGCCAGCAGCGCCGACACCTGCCGGGCCGACTCCAGCACCCGCACCGCACGCGGCGGGTACCCGGGCGCCAGCAGTTCGGCGTGCCCGCGCCGGCGGTACGCCTCCAGCGCCCGCAGCGCCTCCGGTCCGGCGCCCGCCACGTCCAGCCGGGTCAGCAGGAGCGTCGCCTCGCGCAGCCCGTCGGCCAGCTCCCGTTCGGCCTCGTGCAGCGACGGGACGTCGGCCGGCGGTGTGTCGTTGGTCTCAAGGCAGCGCCACAGCACCGTCGCCGAACGGTCCCCGGCCGGGCCGAACACCTCCACCTCCGGCACCAGTCCGAGCGGGACGCCCACCGCCAGCACCGCCTCCCCGACGCCCATCGCCGCTTCGTTGAACGGTGCCGGACCGGTCAGCCCCAGCGGGTGCCCGGCGGACGGCAGAGCCAGTCGCAGGCCCTTGACCCCGAGCACTCGGAGCCGTCCCAGCGCCCAGGTGAGGCCGTGCCGTTCGCCCGGCCCGTCCCCGGGCAGCCCGGTCACCCGGTGGCTCTCGTCGTCGCCCAGCACGGCCGCCGCGGCGTTGTCCGGCGGCACCAGACCGGCCAGCAGGGCGTTGCCCCACGCGGTCAGCCGCCCCGAACGGGGTTCTTCGTACGGATTGTCGGGAGGAGTCGCGAGCATCCGGCCAGCCTACGGAATCGGCGGTCATCCGCGTGGCGTAGGTTTGCCCATGCGTGTGCGGCGCACCCACCCCGTGCCCACCGGCTGCCGGAGTAGGCTCGCCGCCCGCACCGACGGCCGAAATTCTTGTATTGGGGAAGGCGTAGGCATGAGCGACGTGCTGGAGCTGGTGGACGTATCCGTGGTCCGGGAGGGACGCGCGCTGGTCGACCAGGTCTCGTGGTCCATCTCCGAGGGGGAGCGCTGGGTCATCCTGGGCCCCAACGGCGCCGGGAAGACCACCCTGCTGCAGATCGCCGCCACCTACCTGTTCCCGACCGCGGGCAAGGTGTCGGTGCTGGGCGAGAAGCTGGGCGAGGTCGACGTCTTCGAGCTGCGCTCCCGGATCGGCCTGGCCGGCGCCGCCATGTTCGACAAGCTGCCGGCCGAGCAGACGGTGCTGCAGACCGTGCTGACCGCCGCCTACGGCATGACGGTCAGCTGGCAGGAGACCTACGAGCAGTTCGACGAGTCCCGCGCGCTCGCGCTGCTCGACCGGATGGGCATGTCCAACCTCACCGGCCGCAAGTTCGGCACCCTCTCCGAGGGCGAGCGCAAGCGCACCCTGATCGCCCGCGCCCTGATGACCGACCCCGAGCTGCTGCTGCTCGACGAGCCCGCGGCCGGCCTGGACCTCGGCGGCCGCGAGGACCTCGTCCGCCGGCTCGGCGCGCTCGCCCAGGACGAGTTCGCCCCGGCCATGGCGATGGTCACCCACCACGTCGAGGAGATCGCGCCGGGCTTCACCCACGTCCTGATGATCCGCCAGGGCAAGGTGCTCACCGCCGGTCCGATCGACACCGAGCTGACCGCCCGCAACCTCTCCAAGTGCTTCGGCCTGCCGCTCACCCTGGAGCGCCACGGGGACCGCTGGTCCGCGCAGGGCCTGCCGCTGGGCTGAGCCCCCGCCCGCGCCCCGCCCGCGCCTCGCACGCTCCGATGTCGTCGGGTTTCCGGGGACCGGTCGCACGCGCGACCGGTTTCCGCCCCTCGACCTGCGGGAACTGTCCGCCTCGAAGGCCCTTCGCTCCCTAGGATGGACACGTGGACAGCTGGATCTGGTGGCTCCTGGCCGCCGTCGGGCTCGGCATACCGCTGGTGCTGACCGCGATGCCGGAGTTCGCCATGTTCGCGGTCGGTGCGCTGGCGGCCGCCGGCGTGGCCGGGCTGGGCGGAGACGCGGTCTGGCAGACCCTGGTCTTCATCGCGGTCTCGGTCTCGCTGCTGGTCTTCGTCCGCCCGATCGCCTACCGGCAACTGCGGCAGGGCCCGCACATCAAGATGGGCATCGAGGCGCTCCAGGGCGCCACCGCGGTCGTCGCGGAAACCGTCGACGGGGAGGGCGGACGGATCAAGCTGAACGGCGAGATCTGGTCGGCCCGCGCGCTCCACCCGGACAGCGTGTACCAACCGGGGCAGCAGGTCGACGTCGTCGAAATCCAGGGCGCGACCGCCCTGGTCATCTAGGGGAGAGTCCGTGGAACCCGTCCTTATCGTTTTGGTCGTCCTGGTCGTGGTGGCCTTCATCGCGCTGATCAAGACGATCCAGGTCATCCCGCAGGCCAGCGCCGCGATCGTGGAGCGCTTCGGCCGCTACACCCGGACGCTCAACGCAGGCCTGAACATCGTCGTCCCGTTCATCGACCGGGTCCGCAACCGGATCGACCTGCGCGAGCAGGTCGTGCCGTTCCCGCCGCAGCCGGTGATCACCCAGGACAACCTGGTGGTCAACATCGACACGGTGATCTACTACCAGGTCACCGACCCGCGCGCGGCCACCTACGAGGTCGCCAGCTACATCCAGGCCATCGAGCAGCTGACCGTCACCACGCTGCGCAACATCATCGGCTCGATGGACCTCGAATCCACCCTGACCTCGCGCGAGGTCATCAACGCCGGTCTGCGCGGCGTCCTGGACGAGGCCACCGGCAAGTGGGGCATCCGGGTCAACCGCGTCGAGCTGAAGGCGATCGAGCCGCCCACCTCCATCCAGGACTCGATGGAGAAGCAGATGCGCGCCGACCGTGACAAGCGCGCCGCGATCCTCACCGCCGAGGGCCAGCGGCAGGCCCAGATCCTCAAGGCCGAGGGTGAGAAGCAGGCCGACGTGCTCCGGGCCGAAGGTGAGGCGCAGGCCGCGGTGCTGCGCGCCGACGGTGAGGCGGCCGCGATCCGGACGGTCTTCGAGGCCATCCACGACGGCGACGCCGACCAGAAGCTGCTCGCCTACCAGTACCTGCAGACCCTGCCCGAGCTGGCCAAGGGCGACTCCAACAAGCTGTGGATCATCCCCAGCGAGGTCGGCGACGCCCTCAAGGGCCTCGGCGGCGCCTTCGGCGGGCTGACCGGCAACCCCGGCGTCAACGGCGGCGCGGTCGCCGCCCCGAGCGTCCCGCAGGCGGCCCCCGCGGCCACCCAGGTGCCGCTCGACCCGGCGGCCGGCCCGCGCCCGGTGGACACCGAGAAGGGTGCCGCCCGCCCCCGGGTGGACCCGGCCCGCGAGTACCGCAAGATCGACCCGGAGTGACCGGCTGAACCGTCCGGCCCGGGGGCCCGCCACCGCACGGTGGCGGGCCCCCGGCGTGTGGCGGTCGTGGCGGTCGTGGCGTGTGGCGGTCGTGGTGGTGCGTGTCCCGAATCGTGGGCGGCCCTGGTCCGACCGGTGGGCCGTCCGGCATGATCCCCCCGGACAGGACCGAGAGGAGAGGTGACCCATGACGCTCTGGGAGGGCATCGCCGTCCTGGTGGCGGGCGTCGGCGCCGGGATGATCAACGTGATCGTCGGCTCCGGCACGCTGATCACGTTCCCGGTGCTGCTCGCCATCGGGATTCCGCCGGTCACCGCCAACGTCTCCAACACCTTCGGCCTGGTGCCCGGTTCGCTCAGCGGCGTGATCGGCTACCGCCGCGAGCTGGCCGGCCAGGGCCACCGGCTGCTGCGCCTGGGCACCGCCTCACTGCTCGGCGGACTGGTCGGCGCGCTGCTGCTGATCAGACTGCCGAACGGCGCCTTCGACGCGATCGTCCCGGTACTGATCCTGCTCGCCCTCGTCCTGGTGGTGATCCAGCCCAAGGTCGCCAAGGCGGTCGCCGCCCGCCGCCGCCCCGACGGGGACCCGGACGGCGGCCTGCTGCTGTTCGTCGGCGTCTTCCTCACCGGCATCTACGGCGGCTACTTCGGCGCCGCGCAGGGCGTCCTGCTGCTGGCGCTGATGGGCATGCTGCTCCAGGAGGACCTGCAGCGGATCAACGCCGTGAAGAACGCGCTGGCGATGGTCGTCAACGGCGTCGCCGCGCTGTTCTTCCTGTTCACCTCCACCGTCAACTGGGCGGCCGCCGGCCTGATCGCGGCGGGCTCGCTGGTCGGCGGCCTGCTCGGCGCCAAGGTCGGCCGCCGCCTGCCGCCGGTCGCGCTGCGCGGGATCATCGTGGTGGTCGGCCTCGCCGCGGTCACCAAACTGCTGCTGAGCTGACGAGCTGAGCATCCGTCGGGGGACGCCCGCCGGGGGGCTGCCCGTCAGCGGCTGTGTCGTCCGGTGCGGAGGGCCCCGGCTCGGTATGTTCCTCGAAGTGCACGCCTGACCGGACGACGAGACGACGAACGGAAGAGCTTCGATGAGCAGCAGGGCACGGCTGAGCGAGGACGAGATCACGGCGGCCCTGGCCGCACTGCCGCGGTGGACCAGGGAGGGTGACAGCGTTGTCCGCGTGGCCGACGCCCCCGACTTCCCGGCGGCGATCCGGGTGGTCGTCGCCGTCGCCGAACAGGCCGAGGCGCTCGGCCACCACCCCGACGTCGACATCCGCTGGCGCACCCTGCGCTTCGTCCTCTCCACCCACAGCGCGGGCGGGCTGACCGGCCTGGACTTCACCCTGGCCGCCCGCATCGACGAGGCGCTGAAGGCCGAGTCCGCGGGCTGACCTCCCCGACCCCCCGAGGCCGGGGCGGCGCGCTCGAACGGGCGTGAGATGCTGACTGCCGCATCGGCAGGCGGCTCGGGAGGGACGGGAACGGATGGCGCAGGAGCCCTTCGCAGACGCCCAGCAGCAGCCGTGGTACCCCCAGGGCCGGCAGGCCTGGCCGGTCGGCGGGCACCAGGAGCCGCAGCCGCAGGACCACCCGCAGCAGGAGTACTGGCAGACGGTGGCGGGCTACGGCCAGGGCGGGTACGGGCAGGGCTCGCCGTACGGACAGGACCCGCGCCAGGACGGGCAGGACGCGCAGTACGGACAGGACCCGCAGTACGGGCAGACCGGCTACGCCCAGGCTGGGTACGCCGAGACCGGGTACGCCGAGGGCGGCTACGTCCAGGGCGGCTACGCCGAGGGGCAGTACCAGCAGTACCAGCCGTACCCGGATCATGGGCAGCAGCAGTACGCGCCGTACGCCGTCCCGGAGCAGCCTGCGGGGGAGGGGCTGTACGTCCCGGTGGGGGCGGAGTACTCGGCCGACGGGTACGTGCACATCGAGGACGCCGAGCCCGTTCCGGTGGAGCCGTCCACGGAGCCGGAGCCCGAGCCGGACACGACGCCCGAGGCCGTGCCCGTCGCGCCGTCGCGGGCTGCCGCCCGTCGGGGCAGGTCCCCGAAGGCAGGCTCCTCGACGGCGGGCTCTTCGCTCTCGGCCAGGGCCCGCGCCGCCGCCGGGGCGGTGCTCACCGGCGAGCACGTGCCCAGCCGGCGGACCCTGCTGGTGCGCACCGGCGCCGGGGTGGCCGCGCTGGGCGTGCTGGTCGCGGCCGGTCTGATGGTCGGGGCCGAGGGCGGCGGCAGCGCGGCCGCGAGCAGCGGTGGGGAGCCCGGTTTCGCCGTCGCGCACACCAAGGTGTGGTCCGCCCAGCCCGCCGCGTCCGGGTCGCCGGGTGACGACACGCTGGTCGGCAGCTGGCTGCTGGCCGATGCGGTGGTCCGCGCCGACGCCGCCGGTGTGCGGGCCTACGACCTCGCGGCCGGCAAGCCCGTCTGGTCGGTCGAGCCACCGGCCGCCGGGGCCGTCCCGTGCGGGCTGTCGGCGGGGGTCAACCAGGCGGGGCTGGGCGCGGTGCTGTTCCGGGCCCAGGCCGACCCGAAGAGCCCGTGCACGCTGGTCGCCGCCGTGGACACCAAGACCGGCAAGACCGCGTGGACGAAGACCGTCTCGGACGCCAAGGGCGCGTACGGCGCGCGGATCGGCGTCACCGAGGACAAGGTGATCGCGGTCGGCGACGACCGGGCGGTCGCCTGGGAGTCCGCGGACGGCAAGGACGTCTGGCAGTACACCGGGCAGGGCAAGTTCTGCACCCTGTCCGGCGGCGTGACCGGCAAGACCGTGCTGGTCGCCTCCTCCTGCGCCGACTCGACCCCCGCCGACCAGGCCGTCGCACTGAACACGGCGGACGGCAAGGTCAGTTGGTGGCGCGGCCTGAACAACCGGCCGAAGACGGTGACCGTGCTGTCCGCCGAGCCGTCCGTCGTCCTCACCACGGGCGAGAAGCCGGAGGACGACCGGGTGTTCTCCTGGGGCGCGGGCGGCGACCCGGCCGCCGAGATCCCGGTGGTCGGCGACGGCGGCCGGCTGGACGTCGGCCACGGCACGTTCTCGGCCACGCCCGAGGTGTTCTTCCAGAACCGCACGATGGTCACCACGCTCGTCCCGGCGAACGGCGGCGGACCGGGCGCGGCGGTCGGTTACGACCTCGACACCGGTAAGCAGCGCTGGAAGGCGCCGACCGCCGCCAAGGGCACCGTCCGGGCGGTCGGCGTCGACGGCGGCGCGCTCGTGCTCGCCGCCGACGAACGCCGCGACCAGCCCGCCCGCCTCAGCCGGTTCCCGCTGGCCGGCGGCCAGGAGGCGACCGGCGGCAACTTCCCGCAGGGCACCGGTTCGCTGCTGGTCTCCGGGCGGGTGCTGATCGGCGGCGGGCGGGTGGTCGTGATGCCCGAGCACTCGGCCAACTACGGCACGGCGGCGGGCTACCAGGCGAAGGGTTAGCCCGGGCCCCGTAGGGCGCGGCTCGCGGCGGCGCTCACGCGGCCGGGACGGCTGTCGGAGCGGGCTGGCCCGGCACGGCCGGCAGCCAGTCGGCCAGCTCCCGGGCCTCCGAGCCGCGCAGGCCGAGCGCCAGCATGAGGGTGGCCTGCGGGGTCGGCACGAACGGCCGGCGCAGCAGCCTCATCCCGGCCTGTTCGGGTGTCCGGTCCGCCTTGCGCTGGTTGTCCTCCGGGCACGCGGCCACGGTGTTCAACCAGCTGTCCTCCCCACCGCGCGACCTGGGCTGCAGGTGGTCCACCGTGGTGGCCCGCCGCCCGCAGTACGCGCACAGGTGCTGGTCCCGGGCCAGGACACCCCGCCGCGACCACGGCGCCTGTTGTCGGAACGGCACTCTCACGTAGCGCTGAAGCCTGATCACCCGGGGCACCGGGATGCTGACGCCCGTCCCCCGGACCGTGCGCAGCGGATGCGCCTGCTCCACCACCGCCTTGTCCTGGAGCACCAGGACGACGGCGCGCTGGAGCGACACCGTCGTCAGGGGCTCGTAGCTCGCGTTCAGAACCAGCGTGTTGCGCACTCGGCACACCCTTCCCGCGGGCGTGCCACGGCGGCACGACCGTCTCCACACACGTCACTGCCGCCGCACGGCGGTGACACCACTCTGAACGGGCCCACAGCCGACGAACAACGGAATTTCCGGTATCGGGCAGGCGCCGGAGCGGCCGGGGGAGGACTGCGGCACGACGCTCGGGGAAAACCCGCTGGCCCCGACCGCGTAGGCTCTACCACGCTGGAGTCGCACCGACCCGGGGTCCGAGAGAACGGGCCGCCACCGGGCGGGCGCCCGATCGAAGGAGAAGCGTGACCGTGACGGACATCGTCGACGAGCTGCGGTGGCGGGGGCTGATCGCCCTGTCCACCGACGAGGACGCACTGCGCAAGGCGTTCGCGGACGGCCCGGTCACGTTCTATTGCGGCTTCGACCCGACGGCCCCCAGCCTGCACCTCGGCAACCTCGTGCAGATCCTCACCATGCGCCGCATCCAGCAGGCGGGAAACCTCCCGCTCGGCCTGGTCGGCGGGGCCACGGGCCTCATCGGTGACCCGAAGCCCACCGCCGAGCGCGTCCTCAACGACCCCGAGACGGTGGCCGGCTGGGTCGAGCGGCTGCGGGGCCAGATCTCGCGCTTCCTCGATTTCGAGGGCCCCTACGCGGCGCGCATGGTCAACAACCTGGACTGGACGTCCGGGATGTCGGCCATCAGCCTGCTGCGCGACGTGGGCAAGTACTTCCGCGTCAACAACATGATCGCCAAGGAGGCCGTCGCCCGACGGCTCAACTCCGACGCGGGTATCAGCTACACCGAGTTCAGCTACCAGATCCTGCAAGGCATGGACTACCTGGAGCTGAACCGCCGCTACGGCTGCACCCTGCAGACCGGTGGCAGTGACCAGTGGGGCAACCTGACCGCCGGCACGGACCTGATCCGCAAGGCCGACGCCAAGTCCGTGCACGCGCTGGCCACGCCGCTGATCGTCAAGGCCGACGGCACCAAGTTCGGCAAGACCGAGTCCGGCACGGTCTGGCTCGACCCCGAGCTGACCACCCCGTACGCCTTCTACCAGTTCTGGCTGAACGCGGACGACCGGGACGTCCCCAACTTCCTGCGGATCTTCAGCTTCCGCTCGAAGGAGGAGATCGAGGAGCTGGAGCGCGAGACCACCGAGCGCCCCGCCGCCCGCCTCGCCCAGCGAGCCCTCGCCGAGGAGCTCACCACCCTCGTCCACGGCGCCGAGCAGTACGAGCGCGCGGTCGCCGCGTCCAAGGCACTGTTCGGCCAGGGCGACCTCGCCGACCTGGAGGCGCCGACCTTGGCCGCCGCCCTGGCCGAGGTCCCGAAGGCCGAGGTGGCCGAACTCCAGTCGGTGGTCGACCTGTTGGTCGCCGTCGGCCTCGCACCGAGCCGTTCGGCCGCCCGCCGCACGGTCAAGGAGGGCGGCGCCTACCTCAACAACGTCAAGGTGACGGACGAGGAAGCGGTGCCGGCCGAGGCCGACCTGCTGCACGGTCGCTGGCTCGTGCTGCGCCGCGGCAAGCGCAACCTGGCGGCGGCGGAGCTGGTTCCGGCTACGGCGTGACCGAAACACGACGCCGCTGAGCTGCGGCTTCGACATACGAGGGCGGGATCCAGCCGGATCCCGCCCTCGGTGTTTGACGATGTCGTCCGGGTGGCCTAGTGTTGAACGAGTCGCTGATGCGGCCATCCCACTCCGCAGGACCCACCCTCACCTCGATACCCATTGACATGGGTTTGTTGGCGTTCCCGTCAACCGTGGTGAGTGTGAATTTCGGGTGACAACCGAAATGCGCTAATGTGGAGGCCGTCGCGGAAAGCGGCCCGACCAGTTCGGGAAATCGGATGAATGAAACTCCGGAAAACGGAGCGGAAAACATCTGGTAAGCTGGAAACACGAAAGAACGAAGCGCCCGGAGGGCCCGCTGGAAGGCGGTCCGAAGGAAGTGTCCGTTCC
>NZ_JBFBIR010000110.1:0-15335 GCF_040685715.1 Kitasatospora sp. NPDC088264
CTCCCCTTCGTCGTCGCCCTCAACGGCTTCGACGGACACCAGCCCCACACCGCCGACGAGGTCCGCGAAGCGCTCCAGCTCAGCGCCGAGACCCCCGTCATCACGCTCGACGCCCGCCGCCGCGACAGCGCCAAGAGCGCCCTCATCACCCTCGTCGAGCACGCCCTCCTCGCCCGACTCCGATGACGGACACGGCCGCGGCCCACGGACCTTCGTTCGGAGGTCCGTGGGCCACGGCCGCAGCGGGTCGCCCGGCGGGCTGCCCGGTGAGCTACTCGGTGGGCTCCAGGCCGGCCCGGATCAGCCCGTAGGTGTAGGCGTCCTCCAGCGCCAGCCAGGAGGCGGCCACCACGTTGTCGGCCACCCCGACGGTCGACCAGGTGGACGTGCCGTCGGTGGACTCGATCAGCACCCGGGTCTTGGAGCCGGTGCCGTGCTGGCCCTCCAGGATGCGGACCTTGTAGTCCACCAGCTCGAACCGGGCCAGCGGCGGGTAGATCCCCTCCAGCGCGGTGCGCAGCGCCTGGTCCAGCGCGTTCACCGGGCCGTTGCCCTCGCCGGTGGCGATCCGGCGCTCCCCCTTCGCCCACAGCTTCACCGTCGCCTCGTTGCCGGTGAACCCGTTCGGGCCCTGCTCGCTGATGGTCCGCCAGGACTCCAGGGTGTAGAAGCGGTCCCGGCCGCCGCGCACCTCGTCGCGCAGCAGCAGCTCGAAGGAGGCGTCGGCGGACTCGTAGGTGTAGCCGAGGTTCTCCTGCTCCTTCACCTTGGCCACCACCCGGCCGGCCAGGTCCCGGTCGGTGGACAGGTCGTAGCCGAGCTCCTTGCCCTTGAGCTCGACCGAGGCGCGGCCCGCCATGTCGGAGACCAGCATCCGCATGGTGTTGCCGACCCGCTCCGGGTCGATGTGCTGGTACAGGTCCGGGTCGACCTTGATCGCGGAGGCGTGCAGGCCCGCCTTGTGCGCGAAGGCCGAGTAGCCGACGTACGGCTGGTGGGTGGAGGGGGTCAGGTTGACCACCTCGGCGATCGCGTGCGACAGCCTGGTCATCTCGGCGAGCCGGCCCTCGGGGAGCACCCGCCGGTCGTACTTGATCTCCAGCGCGCCGACCACCGGGAACAGGTTGGCGTTGCCGACCCGCTCGCCGTAGCCGTTGGCGGTGCACTGGACGTGGGTGGCGCCGGCGTCCACCGCGGCCAGCGTGTTGGCCACCGCACAGCCGGTGTCGTCCTGGGCGTGGATGCCCAACCGGGCGCCGGTGACGGCGAGGACGTCGGCGACGGTCTCCCGCACGCCGGCCGGCAGCATCCCGCCGTTGGTGTCGCACAGCACCACCACGTCCGCCCCTGCCTGGTGCGCGGTGCGGACCACGGCCAGCGCGTACTCGCGGTTCGCCCGGTAGCCGTCGAAGAAGTGCTCGCAGTCGATGAACACCCGCCGCCCCTGCGCGCGCAGGAACTCGACGCTGTCCCGGACCATCTCCAGGTTCTCGTCCAGGGTGGTGCGCAGCGCCAGCTCCACGTGCCGGTCGTGCGCCTTGGCGACGAGGGTGACGACCGGGGCGCCCGAGGCGACCAGCGCGGCCAGCTGCGGGTCCTCCGCGGCCTTGCCGCCGGCCCGGCGGGTGGCGCCGAAGGCGACCAGCCGGGCGTGCCGGAGGTCCAGTTCGGCGGCGGCCCGGGCGAAGAACTCGGTGTCGCGCGGGTTGGCCCCCGGCCAGCCGCCCTCGATGAAGCCCACCCCGAACTCGTCCAGGTACCGCGCGATGGCCAGCTTGTCCGCCACCGTCAGGTTGATGCCCTCCCGCTGCGCGCCGTCGCGCAGGGTGGTGTCGAACACGTGGAAACTGTCGTCGGTACGGCTGACCTCGGTCATGACCCCTGGTTCTCCGTTCGGGGAGGTTCGTACTGCTCTGCCGGATTGCGAGTCCCGGCTCCACTGTCCAGCATCCCGCGCGCGGCTCCGGTGTCCCCGAGCCCCTTGTGGGGGCTCCCGGCCGGTCCGGAGGCTGTGTTGATCGGGGCGATGCCCGAAAAACGAAAAAACCCCTCGCGGGTGCGAGAGGTCTGCGCGCGGGTCTGGACGCTGGTGGTCGCTCCGCATCGGGTCCTGCGGGAGCGGTCACTGCGGACCGGCGCGCCTGCTGTTAATAATCAGCGACAGCGAGGACACGTTCGCAGTCTGGCACACGTCCCGGCATCCGGCCCGCCCGTCTCGCGATGCGAAACGGGCCAGGCCGGAGCGGGTGCCGCCTCAGACGATCTTGTGCAGCCAGCCGTGGGTGTCGGGGGTCTGGCCGCCCTGGATGGCCAGCAGGGCCCGGCGCAGCTCCATCGTGGTCGGGCCGGGCTCGCCGGTGCCGACCGTCCAGTCGGCGGCGGCCGACTTGACCGAGCCGACCGGGGTGATGACGGCGGCGGTGCCGCAGGCGAACACCTCGGTGAGGGTGCCGTCCGCGTTGGCCTGCTGCCACTCGTCGGTGGAGATCCTCCGCTCCTCGACGGCGTAGCCGAGGTCGGTGGCGAGCTGGAGCAGCGAGTCGCGGGTGATGCCGGGCAGCAGGGCGCCGGACAGCTCGGGGGTGACGATCTTCGCGTCCTTGCCCTCGCCGAAGACGAAGTACAGGTTCATGCCGCCCATCTCCTCGATCCACCGGTGCTCGGCGGCGTCGAGCCAGACGACCTGGTCGCAGCCCTTCTCGGCGGCTTGGGCCTGGGCGATCAGCGAAGCGGCGTAGTTGCCGGCGCACTTGGCGGCGCCGGTGCCGCCGGGCGCGGCCCGGACGTACTCCTTGGACAGCCACACCGAGACCGGCTTGACGCCGCCCGGGAAGTAGGCGCCGGCCGGCGAGGCGATGATCATGAACAGGTAGGAGTTCGCCGGGCGGACACCCAGACCGACCTCGGTGGCGAACATGAACGGACGCAGGTACAGGCTCTGCTCGGGCTCGTTCGGCACCCACGCCTGGTCCTGCTGGACCAGCAGCTCGACGGCCTCGACGAAGGTCTCCACCGGCAGCTCCGGCATCGCCAGCCGGCGGGCCGAGGCCTGGAAGCGGGCCGCGTTGGCCTCCGGGCGGAAGCTCGCGATGGAGCCGTCGGCCTGGCGGTAGGCCTTGAGGCCCTCGAAGATCGACTGGCCGTAGTGCAGGGTCATGTTCGCCGGGTCGACCTCCAGCGGCGCGTACGGCGCCAGCTGGGCGTCGTGCCAGCCCACGCCCTCGGTCCAGCGGATGGTGACCATGTGGTCGGTGAAGACCCGGCCGAAGCCGGGGTTGGTCAGCCGGGCCTCGCGCTCCGCGGTGGGCAGCGGGTGGGCGGAAGGCTTGAGGTCGAACGTGATGGGCGCCTGGGTGGGCGTGCTCATGGCTGTTTCCTTCACCGTGGGGTAGGTCCGGGCCGCCACCGCCGGGTGCCCGCCGCGGCCAACCAGCACCGGAACGAACGCACAACGGCACGACCCACTGTCGATACTCGCATCCAGAGGGCCGTGCCGAACAGCTGCCCGCTCCTTGGGGAGCTGCAAGCTGCGGTTATGTGGTGCGGCCCGCCGGGCCGCGACCGTTGTCGGCCCCGGCCCGTGGGCCGGAGTCCGTCAAGCGGATCCGGCCCGTCAGCCGGCTACTCGGGTGACCAGCGCGTCGCCGACCTCGGAGGTGCTGCGGGTGCCGGTGCGCTCGGCCAGGTCCGCCGCGACGGCGGCCTCCACCCGGGCGGCCTCGGCGGCGAAGCCCAGGTGCTCCAGCAGCATGGCGACCGACAGCACGGTGGCCGTCGGGTCGGCCTTGCCCTGGCCCGCGATGTCCGGCGCCGAACCGTGCACCGGCTCGAACATCGACGGGAACTCGCCGCCCGGGTTGATGTTGCCGCTCGCGGCCAGGCCGATCCCGCCGGTGACGGCGGCGGCCAGGTCGGTCAGGATGTCGCCGAACAGGTTGTCGGTGACGATGACGTCGAAACGCTCCGGCTGGGTGACGAAGAAGATCGTCGCCGCGTCGACGTGCAGGTAGTCGGTGGTGACCTCCGGGAACTCCCGGCCGACCTCCGCGAAGATCCGCGACCACAGGTGCCCGGCGTGCACCAGCACGTTGTTCTTGTGCACCAGCGTCAGCTTCTTGCGCGGACGCGCCTGGGCCCGGCGGTAGGCGTCGCGCACCACGCGCTCGATGCCGAACGCGGTGTTCAGGCTGACCTCGGTGGCCACCTCCTGCGGCGTCCCGGTGCGCAGCGAGCCGCCGTTGCCGACGTACGGGCCCTCGGTGCCCTCGCGGACCACCACGAAGTCGATGGCTCGTCGTGTCGGAGACGCGCCGTCGGACTCAGTGCCGGCCAGCGGGGACTTCACCCCGGGGAACAGGCGGCCCGGACGCAGGTTGATGTGGTGGTCGAAGGCGAACCGCAGCTTCAGCAGCAGCCCCCGCTCCAGCACGCCCGACGGCACGCTCGGGTCGCCGATGGCGCCCAGCAGGATCGCGTCGTGCGACTTCAGCTCGGCCAGCACGCTGTCCGGCAGGGTCTCCCCGGTCCGGTGGTAGCGCCGGGCGCCGAGGTCGTACTCGGTGGTCTCCAGCTTCACCTCGGCGGGAAGCACGGCACCCAGGACCTTGAGACCTTCGGCCACCACTTCCTGGCCGATGCCGTCACCCGGGACAACTGCGAGACGAATCGTGCGAGACATGCTCGGACCCTACTCCGGTGTCCCAGGGGCTGACACCCGGCGTCCACCATCCGGACGTCCGGGCATGGAACGTCGTCTGACGGGCGGAGAAGACCAGGCCACCGAGGAGCAGCTCGGTGTGGGGCGGGAGATCCCGTAGCCGATCCAGGTCGTCCGCGGTGTAGCCGGTAGCCGGAGGGCGCAGCCACCCCGGCATCGCAAGGTCGGGTTCCCTTCCCACGGGGGCACCATCGCAGGCCGATCCGCCGGGCTGCCACCTCATCACCCCTACGAGGGAGCGCGGGGGGCCTGATCCGCGCGGGGAGCGCGCTTAGGGTGACGGGGTCCGGCAATCCCTCGCGGAAACGGGGTCGAGCAGCAATGGGCGTGCGGCGGCGGGAGGTGCTGGTCTGCGGGAGCGCGGCCGGGCTGGCGGCGGGCGGGTACGCGCTCGCGGTAGGGCTGCGCGGGGCGTGGCCGACGGGGGCGGGCGAGGCCGCCCTGCCGTACCACGCCCACCTGTGGGACCTGATGCACGGGCGGGCCGCCGGGGACCTCCTGTTCAACTGGAACAGCGGCTACGGCGTCCCGTTCCTCGCCGACTTCTTCGCCTACCTGATGAACCCGTTCTCCTGGGCGACCGCCCTCCTCCCCCGCGACCAGGGCCGGTTCGCGCTCCTCCTGGTCACCCTCGCCACCATCGGCCTCGGCACCGCCCTGATGGCCCACCTGCTCGGCCGGCTGCACGCCGGCCCGCACTGGCTGCGGGCGCTCGCCGCCGTCGGGTACGGGCTCTGCGCCTGGGTGCTCGACGTCGGCGGGGCGGCGCCGATGTGGCTCTGGGGCCTGGTCTCGCTGCCGCTGCTCGGCCTGGCCGCCGACTGGTGCCTGCGCGAGCGGCGCTGGGTGGCCGGCTCGCTGTGCGTCACCCTCGCCTGGGCCGGCAACCTGTACACCGCCGCGCTGGCCACCCTGATGGCCGGGCTGCTGCTGGCCGTCCGCCTGTTCGCCACCCCGCGGCCGTTGCGCCACCGGGTCCGGGTCGCCGGGCGGGCCTTCACCATGGCCACCACCGGCGTCCTGCTCGCCTCGCCCGTGCTGTTCGTCGCCGTCCGGGCCGCGCACGGCGCCCAGCCGGAGTCCCCGGTGCAGCCGCTCGGCCCGTCCGGGCTCGGCGGGCACCTCGCGCAGTTGCTGCCCGCCACCCACGGCGGGCGGCCGCTGCCGGACGTCGCGATCGGCCTGCTGGGGCTGCTGCTGGTGTGCGGGCTGCCGTTCAACCGGCGGGTGCGGGTGCGGGAGCGGGCGGTCTGGTGCGGGGCGCTGGTGCTGGTGGTGCTCAGCTTCGTCTGGACCCCGACCGTGGTGGTCTGGCACGGTCTGGCGATCCCGGCCGGCGGGCCGTACCGGGTCGCGTTCGCGCTCAGCGGCCTGCTGGTGCTGGCCGGCTGGGTGTCGCTGGCGCACCGGCCGGACCGGCTCACCCTGCTGGGCGGCGCCGCCGTGGTCGCGGTGATCGCCGCGCTGGCGGCGGGCCGGCACTCGGTCCGCGCCTCCACCTGGACACTGCTGGCCGTCGGCGGGGTCGTCCTGCTCGCCGCGCTCTGGACCCTCGACCGCCGGCACACCGACCGCCGGACCACCGCCCTGGCGACCTGGGTGCTGGCCGGCGCGGTGCTCGGCAACTCCGTCTGGTCCGGGTACGCGGCGCTCGCCGCCGCCCCGGCCGACACCGCCTCCGCCAGCGCCGTCCGGGCCGGGTACGCGGCGGTGCGCGACGGCGCCGCGTGGCCCCGGGGCCGCAGCGACCCCGGCCCGCACGCCTTCACCACCAACGATCCGCTGCTGCTCGACGGCCAGGGCGGCGGCTACTTCAGCGGCTACCTGCCGACCGTCGCCGCCCTGCTGCTGCACGACCTCGGCGCGGGCTGGACGGCGGGCGGGCGGCAGACCGCCAGCGTCACCGATCCGGTCGGGCAGGCCCTGTTCGCCGTCCGCTCCCACCTCGACGACGGGCCGCCCCCGGCCGGCTTCACCCCCGGGCGGGCCGCCGCACCGCCGCTGGTCACCGTGCTGCCGCCCGGCGCCCGGCCGGACACCTCCTCGGTCTGGTCCCGGCAGGAGTCACTGCTCGGCAGCCGGGTGTACGAGGCCCCGCTGCCCGTCCCGGCCGGCGGCCCGGCGCCCACCCTGCACGGCACCAGCGGCTGGTCGCTGCCCGGCGGCGCCGAGGGCACCGTCCTCACCGCGGCCTGCACCCCCGGCGGCACGGCCTACTTCCACGGCGTCTGGTACCGGGGCACGGTCAGCGGTCTCGGCACCACCTACCGCAGCGACGGCGAACAGCCCACCACCGCCGTCGCGATCCACCGGCTAGGGCCGGTCCCCGCCGACGGGACGGTCCGGGTGACCCTGCGCTCCGACACGGTCGGCCAGATCCCGGCCCGCCCGATCGGCTGCCTGCGGCCCGGCGCCCTGGACGACGCCGTCGCCCGTCTCACCGCCACCGGCGCGACCGGCGTGGCGGCCGGCGGGCACAGCCTCGCCGCGACCCTCCCGGCCGGCTCCACCGGCACCGCGCTGCTGTCCGTCCCGGCCGCCGAGGGCTGGACCTGCGCGGCGGGCGGCGGCCGGTACGTCCCGCCGACGCCCGTCCTGGGCATGATCGGCGTCCCGCTCGGCGCCGGCGCCGACCGCATCGCCTGCTCCTTCCGCCCGCCCGGTCTCACCGAGGGCCTCACCGTCAGCTCCGCCACCGCCGCCGCCCTCGCCCTGGTCGCCGTCTTCACCCGCTTCTCCCGCCGCCCGGCCCGCGCACCCCGCCGCACCCGTCGGCTCGCCGCCCGGGCCGCCCAGGCCATTGACCAGGGCTGAGGCGACCAGGCCTGAAGCACCCTGCCGGGCACGGCAGACGGCCGTCGGCACCACGGAGCCCCGTCACCGAGGCGCGGCACAACGCACGGGGGCGGCCCGCCAGGTCGGCGGGCCGCCCCTCGGGCAGGTGCGGTCAGGGGAGGGTGATCACCTGGCTCCGGCGGGCGGCGGGGTTGAGGTGGTGGAGCAGGAGCAGGCGGGAGGTGTCGCCGGGGGTGCGGTGGATGTCGAGGACGGTGCCGGGCCGGACCGGGGTGGCGAGGGCCGCGGGGCCGCCGAGGCCGGCACGGATGTCGACGGCGGGGTGCAGGACGTCGAGGGCCAGGACGGGGCGGGTGCCGCGCAGGCCGATGGCGGAGTAGGACTCGGCCGGGTCGGGTGTGCCGGGGGCGACGGTGCTGGTCCAGACGCCGTAGTGGACGGTGCTGTGGCCTTCCCGGACACCCGGGAGCGTGCTCAGCCGGACGGGGAGGACGAGGGCGTCACCGTCCAGCAGGGCGGTGTCGGTGTCGCCCCAGTGGCCGTTCAGCGGCTGGACGTCGAGCTCGGCGCCGGTTCGGGCGTCGAGGGCGCGGGAGACCAGGACGTCGCTGCCGCGCAGCCGGTCGGCTTCGAGGATGACGTCGGTGGTGCCGTCGCCGTCGGTGTCCAGGGAGACCCGGACGCCGTAGAGCCCGACCGGGGTGGCGGCCGGGGCCCAGAGCTGGGCGCCCACGTAGAGCAGGTCGGAGCTGGTGGCGGCACCGACGACCCGCAGGTTGGCGGCCCGGTCGCCGGGCTGCTGGACGCAGACGTCCTGCGGGGGGTCGGCCGGCTCGGCTCCGTCGTCGGGCCGGATGCCGGCCCCGGGCCCGACGGCGGCTTCGCTGTCGGGCGGGCAGTCGGCCCAGCGGGTGCCTTCGCCGCCGAGGGTGAGGGCGGTGACGAGTCCGGGCCGGTTGCCGGGGGCGGCGCTGCCGCCGAGCATCAGGACGGTGCCGTCCCGGGTGGTGCGGGCGGCGGCGGTGGCGGTGAGGTCGGTGGCCGGGCGCGGGGCGGCGAGGACGGGGACGCGCAGCTGGGGCAGGGCCGGGTCGGTGACGGGGGTGAGCAGGACGCGGCCGGAGAGTTCGGCGCGGTAGCTGCGGGCCTTGCCGTCCTGCACGGTGTCGATGGTGGGGTCGGGGGCCCGGCCCAGTTCCCCGGGGACGGCGAGGGTGACGTGCACCCGCGCGGTGCCGCCGGCCGGGACGTCGACCTGGTCCGGCGTCACCTCGAAGGTGGCGCCGGGCAGTTCGGTGGCGGCCGCGTAGCCGGTGCGGTAGCTCAGCGGCCGGTCCGCGTGGTTGCGCACCTCGATGTCGCGGCCGAGGGCGGTCGGCCCGGCGATCTCGACCGGCCCGTAGGAGACGCCGACGCTGCCTTCGGCAGCTCCGTCGCCGGCCGCGTAGGCGACGACGGGGGTGTGGACGGCCCGGTCGACCTGGGCGCGGCCGGCGCCGGTGCGCTCGGGGCCGTAGACCGGTCCGCCGTGGTCGTCGCCGAGCCAGGTGTCGACGGCGGTGTTCATGAGCGCGGCCTTGAGCTGTTCGACCGGCCAGTCGCGGTGGGCGGCGCGGACGAGGGCGGCGAGGCCGGTGATGTGCGGGGTGGCCATCGAGGTGCCGTCCTCGCGCTGGCCACCGCTGCCGCTGCCGACGAGGGCGGACCAGATGGTCTCGCCGGGGGCGGCGAGGTCGGGTTTGACGATGCCGGGGACGCCGATGCCGCGGGAGGAGAAGTCGGTGAGGGTGTCGGTGCGGGCGGGCTGGTTCTGGGAGACGGAACCGTGCAGCGGGTTGCCGGGGGCGGCGAGGCGGACCTCGACCGGCCCGGCCGCGGCGGCCTGCCGGAGCCGTTCGCCGTCGGCGTGGGCGAGCAGGGCGGCCGGGATGCGGTCGTTGCCGGAGATCTCGGCGAGGTGGTCGGTGTCGGCGGCGTAGAGGGCGCCGATCGCACCGGCGTCGGCGGCGTGGTCGGCGCGGGGGCCGGAGTTGCAGGCCCGTTCGGAGTCGCGGGTGCGCCAGGTGAGGACGGCGATCTTCCCGGCGAGCCGCTGCCGGTCGGCTTCGCTGTAGGCGGCGCAGCCGTCGGACTGGTCGGCGGGCAGGGCGAGTTGGCCGCTGACGTCGGCGCTGGACCAGCCCTGGTAGCGCTCGCTCCAGTGGGCCGGGACGACACCGGCCAGGTCGGCGGGGGCGAGCACGGTGAGGCCGTCGGTGTCGCTGTGCTGGTCGACGGAGGCGGCGACGGTGACGGCCCGGGCGGCGGTGCCGGGGCTGCCGCCGATGCCGTAGACGTCGCCGTCGTTGCCGGCGGCGGCGACCACGACGGTGCCGAGGGCGGCGAGCCGGTCGACGGCGAGGGCGTCGGTGTCGTCGGGGCTGCCGAAGCGGCTGCCGAGGGAGAGGTTGACGACGTCGAGGCGGTCCCCGAGGTCGCCGTCGCCGTTGGGGTCGGCGGCGAGGTCGAGGGCCTGGGCGAGCCGGTCGGTGGAGCCGTCGCAGCCGAAGACCCGGATCGCGTACAACTGGGCGCCGGGGGCGGCGCCGGGGCCGACCTTGAACCCGGCGGGGTCGAGTCCGGGCCGGTAGGGGCCGGTGTACGGGTGGCCGTCGGCGGTGACGCCGTAGCCGGCGGCGGTGCCGGCGACGTGGGTGCCGTGCCCGTTGCGGTCGCAGTCGATCGGATTGTCACTGGGGTGCGGGACGGGCTGGTGGTGCGGGGAGGACGGGTCGGGGTCGTAGTCGTCGCCGACCAGGTCCTTGCCGCCGATCACCT
Source organism: Kitasatospora sp. NPDC088264 (assembly GCF_040685715.1). Classification (NCBI taxonomy): domain Bacteria; kingdom Bacillati; phylum Actinomycetota; class Actinomycetes; order Kitasatosporales; family Streptomycetaceae; genus Kitasatospora; species Kitasatospora sp. NPDC088264. The sequence goes on from NZ_JBFBIR010000110.1 coordinate 10,331, forward strand.
TGGCGTTGGGGAACAGGTCGGGCGGGGCGGGCTTGCCGCGTTCGACGGAGCGGAAGGCGGCCTCGGTGCCGGGGCCACCGAAGTCGGCGTGGGTGTAGTCGATGCCGCTGTCGATGATCCCGATCCGCACCCCCTGGCCGGTGTTGCCGTCGCCGGTGGCACCGGCCCAGACCTGCGGGGCGCCGATCAGCGGAACGGAGTAGGCGTTGTCCCGCTGCTTGCGGACGATCGGGTGGACGGCCCGGACGCCGGGCAGCGCGCGCAGGGCGGGCAGCCGGTCGGCGGGCGCGTTGACGGCGAGGCCGGTGATCAGGGTGCGGGTGCGGTAGAGCTCGCCGGCGGTGGGCACCGCCCGGTGGACGGCCGCGGCGAGCCGGTCGAGGGCTTCGCCGGCCCTGGCCCGCTGGGCGGCGCCGGCGTCCGAGGCCTCCCGGCGGGCGGCCTCCGGGGAACGCTGGGCCCGCCGGGCCCCGTCGGCGGCGCGCCGCCAGGCGGGCCCGGCCGGCTCGGTGCCGAGTTCGAGCAGGACGGAGGCCGTTCTGCCGGCCCTCGACGGCTCCGTCGGGGGCCCGCCGGAGGCCGGGGTGGCGGCGAGCGCCGCGCTCCCGGCCAGCAGGGCCAGGGTGAGTCCGATCCGGGTGATGGGTCGGCGGACGGATGGCAGACGCACTGGGCCCTCTTCCCCCGGCAGGGGGACTGATCCGCACACCGTGTCGCTGACGCCCGCCCGCGCGAACGTCGATCACCCTTCCGGGGGCCCCAAATTAGGATGATCGCGCCGACGAGCGCGAGCAACTTCCCTCGGACGGACGCCGGTTGCACTCGACCGGGTGACCTGACGGCAGCCCGAGCGGCCTATTCGGCGGATGAACGGCCGGGCCGGCGGCGGGCCGGCGAAGCCGCGGGGGCGCCGCCCGACAACACCTGACGGACAGACCGCCGACGACGCCCGCCGGCGGTTCCCGTCAGAGGTGCCCGGTCGAGCCGCCGTTGTCGCGGCGGTCCAGCGCCCGCTGCAGGGCGGCGGCGGCGAAGGGGTTCCGTTCGGCGGCCCGGCGACGGCGCGGGGCGCGGACGGGGGTGGCGGCGGGGGTGGGGGTGGCGTGGCGGTCGGCAGTGAGGGGCATACCGGGCTCCTTGGAAGCGGCGCCCCGAAGAGGGCGCGGGAGGGGGAGGGGTACGCGCGGGGGCAGGGATCGCCTGCCCGTGAAGGCGCACGCGGACACGGGCCGAACGCCCTGTCTACAGGGTCGGCACGCCGTATCGCCCTTCCACGGTACGACCGGGCCCGGGCCGTGTCTGCACGAATACTTGGATTTCCTAGTATCTGAGACGGGAGCCACCCGGGGGAACGCAGCGGGGCCCGGACCGCCGGCGAACGGCGGTCCGGGCCCCGGGGGGCGTCGGGCTCAGGCGCCCAGGTCGACCGAGCGGGCGAAGCGGGCGCCGATCTCGGCGGCGATCGCCGACAGCACGTCCTGCGGGATCTGGCTGTCCACGGTGATGGAGGCGAGCGCGCCGCCGCCGTCGCGGGCGACCTGCATGCCGGCGATGTTGATGCCGGCGTCGCCGAGGTGGCGGCCGAGCACGCCGACCACGCCGGGGCGGTCCTCGTACTTGAAGAAGGCCATGTGGTCGGTGAGCGCGACGTCCACGTCGAAGGCGTCCACGCCGACGATCTTCTGGGTCTGCTTCGGGCCGGCCAGGGTGCCGGAGATGGCGATCTCCTCGCCGTTCGCGAGCGTGCCGCGGACGGTGATCACGTTGCGGTGCTCGGCGCTCTCGCTGGAGGTGGTCAGGCGGACCTCGACGCCGCGCTCCTGGGCGAACAGCGGGGCGTTGACGTAGGACACCGTCTCCGCCACCACGTCCTCGAACACGCCCTTCAGCGCGGACAGTTCGAGCACCTTCACGTCGTGCTGGGTGATCTCGCCGCGGACCTCGACGTCGAGCCGGACGGCGACCTCGCCGGCCAGCGCGGTGAAGATCCGGCCGAGCTTCTCGGCCAGCGGCAGGCCCGGGCGCACGTCCTCGGCGATCACGCCGCCCTGGACGTTGACGGCGTCCGGCACCAGTTCGCCGGCCAGCGCCAGGCGCACCGACTTGGCGACGGCGATGCCGGCCTTCTCCTGCGCCTCGTCGGTGGAGGCGCCCAGGTGCGGGGTGGCGACCACGTTGTCGAAGCCGAACAGCGGGGAGTCGGTGCACGGCTCCTTGGCGTACACGTCCAGGCCGGCGCCGGCCACCCGGCCGTCGCGCAGGGCGTTGGCGAGCGCCTCCTCGTCCACGATGCCGCCGCGGGCGGCGTTGACGATGCGCACGGTCGGCTTGACCTTGTGCAGCGCCTCGTCGCCGATCAGGCCGATGGTCTCGGGGGTCTTGGGGAGGTGGACGGTGATGAAGTCCGAGACCTCCAGCAGCTCCTCCAGGGTGACCAGCTTGACGCCCATCTGGGCGGCGCGGGCGGCCTGGATGTAGGGGTCGTACGCGACGATCTTCATGCCGAACGCGGACATCCGCTGGGCGACCAGGACGCCGATCCGGCCGAGGCCGACGACGCCGAGGGTCTTCTCGCTCAGCTCGACGCCGGTGTACTTGTTGCGCTTCCACTCGCCCTGCTTGAGCGCGGCGTTGGCCGGCGCGATGTTGCGGGCGACGGAGATCAGCAGGCCGCAGGCGAGTTCGGCGGCGGTGACGATGTTGGAGGTCGGCGCGTTCACGACCATCACGCCGGCCTTGGTGGCGGCGGCGACGTCCACGTTGTCCAGGCCGACCCCGGCCCGGGCGACCACCTTGAGCTTGCGGGCGACGGCCAGCGCCTCCGCGTCGACCTTGGTGGCGGAGCGGATCAGGATCGCGTCGACGTCGGCGATCGCGCCGAGCAGCTCGGTGCGGTCGGCGCCGTTGCAGTGGCGGATCTCGAAGTCGGGGCCGAGGGCGTCGACGGTGGCGGGCGACAGCTCTTCGGCGATCAGGACGACGGCGGTTTTGGATGTCACAGTGCTCACGACAGTGTGTCCTTAACTCTGCGGTTCTCCCCGGCACGTGGGTGGCGTGGACGGCGGGGGGAAGGTGGCATGCCGCGTAGGTAGACGCACGACGCTGTGGGCCTGACGCGCACTCGGAGTGTATCGACGGGCTGGGTACCAGGCTGCTCCCGTCCGGCGAAATCACCCGGACGAGAGCAGCCTACTTGTACAAGGAAGTTACAAAATCGGGCAGAGCCCGAGGCCGGTTCAGGCCTTGTCGTCGACCCAGCTCATCAGCGAGCGCAGCTTCTTGCCGGTGGTCTCCAGCAGGTGGTCCTCGTCGGCCTTCTTGTACTCGTTGTACTTGGGCAGACCGGCCTTGTACTCGGCGATCCAGGTGTTGGCGAAGGTGCCGTCCTGGATCTCGGCGAGGACCTTCCGCATCTCGGCCTTGGTGGCGTCGGTGATGATCCGCGGGCCGGTGACGTAGTCGCCCCACTCGGCGGTCTCGGAGACCGACCAGCGCATCTTCTCCAGGCCGCCCTCGTACATCAGGTCGACGATGAGCTTCAGCTCGTGCAGGCACTCGAAGTAGGCGATCTCCGGCTGGTAACCGGCCTCGACCAGGGTCTCGAAACCGGCCTTCACCAGGGCGGCGGTGCCACCGCAGAGGACGGCCTGCTCACCGAACAGGTCGGTCTCGGTCTCCTCGGTGAAGGTGGTCTTGATGACGCCGGCCTTGGTGGCGCCCAGGCCCTTGGCGTAGGACAGCGCCAGGTCGAAGGCCTTGCCGGAGGCGTCCTGCTCGACGGCGACGATCGCGGGGACGCCGCGGCCCTCCTCGTACTGGCGGCGGACCAGGTGGCCCGGGCCCTTCGGGGCGACCATGCAGACGTCGACGTCCGCCGGGGGCTTGATGAAGCCGAAGCGGATGTTCAGGCCGTGGCCGAAGAACAGGGCGTCGCCGGCCTTCAGGTGCGGGGCGATGTCGGCCTCGTAGACGTCGGCCTGGATCGGGTCCGGCACCAGGATCATGATGACGTCGGCCTCGGCCGCGGCCTCGGCCGGGGTGACGACGCGCAGGCCGGCCTCCTCCGCCTTGGCACGGGACTTGGACTCCGGCTTCAGGCCGACCCGGACGTCGGCGCCGGAGTCGCGCAGGGACAGCGCGTGGGCGTGGCCCTGGCTGCCGTAGCCGATGACCGCGACCTTGCGGCCCTGGATGATGGACAGGTCGGCGTCGTCTTCGTAGAACAGCTCGGCCACGGGGGCACATCTCCTTGCGTGATGGTTGCCGGGTACGCGCTCTCTACGGTAGGCGTACCGGCGGGGGTGTGGGGCGGTGCTTCAGGGTGTGAGACGGTCGGCGTCTCGGGGGTGCTCAGGCGCTGCGGTCGAGGGCGCGCAACGAGCGGTCCGTGATCGAACGGGCGCCGCGCCCGATGGCGACCAGGCCGGACTGGACCAACTCCTTGATGCCGTAAGGCTCCAGCATCCGGAGCATGGCCTCCAGCTTGTCCGAGCTTCCGGTGGCCTCGATGGTCACCGCGTCCGGGGACACGTCGACGGTCTTGGCACGGAACAGCTGGACGATCTCGACGATCTGCGACCGGGTCTCGTTGTCGGCGCGGACCTTCACCAGGACCAGTTCCCGCTGGATCGCAGCGGATTGGTCGAGTTCGACGATCTTTATCACGTTCACGAGCTTGTTGAGCTGCTTGGTGACCTGTTCCAGCGGGAGGTCCTCGACGTTGACCACGATGGTCATCCGGGACACGTCCGGATGCTCGGTCGGGCCGACGGCGAGGGAGTCGATGTTGAAGCCCCGACGGGAGAACAGGGCGGCGATGCGGGCGAGCACGCCGGGCTTGTTCTCGACCAGGACGGAGAGGGTGTGCTTGGACATGGGGTTCCTCAGGCGCTCTGGAGTTGAAGGGGGGCGTTAGTCGAGGTCGTCGCCGAAGTCGGGGCGGATGCCCTTGGCGAACTGGATCTCGTCGTTGCTGGTGCCGGCCGCGACCATCGGCCAGACCATG
>NZ_JBFBIR010000111.1:0-14355 GCF_040685715.1 Kitasatospora sp. NPDC088264
CCACCCCGCCCCCGGGCGCCCCCACCGCCCCGGGCACCCCCGGGACCCCAGGCGGAACTCCCGGCGGCACCACCGCCACCCGGCGACCGGGTGGCCGCCACGGGGAGCCGGTCAGTGCCGGTGTGGCGCGCGCGAGTTCAGCGACTCCTCCAGGCTGGTGGTGAACTCGCTCTGCACCCCGGCCAGTCGGTCGTGGCTGCGGAAGCGGTCGAGCGCCGAGCGCAGCCGGTCCAGGGCCTCCAGTTCACGGCCCCGGCTCAGCAGGTAGGCGGCGTGCGACTGTTCGGCGATGGCCTGGAGGTAGAGCAGGCCCGCTTCCTCGCAGCCGGCCAGCAGCCGGTGCCAGGCCAGGTCGACGGTCTCGCTGCGCCCGTGCGGGGGCAGGGTGTGCGCCTCGGTCAGCATCGACCACAGGTGGATCGAGGTGACCGGGCGGGCGGGCAGCAGCTCCCTGGCCTCCCGGGCCTGCCGCAGCGCACCCTGCCGGTCCCCGGCCAGCAGGCTCACCCAGCTGTGGTGGACCAGGGCGACGGCCAGCGGCCGGGGGTCGCCGGACTCCACGGCCAGCGCGGCCGAGCCGGACGCCAGCCGGGCGGCCTCGGTCGCGCTGCCCAGGATCGCGGTGATCAGCGACTGGGTGGCGAGCGCGCGGGCGTACGCGGCGCGGCCCGCGGGCCCGGTCGCGGCCTCGCCGGCGGCCACCGCCCGGCGCGCGGCCTCGGCCGCCTCCTGGCGGCGTTCCAGCCCGAGCAGCGCGTTCGCCCGGGCGCCGTGCAACTGGGCGGCGGCCAGCTCGTCGCCGCACCGCTCGGCCTCCCGGACGCCCGCGCGCAGGCAGCCCAGCCAGTCGGTGAACCGGCTGGAGCCGTAGTACAGCGGGCCGGCGGCCTGGGCCAGCCGCCAGACCCGGTCCGGGTCGTCGGCGGTGCCGGTGATCAGCGCGCGGATCGCGGGCTCCTCGGCCTGGAACCAGTCCAGTGCGGCGCGGATGCCGTCGGCCGGCGGCAGGGCCCGCGGGGGGTGGACGAGCGTGTCGAAACCGTCCTGGCCCGGCTCGATGAACTCGCCGCCCTGCCGCAGCGCCGCCTGGTAGTAGTCCAGCAGCCGCTCCCGGGCGAGGCGTCGGCGCGGCTCGGGCTGCTCGGCGAGCAGCCCGGCGCTGAACAGCCGGACCAGCTCGGCGCGGCCGTAGCGCCCGGGCGCCGCACCGGTGAGCAGGTGGTGGGCGGCGAGTTCGCCGAGCGACCGGCGGGCGGTGGCCGGGTCGGCGCCGAGCACGGCCGCACTGGTCAGGGTGTCCACCTCCCGGCCCGGGTGGGCGGCCAGGAGGGTGAGCAGTTCGGCGGCGCCGGGGGAGAGGCGGCGATACGTCAGGAGGAGCTCGGTGGTGACGCCGGTCGCGCCGTCGGCGTCCAGGACGGGCAGTCTGGTCTGCTCGTCGGCGAGTTCGGCGACCAGTTCGGCGATCGTCCAGTCCGGGCGGGTGGCCAGCCGGGCCGCGGCGATCCGCAGCGCCAGCGGCAGGTGGTCGCAGAGCCCGGCCAGTTCGGTGGCGGCGGCCGGTTCGGCCCGCAGCCGGTCGGGGCCGAGCGCGCGCTCCAGCAGCCGCAGGGAGTCGTCCTGGGGCAGCGGGGGCAGGCGCAGCAGGGCCGCACCGTCGGCGGCCACCAGCCCCTCCAGCGAGCCGCGGCTGGTCACCACGGCGGCGCAGCCGGGCCCCTGCGGCAGCAGGTCGGCGACCTGGTCGGCATCGGCGGCGTCGTCCAGGACCACCAGCAGGCGCCGCCCCCTGGTCCGGTCGCGGTAGAGCGCGGCCCGGTCGTCCCGGTCCTCGGGGACGGCGCCCTCGGAGACCCCGAGGGCCCGCAGGAAGCCGCCGAGGGCGGCCTCCGGGTCGGCCGGGCCGGCCGGGTCGAGGCCCCGCAGGTCGGCGAACAGCTGCCCGTCCGGGAAGTGCGGGGCGCGGCGGTGCGCCCAGGCGGTGACCAGCGCGCTCTTGCCGGCCCCGGCCGGTCCGACCACCACGGCCAGGCCGTCACCGGCGCGGTCCGGGCCGCACTCGCCGTCCAGCCAGCAGCCCTCGCTGTCCCGGCCGACGAAGTCGACCGGGCGGCGCGGGAGTTGACGGGGAACCCGCGGCGCGGCCGGAGGGGCCGCCGAGCGGGCCGGGGCCGGCTGCTCGGCCCGGCCCCCGGACAGCACCTCGGCGAGCGCCGCCTGGAGCGCCGGGCCGGGCCGGATCCCCAGCTCGCGGTCCAGCCGCACCCGGGCCTGGTGGTAGGCGGACAGCGCGTCCGCCGGCCGCCCGGCCTGGTGCAGACAGCGCATCAGCAGCGCCACCAGCTCCTCGCGCAGCCCGTCGGTCCGCACGTGCTGCTCCAGGGCCGGCACCGCCGCCACCCCGCTGCCCTGGCGCAGCCGCAGCCCGGCCCAGCTGAGCACGGCGGCGGTGCGGGCCTGCTCCAGCTGGTCGACCACGGCCGCGCGCGCGGCGGTGTCGGGCAGGTCGGCCAGGGCCTCGCCGCGCCACAGCCGCAACGCCTGCTCCAGCAGCGCGATCGCCTGCGCGTCCGCCGTGCCGCAGCCGAGTCCGGCCTGTTCGGCGGCCCGGTCGGTCAGCGCCTCGAAGCGCAGCGCGTCCACCTCCTCGGCCGGACCGGCCAGCAGGTAGCCGGACGAACGGGTGTGCAGCACGAACGGGGTGTCGGCGATCGCCTTGCGCAGCGCCGCCACGTGCCCCTGTAGGGCGGCCCGGGCGCTGGCCGGCGGCCGCTCGCCCCACAGCAGCTCGCAGAAGCCGTCCACCCCGACCACCCGGCCCAGCCGCAACGCGAGCAGCGCCAGGATCGCCCTGCGCTGCGCCCCCGGCAGCGAGGCGAAGCCGTCCGCCCCGGCCCGCAGCTCCACCGGGCCGAGGAGCCGAATCCGCACCAGTACCCCCACTTCACCCACGACGGGCAGGGCGTCCCCCCGCCCCATTGACGTCCGGGGCGTGCCCCGGGGTGGAGCAGTGTAGTGCCCTGAAGTGTCCTGTTCGCGCCAGATCGCCCACTCCCCGGGCGCCACCGGGTGGCGGCGCCCGGCGGAACGGACGTCGATGCCGGGCCCTGTGGATCTTGCCGGGTCCGGGTCCGACCCGACAAGATCCACCAGATCCGAGCAGACCCCATCCGGCCGCGTGCACGTGACCGGACCAGGCCTATCCTCTGACGACGCCGGGAAGACGCCGGAGGTTGTCGTCGGCGGCGGATCCGATCGGCGACAGGGGAGGAGAGGGCCGCATGCACATCGACCTGCTCGGGCCGGTCGCCGTACGACGGGACGACGGGACGACGGTCACACCCTCGGCCCCCAAACGCCGGGCGCTGCTGAGCACCCTCGCCATCCGGCTCAACCAGACCGTCGGCACCGACGAGCTGATCGAGCTGGTCTGGGACGGCGACGCGCCCCCCACCGCCCGCGCCGCGCTCCAGGGGCACGTCGCGGCCCTGCGCCAACTGCTCGACTGCCCCGGGCTCACCCTGGGCACCCGTGGCGCCGGCTACCTGCTGGCCGGCGACCCCGACCGGGTGGACCTGCTGCACTTCCGCGGGCTCTGCGACCGGGCGGGCGTGCTGCGGCCCGCCCCGGCCGCGCCCGCCGGGAGCACCGAGCCCGAGCCGCACGATCCGGCCGTGCCCCTGCTGCGCGCCGCCCTGGACCTGTTCCGCGGCCCGGCCCTCGTCGACTGCGGGTCCGTCCTGCTGCGCGAGCGCACCCTGCCGCACGTCACCGACCTGCGGCTGCGCGCCCTGGACCGGCTCGCCGAGGGCCTGCTCGGGGCCGGCCGCGGCGGCGAGCTGGCCGGCGAGCTGGCCGAGGCGGCGGTCGCCCACCCGACCCGGCAGACGCTGGTCGCGCGGCTGGTCCGCTGCCTCGACCAGGCCGGCCGCCGGGACGAGGCGGCGGCCTGGTACGACCGGGCGGTGGCCCGGCTCTCCGGCCCGCCCGGTCCGGAGCTGCGCCACGCCGGTGAACGGTCGGCGGACGGCCCCGAGCGGGACGCGCCGCCCAGACCCGCCCGGCTTCCGAGGCGTGGTGCGCCGGACCGCAGGTTCACCGGCCGGTCGGCCGAATTCGCCCGGCTCGACGAGGCCCTGGCCGCCGCCGTCCGGTCCGGCCACCCGATCCTGGTCACCGGACCGGCCGGGGTCGGCAAGACCAGCCTGGTCCAGCACTGGGTGCAGCGGTCCACCGGGCACTTCCCCGACGGAGTCCTGCACGCCGAGCTGGGCGGCTTCGACCCGGCCGGGCCCCGCGAACCCGCCGACGTGCTGGCCGGGTTCCTGCTCGCCCTCGGCGAGCCGGCGGGCGCCCTGCCCGCCTCGCCCGAGGAGCGGGAGCAGCGCTACCGGGAACTGCTGGCCGGCCGCCGGCTGCTGATCGTGCTGGACGACGCGCGCTCGTACGAGCAGCTCGCCCCGCTGCTGCCCGACCCGCCCCCGCCGGGGGACGGCCCGGACGGGAACGGAGCCGGGGACGGGGACGCCGGCACCCGCGGCACCCCCGTCGTCGTCACCAGCCGCAGCCGGCTGCGCGACCTGCTGGTCCGCGACGGCGGCATCCCGCTCCCGCTGGGCGTGCTCGGCGCCGAGGACGCGGCCGAACTGCTCGCCCGGACCCTCGGCCCGGCCCGGGTCGCCGCCGAACCGCAGGCGGCCGCCGACCTCGCCGCGGCCTGCGACCACCTGCCGCTCGCCCTGCGGCTGGCCGCCGCCCGGCTGGCCGCCCGCCCCGGCTGGACCCTGGGCGACCTGGCCGCGGAACTCGCCGACGAGCAGACCGGCCTCGCCACCCTGGCCGGCACCGACCGCGGCCCGATCGGTGTCACCACCGCCCTGGACCACACCTACCGGACTCTGCCGCCCGCCCCCGCCCGGCTGTTCACCCTGCTCGGCCTGCACCCCGGCGCGGTGATCGACACCGCCACCGCCGCCGCGCTCGCCGACCTGCCGCCCGCCGCCACCCGCACCCTGCTGACCCGCCTCGACGCCGTCCACCTGCTGGAGGAGACCACGCCCGGCCGCTACGCCCGGCGCGAGCTGGTCCGGCGCTACGCGGCCGGGCAGGCCGCCGAACTCACCTGCGACGACCGGTTCGTCGCCCTCGACCGGCTGATCGCCCACTACCTCGCGGTCACCGCGGCCTGGACCACCGGCGGCTGCACCACCGCCGCCTGGACGCCCGAGGGCGGCGGCGCGGCCCCGGCGGAGGCGGCCGCCTGGTTCCGCCGGGAGGAGAGCGCCCTGCGCGCGGTGGTGGTCTGCGCCGAGCAGTTCGGCCGGACCGCCGAATCCTGGCAACTCGCCCACCGGATAGGCCTGCTGTACGAGACCACCGGCCACGACCGGACGCACTGGCGCGCCGTCACCGAGGCCGGCCTGCGCGCCGCCCACAGCTGCGCGGACCAGGCGGCCGTCGCCCGGCTGGCCACCGACCTCGCCGTCCTGCACGTCGACCGCGCCGCCCATCGCACCGCCGTCCAGCAACTGGAACGGGCCGTGGCCGCCGCAGACCGGGCCGGCGACCAACTGCTGCGCCACCAATGCCGTGCCCGGGTGGCCGGTGCGCTGCTGCGGGCCGGCCGCTACGACCAGGCCCTGCCGCTGATGACCGACCTGGTGAGCGCAGCCCGCACCCCGGCCGTCGGCGGCCTGCTCGTCCGCGCGCTCACCGACCTCGCCGACGCGCTGGTCCTGGCCGGCTCCCCCGGCCCGGCCCTGGTCCACGCCGACGAGGCCGTCCGGGTCGCCACCACCCGCTCCGGCGCCGAGGCCGTCCTCGCCACCCAGAGCCGGGCCCGCGCCCTGCACGCGCTCGGCCGCCGCGACGCCGCCCTGTCCACGGCCCGACTCGCCGTCGCCCTGGGCCGCACGGTCGGCGACACCGGACTGGAGTCCCGCACCCACGGCCTGCTGGCTGACCTGCTGTGCGAACTGGGCCGCACCACCGAGAGCGCCGTCGCCAGACGGCAGGCGGCCCGGGCCCTGGCGGCGGGGGAGCGCTGACGGTGCGCCGCCCCGCCGCCGCCGCCGCAGCAGCAGCCCTGCCCGTCCCGCTCGCCCTGCCCGTCCCGCTCGTCCCGCTCGCCCTGCTCGTCCCGTCCGATCGGCACAACCACAGGCGGAACTATGGGCAGAACCAGCACGCGCGGCCGTCCCACCAGCAGGTGGGACGCCGCGGCCCGCACCGGGGTGCCCGGCGCCTGAGCTGGGCGCTCGATGCTGGGAAAGGGCTGGGTGCGAGGCATACTTCTGCCCGGGCATACTTCTGCCTGGGACGGTCGATCAGGCACAACGCCTGGCAGAAGTAACGGCGCTAGCAGGGGCGGGACATGACGGCTGTGAGCGGCACGGGAGCGGGCACGGAGTCCGAGGGGGCCGGCGACTTCGGCCGCCTGCTGGCCGGGCACCGGGTGGCGGCGGGCCTGACCCAGGAGGAGCTCGCCGCGGCTGCCGGCGTCAGTCTGCGCGCCGTCGGTGACATGGAGCGAGGCCGCACCCGCGGGCCGCAGCGGCGCACCGTCCGGGCCCTGGCCGAGACGCTGGGCCTGGACGCCCCGCAAACCGCCGCGCTGGACCGCGCCGCTCAGTGCGGCCGCCCCCGGGGGACCAGGCCGGTGCCGGCCGCCGCCCCCACCCGCGGGCCGGCCGCTCCCGCCCCGGCCCCCGCCGGACCGGCCGAGACCGGGGACGCCGTGCCCCCCGTCCCGCTCGTGCCGGGCGCCCTCGCGCTGCCCCGCGACATCGCCGACTTCACCGCCCGCGAGAACGCCCTCGCCCTGCTGGCCGAGCTGGCCGAGGACGACCGACCCGCCCACCCCCGGGTGGTGCTGATCAGCGGTCAGCCCGGCCTGGGCAAGACCGCCTTCGCCCTGCACGCCGCCCACACCCTGGCCCCCTCCTTCCCCGACGGGCAGCTCTCGCTCGACCTCGGCGGCATGGCCGCCACCCCGCTCTCCGCCCGCGACGCGCTCGGCCAGGTGCTGCGCGCCCTGGGCGTCGCCGACAACGCGGTGCCCGCCGGGACGGAGGAGCGGGCCGGCCTCTACCGGGCCCTGGTGCGCGAGCGCCGGCTCGTCCTGGTCCTGGACAACGCCGCCGACGAGAGCCAGGTGCGCCCGCTGCTGCCCGGCTCCGGGCCCGCCGTGACCCTGGTGACCAGCCGCAACACCCTGCCCGGACTGGAGTCGGTGCTCCGCCTGCGGCTGGACGCCCTGGCCCCGGGCGAGGCCGCCGACCTGCTGGCCCGGATCGCCGGCCGCGAGCGGATCGACGCGGCGCCCGACGCCACCGCCGAACTGGCCCGGCTCTGCGGCTACCTGCCGCTCGCGCTGCGCATCGCCGGGCAGCGGCTGGTGGCCCGCCCGCAGCAGCCGGTCAGTCATCTGGTGCGCCAACTGGCCGCCGAGGAGCACCGGTTGGACCTGCTGGAGACCGGAGACCTGGCCGTCCGTCCGGCCTTCGCGCTGTCCTACCGGCGGCTGCCGGCCGAATCCCAGCTGGTGCTGCGCCGCTCGGCACTGACCGCCGGGCACGACTTCACCGCCGCCGTCGCCGCCGCCTACGCGGGCCTGCCGGTCGGCCGGACCGAACTCGTCCTGGAGCAGCTGATCGACGCCGGGCTGGTGCAACTCGCCACCCCGGAGCGCTATCGGCTGCACGACCTGGTCCGGCTCTACGCGGGCGAGCGGCTCGGCGCCGACGAGGGCCCCGAGGCGGTGGCGCGGGCCCGGGCCAGGGCCGGTGACTGGCTGCTGAACCGGGCCGCCGAGTACGGCCTTCGGTTCGACCCGGACCACGCGACGGCGGACCCCGAGACCGATCCCGACGCCGACGCGGACCGGACCGGCCCCCCGGTGCCGCTCACCGAGGCGGCGCGCTGGCTGGAGGAGGAGCACCCGGAGTGGCTGGCCGCCCTCCACCAGGCCTTCGCCGCCGGCCGGCACCGGGAGGTGATCGACACCGCCGAGGCCATGCACTGGTTCTCCGACCGGCTGCTGAGCTGGGACATCTGGGCCGAGGTCTTCCAACTGTCGGTCGACGCGGCCCGCGCCTGCGGCGACCAGCTGGCCGAGGCCGTCCACGTCAACTACCTGGCGTGGACGTACGTCACCTGCCTGCACCGCTACCAGCGCGGCATCGACCTGGCCAACGAGGGGCTGGAACTGGCCCGCCGGATCGGCGCCCGCGAGCAGGAGGGCTGGGCGCTGACCTACCTCGCGGCGGGCCTTCGGCACCTGCACCGGCACCGGGAGGCCATCGACGCCTACCACCGGGCCGCGGACACCTTCGCCGCCGTCAACAGCCGCTCCGGCTGGATCGGCCGGCTGGTCACGCTGCGCGGCGCGGCCAACTGCCTGCGCGACTCGGGCCGGGCCGAGGAGGCGGTGGAGTCCCGCCGGCGCGCGCTGGCCGGCGCGTTGGAGCTGGTGGAGCGCTGGTCCTCGCCGCTGATGCACCTGGCGGCGGCCATGACGGCACACGAACTCGGCCTGGACCGAGCCGCGCTGGGGCGCTGGCCGGCCGCCGAGAAGGCCTACCGGCAGGCCCTGACCCACTACGAGGAGATCGGCCGGCCGGACAGCATGACCAAGACCCTCACCGAGCTCGGCACCGCCCTGATCGAGCAGGGCCGCGCCGAGGAGGCCCGCGAACTCCTCACCGAGGCGCTCACCGACCTCAGCGCGGACGGCCCCCGGCAGGGGCGGCGCCGGACGGGGTGAGGCGGGAAGCCCGGTGGCGGGCGAAACGCGCACGCCCGCACGGCGGGTGGGCCGTGCGGGCGCGTGAGCGGCGGACTGTGCGGGACGGTCAGATCCGGGTGTCCTCGACCACCGGCAGCGTGTGGTTCTCGGCGAAGGCGCTCGGGGCGAACGAGGTCCGCGGCGCGACGGTCGGCTTCTTGCCGCAGAAGGCCGGCTCCAGCGCGTTCATCAGGCCCTGCGTCACGGAGCCGTTGTTGGAGGCGTTGGCGAACACGACGACGGAGCGCTTGCCGTCCGGGGTGGCGAACGACTGGGTCTGGAAGCCCTGGACGATGCCGCCGTGGCCGTACACGTCACCGCAGGACAGCGAGATGCGGCGCAGCCCGAGGCCGTAGCTGATCTTGGCGGTGGGGGTGGCCAGGGCGGCCGTCATCTGCTTCAGCGAGTCGTCCGAGACCAGCCCGCCGGAGCTGCCCGCCATCAGCGCGGTGAGGAAGTGGTCGAGGTCCGCGGCGTCGGAGATGACCGCGCCGGCCGTCCACACCCAGGAGCCGGTCTGCGCGGTGGAGTCCAGCAGCGGCTTGGTGCGGTCGTCGTTGGTGAGGTAACCGGTGACGTGCGCGCCCTGGATCTCCTGGTCGGGCACGACGAAGGAGGTCTTGCTCAGGCCCAGCGGCTCGATGATCCGCTCGCGCAGGACGTCCTCGTAGGGGCGGCCGGTGAGGTGCTCCACCGCGAGGCCCATCAGGACGAAGTCGGTGTTGGAGTAGGAGTACCGGCTCCCGGGCGTGTACTGCTGGCCGTGCTTGACGGACATCGCCACCAGGTCGCGCGGCGCGTACACGTTGGTGCGGATGCGCGCCTCGAAGGCGCTGGTGGTCTCCTCGCCGGCCTGCTCCAGCAGGTCGTTGGTGTGGTCGTAGATCCCGGCGCGGTGCTCCATGACCTGGCGGCCCGTCATGGTCCAGGTGTCCGGCAGGGTGCCGGCCGGCAGGTAGTCGCGCAGCGGCTTGTCGAGGTCGATCAGGCCCTGCTCCGCCAGCTGCATCACGAGAACGGCGTTGAACATCTTGCTGTTGCTGCCGACCCGGAACCTCCACGAGGAGTTCATCGGGGTGCCGTCCAGATCGGCCTTGCCGACGGCCAGCGACCGGGTGGACTCGGCGTCGCCGTGGTCGCGGATCACCGCGAAGGCGCCCGGGGCGCCCGCGTCGGTGGTCGCCTGGAGGGCGGCGCGCACCGCGGCCGTGTCCGGGGTGGGCGCGCCGGTGGTGCCCTGGTCGGCGGCCACGGCGTGCGCGGCTCCGGTCGCCAGCAGGACGACACCCGCGGCCGCCACCGCGAGCGGACGCAGAAGGCTGATCTTCGCCATGATCCTCTGTTCTCTCACTCGGCTGACGCGGCGTCCGGCCACGTCCTCGAAGATCCACTATCACCGGAGGGGCCTGCGGCTGGCAAAGTGAACCCGATCGGCCGCACCATCCGTTTCCCGACCCGGGGTCAAGGTTTTACCTGCTGTCGTCTACCCGCGTCGACCGATCCACCCGATGCTGTTCGGGCGCCTCGCGCGTGCTCCCGCACCTTCGCCCAGGCCTTCCCCCTCATCGATCGTGGAGTTCCGCATGCCCCTGGCCACCTCCGCGCGCCGGGCCGGCGCGCTGCTGCTCGCCGCCGCCGGCCTGATACCGCTGTCCGGCACCGCCCAGGCCGCCACCGCCGCCACGTACACGCCGATCGTGTTCCCGGACCGGGACCACGGCGTCGTCTACGACCTCATCAACTCGGCCACCCGCTCGGTCGACGTGACCATGTACGAGCTGCGCGACACCACCGCCGTCAACGCCCTGATCGGCCGCCAGCGGGCCGGCCTCACCGTCCGGGTGATCCTCGACGGCCGGCACACCTCGGTCAACGGCGCCGCCTACTCGGCCCTGCGGGCCGCCGGCGTCGGGGTGACGTACTCCTCCTCCACGTTCGTCTACACCCACCAGAAGACCGTCACCGTGGACGGCGCCAAGTCCCTGATCCTGACCGGGAACCTGGACTCCACCTACTACTCCAGCAGCCGCGACTACGGCGTCGTCGACACCGACGCCAACGACGTCGCCGCGATCGAGCAGGTCTTCGCCGCCGACTACGCCCAGACCTCGATCACCCCCTCCGACGGCGACAACCTGGTCTGGTCGCCCACCGACTCGCAGGCCCGCCTGCTGGACCTGATCAACGGCGCGCAGCACACGCTGGACCTGGAGCAGCTGGAGTTCGGCGACCAGGCCCTGGTGGACGCGGTCGCCGCGGCCGCCGGCCGGGGCGTCACCGTGCGGGTGGTGGGCATGAACCCCTCGTCCTACAGCAGCTACTTCGACCAGGTGGTCACGGCCGGCGGCCAGGTGGTCACCTACTCCTCGACCACGGGCCTGTACATCCACGCCAAGGCGATCGTCGCCGACTACGGCACGCCCTCGGCCAAGGTGTTCGCCGGTTCGGAGAACTTCTCCGACAACTCGCTGAACAACAACCGCGAGCTGGGCCTGATCACCACCGACCCCGGTGTGCTGACCACCGTCGAGTCCACCGTCGCCCGCGACTTCGCCAACGGCACGCCGTACTAGAACGGTTCGTCGCGCGGGCCTGATCGAGCGTCCGCGCCCGGGCCGCTCCCTACCCGAGGAATTGTCATGACTTCGTCCACCAAGCCCGGCTCCCGTCGCACCGCCACCGCCCTCGGCTCGGTGGCAGCCCTGGTCGCGGCCTCCGCCGGCCTCTGGGCCGCCACCGCCTCCACCGCGCAGGCCGCCGCCCTGCCCGCGCCCGACCACATCGTCGTCGTGGTGATGGAGAACCACGCCTACAACCAGGTCGTCGGCAGCAGCAGCGCCCCCTACCTCAACTCCCTGGCCACCGGCGGCGCCAACCTCACCCAGTCGTTCGGCATCACCCACCCCAGCCAGCCGAACTACTACGCCCTGTTCTCCGGCTCCACCCAGGGCGTCACCGACGACAGCTGCGTCTCCGTCGGCGCCCTCCAGGGCCCCAACCTGGCCTCCGAGGTCACCGCCGCCGGCAGGACCTGGGCCAGTTACAACGAGACCCTGCCCGCGCAGGGCAGCACCGCGTGCAGCAGCGGCAAGTACGCGCAGAAGCACAACCCCTGGTTCGGCTTCGGCAACGTCCCGCTGAACTCGGCCAGGACCTTCGCCCAGTTCCCGACCGACTACACCACCCTGCCGAACGTCTCCTTCGTCGTGCCGAACCTCTGCAGCGACATGCACGACTGCTCGGTCGGCACCGGCGACACCTGGATCAAGAACAACCTCGGCGCCTACGCCACCTGGGCCAAGAGCCACAACAGCCTGCTCGTGGTCACCTTCGACGAGGACAACCGGCTCGCGGGCAACCGCATCCCGACCGTCTTCTACGGCGCCCACGTCACACCCGGCAGCACCTCCGCCGCGACCTACAACCACTACAACGTGCTGCGGACCCTGGAGGACCTCGCCGGCGCCACCACCCACGCGGGCAACGCGGCCAACGCCGGTGACATCACCGGGATCTGGAACTAGGTCCTGGCCCGCCGTTCGGACGATCCACCAGGAGTCGCCCCCGGACCACCGGCCGCCCCGCGCCCGCCGCGCGGGGCGGCTGCCGCGTCGGAGGTCGACAGCGGCGCGGGGGGCGGCGAGGATGGGGGCGTGCGATTCGATGCGGTGCCGATGCCGGAGCGGGTGGGGGAGCGGCCCCGGGACGTCCGGGGCTATCCGGTGCCGGCGATCACGCCGTGGCGGGGCGGCGAGCCGCAGTTCGCGTTGACCGACCACGAGCGCAGCGCGAACTGCGCGCTGGAGCGCCTCTGTTCGGTGTGCGGGGGGTTCATGGCCCGGGGCCCCGTGTGGCGCGTGGTCGGAGCGGCGGAGAGCGCGGCGATCGCGGCCGCGCTCGCCGAGGGGCGGCCGTACCGCAACCTCGCGCCGACGATGGAGGGGCCTGGCCACCGGGCCTGCATGCTCTACGCGGCGATGGTGTGCCCGTACCTGGCCCGGCCGAACGCCCGGCGCCGGGCGACGGCGCCCGGCGGCGTGGACGAGCTGACGGCGGCCGCCGTCCGCGGGGCGGTGCGGGGCGGCACGGGGGCGGTGGTCGGGTTCGGCGACTACGAGTTCGCCGTCACCGGGAGCCGGGTGCTGTTCCGCTTCCTGGACCCGGTCGAGTTCCTGCCGCACGAGTCCGCCGACGAGCATGTGCCCGCGCTCCGGGCCGAGTTGGCCTCGCGCGACGGACTTTAGCGGAGGATTTGCGCGGTTCGCCCCGTACCGGCCACGAACCAGTGTCAGACTGAGGCGGACATGACCAGTCCTGGATCGGGGGCGGCCGTCCATCGGCGACGGCTTCAGGGCACCGACATCGAGGAGTACGTTTCTTGACCACTCACCTCAGGCACGGCACCGGCGCGCGGAAGGTGCTGGCGCTGCTGGCGGCACTGTGCGGGATCGTCGGCCTCACCGCGCTCGGTACGACCCCTGCGGCGGCGGCCGATTCGCGTCACGCGATCTACGCCATCGCGCACCGGGTCGACACCCTGGACGGGGTGGACGCCGCGCTCGGCCACGGCGCCAACGCCATCGAGATCGACGTCTGCGCCTGGTGGAACCCGAACGAATGGCGTGCCTACCACGACTGTTCCTCGGCCGGTGAGAACCGACTGGGCCCCAGCTTCGACAGCATGATCGACCGCATCCTCTCCAACGCCAACGCCGGACGCCGGCTGTCGCTGGTCTGGCTGGACATCAAGGACCCGAACTACTGCGGGGAGCAGCCCAACCGCACGTGCAGCGTCGCCGGACTGCGCGACAAGGCGCAGCGGCTGACGGCAGCCGGGATCCAGGTCCTCTACGGCTTCTTCGAGTACCACGGCGGCAACACCCCGGACGTCGGCGGCAGGGGTTGGCAGAGCCTGGAAGGCAGGCTCGGCCCGCTGGAGGGCATCACGTCCACCGGTACCCGCGACCAGGTCCAGGGCGCCTTCAACCGGTCCGGTTCCGGATTCCCGGCCGGTCACCGGGCGATGGACTACGGCGACTCCGACATCACCAAGGGCTTCGGCAACTGTACGGAGGCCACCTACAACACGTGTGCGGAGCTGAAGAAGGGGGCCGGGGACCGCGCCGCCGGGCGGCTCGCGGCCACGCTGTCCTGGACGACCACCTACAACGACCCGTGGTACGTCGACAAGCTGCTCGGCGATGCGGGTGTGGACGGCATCATCGCGGGCTACGGCGCCTTCACCGGCGTGCGCGAGTACGACAACAGCTGGCAGTGCGCCAATGCCATCAACCTCGTCCGTGACTGGGTGAACCGCCACAGCGGCACCCACCGCATGGCCAACAGCGGCGACCGGCTGTTCCGCTAGGCCTTTCCGCCAGGCCTGTTCCGTGGGGCCCGTCCGCTGGGACCGTCCACTGGGCCTGTTCCGCTGGGCCCTGCCCGGCCGAAGGCACCCGCCGTGCCGCCCCCCCCCCCCGCGGCCGGGGGGGCGGGGCCCAGGGCAGCGGGGGGTTGTGGCCAGCAGGGCGGGGGGGGGGGGGGCAGGGTGAGGAAGACAACACAGTATT
>NZ_JBFBIR010000112.1:0-12060 GCF_040685715.1 Kitasatospora sp. NPDC088264
TCGGTGCAACGGGGGGAGGGCGGGTGCGGCGGTGGACATGGGTCCCTTCGGGGTCGGCGGTCCGGCGCGGGATGAGAATCCAACTGTCTTATTTGTCAACACGCTGCTGATCGATCGTCAATCCAGTCCTGGTGTCCTGACCGCGTTCCGCAGTCGCATCCGCACGCGGTCCACCGACAACAGGAGATCCCCGTGTCCCACCCGTCCGCCCGGACCCTCCGCCCCCGCCCGAGCACCGGCACCCGCCGCCGCACCCGGCTGGCAGGCCTGGCGCTCGCCGTCTCCGCCATATCCGCGAGCAGCATCACGCTGCTCGCCGCGCCGGCGAACGCCGCCGTGGTCGAGCAGATGATCACGATCCAGGACCACCAGAACCACAACTCGCTGGCCAGCGCCGACGGCGAGGGTTCCCGGATCGTCGCCCGCAACTACCAGAACGCCTCCACCTCGTTCTGGATCTCCAACAAGCCCGGCGACCGGGTCGACTTCGCCCGCAACGTCGACGGCACCGAGCGCGTGCTGGAGATGGACACCAACGACGGCCGGTCCACCCAGTTCATCCACTGGTGGGCGGGCGCCAACCAGCAGTGGACCCTGGAGCCCGTCGCCGGCGGCGGCACCTACCTCCACAACGCCCGCGACAACCGCTGTCTGACCTACCACGGCCTCGACCAGGAGGTCACCGTCGAGAACTGCGACGGCAGCATGTCCCAGCGGTTCGACCTGATCGGGTCGGGCACCGGCCCGGGCCCGGGTACCTCCGTCGAGCAGCGCTTCCTCGACCGGCTCAACACCGTGCGCGCCCAGAACGGTAAGCCGGCGGTGCGCCTCAACCAGACGCTCTCCCAGGCCGCCAAGTGCAACGCCGACCAGATGGACCAGCGCCGCGTCTCCGGCCACTTCTGCGACTCGAACGGCATCGCGCGCAACCTCGGCTACACCGGGAGGGGATTCGGCGAGATCGCCTTCTACGGCCCCACCGACATCGACGCCGCCGTCGACGGCTGGATCAGGTCGCCCCTTCACCTGGGGATCATGCTCGGCGACTACAACGAGGTCGGCCTGGCCCGCACCGGCAACGCCTCCTGGAACGCGGACTTCAGCACCCGCTGACCCCCGCCACGACCGGTCCGCCGGGGCCGCTCCACCCGGCGGAGCGGCCCCGGCCAGAGCCTCCGCCAGTGACGGCACTTCCGGGAGGCCGGCCGGCGTACCGAGGTGTACGACCAGACCGCGCGCGGCTGGCCCGGGAGATCCGGCACTACCACTTCCCGGGGGACGGCTGCCTCGGCGAGGAGGCGGACCGGTCCGAGGTGAAGCTGGCCGGGGTGGCGATCCCGCGGCCCGGGGGCGATGCCGGAGAGCATGGGGGAGAGCTACGAGGAGGTGTGCTCGCGCCTCGGGGTCGAGGCCAGGCCCGAAGGATGGGCCCTGTGGAACACCTGGGGTGACGGGGACCTCCAGGTGACGATGCTGGTTTCGGCGGTCGACACCACGGAGGGCCTGCTCGCGAACTGGTCGCGGGGCAGGGAGCTGTACCCGGTGATGCCGGTGCCCTCGCAGATCGCGCTGATTCACCGCGGTTGGGCCGCGCACATGGTCTTCTCCCCTTTCGGGGTCCGGAAGTTGGGGCTCGGCGGGCAGCCGTGACACCACATGCCGGCGCCGGCCAGCCCCTGGAGGGCATGGCCGGCGCCGGTGGACCGGAATTGAGCGAATTCACGTCACAGAAAATTCGACGGCGATCAAAGCGCCGCGGGGACTTGCGGTGATGCGGCCGGGCGAATTTCCGTTCGGGTCCCGCTCCGCCGGTTCGTCAGAGGATTTGGATGGAGTTGACCCTCGGCGGGCGGTTCGGGTACGTGATGTCGGTCCAGCGGTTGACCCTCACCGAGTCGCCGTTGGCATCGGAGTAGACCAAGTCGTTGTTCCCCGTGGAGATCCGGTCGATCCACCACCCGCCGAAGCCGATCGTCCCCCCGTTCGCGTAGCAGTCGACGCTGTCACGGCCGTCGAGGTGCGACCAGATCTTCAGGAAGTCATTGCGGCTCCCGTCACACTGGACATGGTCGATGGCGAAGGCGGTGCCGGACGGCACGGCCACGGTGAGCGTGGCCGCCGCGGCGAAGGCCATCGCCATCGAGCTCACGACCTTCTTCGCTTTCGAGATCATGGATTCTCCTCAGTCGGATAAAATGTCGAATCGGAGTCCGCTTCGCAACGAGTTTCGGTTGCGTCGTGCTCGATCAGTATCCAGACCGCCTTTGTGAGGGTCAATCGAACGAACCTCGACCTTACGTGTTCTCGGTCATTTCCATCCGGACTTTCGGCGAGGCGTGGGGTGCGTTGTTCTGGTGTGTCGCGAGTGGTTCCGGGGCCGGGCGGATGGGCCGTCGACCGAGATCGCCTACCGGCCGCTCTGACGTGGGGTGATGGTCCGACCGTCGACCGCGCGCGACAGGTGTTGGGGGCACCTGGCTGGGAGAGGGGGGTGGGGCTGGCGAGTTCGCGCATGACGTGTCGGGTGTTGCCGGGTGTTGCCGGGGAGCTCCGGGGCGGGGAGGTGGTTGCCCGGGTAGCCCTGGACGGCGCCGAAGCGGTCGGTGGCGGCCTGCCACTCGTCGCGAGCCTGGACGATGTCCTCGTGAGACCGCCCGATGAAGTTCCACGACAAGGCGATCCTGCGCCTGGCCGGCGGGGAGGTGCACGTGAGCACCATGCACGAACGCACCGTCCCCAACCCCGGAAGGCAGTTCCCGGTGGCGATCGTCGGCGGCACCGGCGCCTACCGGACCATCACCGGCGACGGCACCCTGGAGTACACCACTGCCGACGACACCACCATCATCCTGAACTACAGCGTTCAATAGGGCGTCGGGAGTTGAACCGCGAGCCGCGCTCGTTGCGTGACCTCGCAGGTCACCGGACCTGTTGATCTGCTGACGGGCCGTCCCCCCTCCCGGCCGCCATCGCGCGCAGGGCGTCGACGGCGAGGCGGGCGGTGGTGCCGATGGCGGCGTCGGCGGCGGGGAGGGTGATGGTGGTGGCGGCGGCGCGGGTGAAGACGGCGAGGGCGTAGCGGCCGCCGTCGGGGTATTCGACGACGCCGACCTCGTGGCGCAGCGTCGGGAGGGTGCCGGTCTTGCCGTGGACGCGGACGTCGTCGTAGGGGAAGCCGGAGGCGAGGCGGTGCGGCCAGACCTGGAGGCCGAGCAGGCGGCGGAGGGCGGCGCCGTGTTCGCCGGGGCAGGCGTCGCCGTGCCAGAGGGCGGCGAGCAGGGTGGTCATGTCGCGGGCGGTGCTGCGGTTGGTGAAGGCGGGGTCGAGGACTCTGAGGCGGGCGACGACGGCGGGGTCGACCGGGGAGTCCCGGCCGGTGTCCTCGGCGAGGGCGGCGATGAGGTCGCGGAGCTTGTGGACGGCGACGGTGCGGGTCAGGCCGAGGTCGGCCATGGTGCGGTTGACGGTGTCGAGGCCGATCTCGTCCCAGAGGACGTCCGCGGCGGCGTTGTCGCTGACGGCGACGGTCAGGTAGGCGAGGTCGCGCAGGGAGAGCCGGGCGGCGTCGAGCATGGCGGCCAGGCCGGTGCCCCCGGAGGTTCGGCCGGCGGCGGGGACGTCCACCTGGCGGGTCAGGTCGATCCGTCCGGCGGCGGCCTCGCGGAAGAGCGTGACCAGGAGGCAGAGCTTGTGAACGCTGGAGGTGCTGACCGGGGTGTCGGCGTCGAGGGCGATCTCGGTGCCGGTGTCGAGGTCGCGGGCGTGCAGCCGGCCGCTGACGCCGGCGTCGGCGAAGGCGGCGGCGATGCGGGCGCGTGCGGTGCGGGCGCCGGCGGGGCGGTCGCCGGATGCGCGGTTGCCGTGGGCGCGGTCGCTGGTCACAGCGGGAACTCCATTGCGGGCCGGGGAAAGAGCGGGGGGTTGGGCGGCTGGGGCAGGAGGCCGCCGTGTTCGGTCAGCGCCTCGTGGGCGGCCTCGGCGAACAGCCGGACGGCAGGGCCGCCGCTACCGGTCGGCCAGGCCGTGGAGGTGCGCCAGGCCAGCGGGGTGCCGGTCAGCGGACGCCAGACTGTACCCGGTGGCGGCGCGGTGCGTGGCACCAGGGCGACGGCGCTGCCGGTGAGCACGAGCGCGCCCGCGACGTCAGGGCCGGGCGGGTCGACGACGGCCTCGGGAGTGCAGCCGTGCCGGGTCAGGGTGGTGAGCATCTCGTCGTACAGCGCGGGGGCGGTGGCGCGGGGGAAGAACACCAGGCGCCGACCGGTCAGTTCGGCCACCGCCAGCTCCGGGCGGTCGGCGTCCGGGCTCCCGGCGGCGAGCAGGACGCCGAGCGGCTGGTGCAGGACCGGCCCGAACGCCAGCCCGGCGGCCGGGCACGGGTGGCGGACGACGGCGACGTCGACCGTGTGCTGGGCGAGTTCGCGCGCCATGGCCGCGACCGGCAGTTCCCGCAGTTCGAGCCGGGTGCCGGGGGAGGCGCTCTCGAAGCCGGTGAGCAGCGCGGCCAGGACGGCCGGCCCCAGCTCGGGCGGCACGGCCGCGCGCAGGGTGCCCGCCCGGCCGGTGCGCAGGTCGGCGGCGGTGGCGAGGAGGCGGGCGGTGCTCTCCAGCACCTCCTTCGCCTCCGCGAGCAGCAGCAGGCCCGCCGGGGTGAGCTCGACTCCGCGCGGGCCGCGGTCGAACAGGGTCACGCCGAGCTCGCGCTCCAGACGTTTGATCCGCTGGGAGAGCGAGGGCTGGGCGATCCGCAGGCGCTCGGCGGCGCGGCCGAAGTGCCGGTCCTCGGCGACAGCGCGGAAGTGGCGTAGGTGCCCCAACAGGTCCATGGCCAGCAATCATAGGCATTCTCATATCGATCTCTTTACCATAGTGGTCTTGGACTGATGGCCCGGCGGCCTGTTTAGCTGAGGGTGACGACACGAACCACCTGGGAGACCACCGATGACGCCTGCCCTTCGCCGCCCCCGTACCGCGCTGCCCGCCGTGGCCCTGCTCGCGGCCACCCTGCTGAGCGGGTGCGGCTCTGCGGGACTCAGTAGCCATGCCGCTGCCGGCACACCCGCCCCGGCATCCAGCGCGACGCCTTCGACGGATACGACGAGCGCTTCCTTCAAGGGACTTGAGCAGCAGTTCGGCGCCCGCCTCGGCGTGTACGCGGTGGACACCGGCAGCGGCCGGGAGATCGCCTACCGGGCCGACGAGCGGTTCGCGTTCGCGTCCACGATCAAGTCGCTCGCCGCCGGCGCTCTGCTGCGCAAGGCCTCCGACGAGGAACTGGAGAAGGTGGTCGCGTACCGCCAGGAGGACGTGTTGGCGTGGGCGCCGATCACCTCTCAGCACGTCGCCACCGGCATGAAGGTGCGTGATCTGGCCGCCGCCGCGATCCAGTACAGCGACAACACCGCCGCCAACCTCGTCATGGCCGAGCTCGGCGGTCCGGCGGCCGTCCAGCAGTCGCTGCGCGACCTCGGGGACCCGACCACCAGCGTCGACCGCACCGAGCCGACCCTCAACGAGGCGACCCCGGGCGACACCCGCGACACCAGCGCCCCCCGCGTCTTCGCCGCCGACCTGCGCCGCTACGCCCTCGGCGACGTCCTCGCGGAGGACCGGCGCCGACTGCTGACCGACTGGCTCATCGGCAACACCACCGGCGCCCCCTACGTCCGCGCGGGCGTGCCCACCGACTGGAAGGTCGGCGACAAGACCGGCAACGGCGGCTACGGCACTCGCAACGACGTCGCCGTCGCGTGGCCCCCCGGCGGCCGGAGCCCGGTCGTGATCGTCGTCATGTCCGACCGCGGCAAGGCCGACGCCACCTCCGACGACGCGCTGATCGCCCAGGCGACGAAGACCGTCGTCGGCGCCCTCGGCTGAACACCCCCGACCACCAATACCCCCGACCACCAATACCCCCGACCGCCAAGAGCCCCGACCACCAGGAGCCCCGACCGCCGTGATCCACCCCACCCGCCGGACCGCCACGGACGCCGACTTCACCAGACGCCGCTTCGCCCAGCTCGCCGTCCTGGGCATCGCCGCCGGAGCCGCGCCGATCGCCGCCTCGGCCCCGGCCGTCGCGTCGGCCCCGGCCTCCACCTCCGCGGGTACGCCGTCCGCCTCCCGCCCGCACTACGACCGCGCCCGCCGCCTCGCCGGCGACGACCCCGTGCTGCGTGCCCTGGTGACGGCGCTGACCCCCGGCTCCGACCTTCCTGACCTGCCCGCGCCGGCGCCCGTCAAGCTGTTCGACAACCTCGTGCTCCTGAGCGCGGGCTGGGTCTCCGCGATGGCGGTGCTGACGGACGACGGCATCGTGCTGATCGACGCACTCACCTCCCCGGCCGACGCCGACGGCATCATCGTCCCCGGGCTGCGCGCGGTCGGAGCCGATCCGGCGGCGATCAAGCGCGTCGTCCTCACCCACGGCCACTCGGACCACTTCGGCGGCGCGCAGACCCTCGCCGACCGCTACGGCGCCCGCGTGCACATGTCCCCGGCCGACTGGGACCTCCTCGCCCGCACCCGCCCGGCCGACGCCCCCGCCCGGGACCTCGACATCGCGGACGGCGAGCAGCTCACGCTCGGCGGCACGACGATCGAGCTGCACCACACTCCGGGCCACACCCCCGGCACCGTCTCCCCGGTCATCCCCGTCCGGGCCGGCCGCCGGCACCACAGCGCGATGCTGTGGGGCGGCCTCAACCCGCCCTCGACGGCGGAGGAGCTGCGCACCTTCCTCGCGTCCGTCCACGCCTTCCGGGCCGTCATGCGCCGGGCGAACGTGGAGGTCGAGCTCTCCAACCACCCGAACGACCACGGCCTCGAACGCGCCGAACTACTGCGCCGCCAGCCGCCCGGCGCCGCGAACCCCTTCCTCCTCGGCGGCCCCCGGACGCAGCGGTACATGGCGGTCATGGACGCGATGCTGCGCGGCCGGATCGCCGACGCCGAGGCGCCGACAGCCCGGGCCGTCGCGGCACCGCACACCTGCTGCTGACCGTCCGGACCGCCCGGCCAGGGGCAGTGCCGGTGAGTTCGACCTCCTGGCGTGGAGCCGGGGGGGGGGGGATCGCCGGTGAGCGGCTGGTCCGGGCGGGGCTCACGGAGTGCGGGCGGGGTGTGGTGGCAGGGGGAGTCGGAGGAGGAAGCGGGCGCCGGTGGGGGAGTCGGCGAGGGTGAGGGTGCCGTGGTGGCGGGTTGCCAGGTCGCGGGCGATGGCGAGGCCGAGTCCGGCGCCGCCGGTGTCGCGGGTGCGGGCCTCGTCGAGGCGGGTGAAGGGGGCGAAGACGCGCTCGCGGTCGGGGGCGGGGATGCCGGGGCCGTCGTCCAGGACTTCGAGGACGGCCCACTGACCGTCGGGGCCGTGGTCCTCGGTGAGGGTGACGGTGACGCGGTCGGCGGCGTGGCGCAGCGCGTTCTCCAGCAGGTTGCGGAGCAGGCGGTGGAGTTGGGCGGCGTTGCCGGGGACTTCCAGCGGGCGGTCGGCGTGGACGGTGATCCGGCTGGTGCCCTGCGGGAGTTCGGCGGCGACGTCGCGGGCGAGGTCGGTGAGTTCGACCCGGGTGTGGTGGGCCGGTGCGGCGAGGGGTGGGCGGGCGAGCAGGAGCAGGTCGTCGGCGAGGTGCTGGAGGCGGACGGTGTCGGCGCGTGCGGCGCGGACGACGGTGGGCCAGTCGGTGCGGTCGGGGTGGGTGAGGGCGACCTCCAGGGAGGTGCGCAGTCCGGCGAGGGGGCTGCGCAGTTCGTGGGAGGCGTCGGCGACGAAGCGGCGCTGGGCGGTGACGGCGTGGTCGAGCTTCTCGAGGGTCTGGTTGGTGGTGGTGGCGAGGTGGGCGATCTCGTCGGCGGTGGGCGGGACGGGGACGCGCCGGTCGAGGTGCTGGGCGGTGATGGAGGCCATCTGTGTGCGGATCGCCTCGACCCGGCGCATCGCCTGGGCGGTGACCGCCCAGGCGATGGCGGCCACCAGCAGGACGGCGAAGGGCCCGGCGACCAGCAGCAGCCGTTGGACGGATTCCTGGACGCGTTCGGCGTCCCAGGGCGGTACGAGCAGGTAGGCGGTGACGGTGCGCTCGCCCCGGTCGGGTTCGCCGAAGCCGGACCGCAGGGAGTAGCCGTCGATGCCGCCGGCGCTCTGCCCGTACAGGGGGAGGGTGTGGTGGGCCAGACGGCTCGCGGTGCCGGCGGCCGGGGCGCCGAGCGTGAGGGCGCGGGAGACCTGCTCGCCTTCGGGCAGCGGCGTGAGCTGGGCGGCGACCTGGGCACGGAAGGGTTCGAGGTCGGGGCTGACCTCCAGGAGCCGGCCGGAGTCCAGGACGAGGGCATAGGCGCGGTCGCCGCCGAGCAGCCCGCTCGCCGGGACGTGGCCGGTGCGCATGTCCGCGACCGCCACGTCGAGGCGGGCCTGCGCGGCGGCCTTCGCGTCGTCCGACTGGGAGTCGTAGAGGCTGTGGCTGAGCCAGAACGCGCCCGCGGTGAAGGCGGCGGCAGCGGCCAGGCCGGCCGCCGCCGCGGAACGGGCCCGCAGCGAGCGCAGTGAGCGCAGCAGCCGCGGCGGCCTAGCCACGGGAGTCCAGCCGGTAGCCGGTACCGCGCACGGTGACGATGGAGTTCCGGTCGAACGGGACGTCGATCTTGCGGCGCAGCGCGCTGACGTACACCTCGACGATGTTCGGGTCGCCCTCGTAGCCGCTCTCCCAGACCTGGTCGAGGATGGTGGTCTTGGCGACGACCTCGCCGGGGCGTTCGGCCAGGCACTCCAGGACGGCGTACTCGCGGGGTGTGAGGGCGACCGGGGTGCCGGCGCGGTGGCAGGAGCGGTCGGCGGGGTCGAGGATCAGGTCGCCGACGGTCAGCTCGGGCGGGCGCTCGGCGCCGCCGCGGCGGACCAGGGCGCGCAGCCGGGCGACCAGGACCGGATAGGAGAAGGGCTTGGCGAGGTAGTCGTCGGCGCCGGTGTCCAGGGCCTCGATCTCGTCGTACTCGCCGTCTTTGGCGGTGAGCATCAGGATCGGGGCGGTGATGCCTTCCTGGCGCAGCTGGGCGCAGACCCGGTAGCCGTTGAGGCCGGGGAGCATGACGTCCAGCACGATCGCCCGGTAGTCGCCGGTGCGCGCGTACCAGAGGCCGGAGCGGCCGTCGTGGACGACGTCCACGGTGTAGCCCTCCGCTTCCAACCCGTCCCGGAGGGCATCGGCCATCCGGGTCTCGTCCTCCACCACCAGTACGCGCATGCGTCTCAGCATGTCACGGGGGGTGTCACGGTTCCTGAAGGTGCTTTCAGGCTCTTTCAGCGGATCTTCAGAGGGCGGGTCGGACGCTTCGGGGGTCGCCCCACGTCCGCCCTACCGCGAGGTGAGCCCCGTGACCCTGACCCTGACCCGCGCACCCCGCGCCACGGTCGCACCCCAGTCCCAGCTCCACTCCCAGCTGCGGACCCGGCCCGGATCCCGGCCGCTGCCCGAGCCGCCGCGGCCGGGCCGGACCGTCCTGCTGCCCTGGGCGCTCGCCGCCGTGCTGTTCGCCGCCTACACCGCGCTGTCCGTCTCCCGCCATCTGCACCTGCGGACGTCCGGCTTCGACCTGGGGATCTTCGAGCAGGCCGTCCGCGGCTACGCCGAGGGCCGCGCGCCGGTCTCCGAGCTGAAGGGGCCGGGCTTCCACCTGCTCGGGGACCACTTCCACCCGATCCTGGCCACCCTCGCACCGCTCTACCGGGTCTTCCCCTCCCCGATGACCCTGCTGGTCGCCCAGGCGGCGCTGCTCGCCGTGTCCGCCGTCCCGGTGACCAGGGTGGCGGCGCGGGCGGCCGGTCCGTGGGCGGGCGCGGGCATCGGCGTCGGGTACGGCTTGTCGGTCGGTCTGCAGCAGGCGGTGGCCTTCGACTTCCACGAAATCGCCTTCGCCGTACCGCTGTTGGCCTTCTCCCTGGAGCGGCTGACGCTGCGGAGGTGGCGTGCGGCCGCGTGGTGCGCGCTGCCGTTGCTGCTCGTGAAGGAGGACCTGGCGGCGACGGTCGTGGCCGTCGGCTGCTACCTGTTCTGGCACGGTCGCCGCCGACTCGGCGCGGGCGTCGTCGCGCTCGCCGCCGCCACCGTGGCGCTGGTGGTGCTGGTCGTCATCCCGGCCCTCAATCCCGACGGCGTCTACACCTACCTCTCCAACGTGGACGGCCCGGCCGGCGACCCCGTGACCAGGCTGCTCTTGCCCGCCCAGAAGTGGGGGACCGTCGCCGTGCTGCTGGCCCCCACCGCGTTCCTGGCGCTGCGCTCCCCACTGATCCTGCTCGCGCTCCCCACCCTGGGCTGGCGGTTCTGGTCCACCAACCCCGCCTACTGGGGGACGGGCTTCCACTACGGCGCCGTCCTGATGCCGATCGTCTTCCTCGCCTTCGCCGACGCCCTGGCCCGGCTCCGCGCGCGGCACGGCCTGCGGCGGTGGACGGCCTGCGGCCTCGTGGCCGTCGGGCTCGCGGTGACGGCCGCCGCCCTGCCCTTCCGCCCCCTCGCCGAGCTGGCCCGGCCCGCCACCTGGCAGCGCGACGCGACGGCCGACGCCGTGCGCGGAGTGCTGCGGGTGATCCCGGACGGTGCGCAGGTGGCTGCCGCCAACGGCATCGCACCCCAACTCACCGACCGCACCCGGGTCTTCCTCTTCCCGTACTACCCCGGAGGCCCGGGCGCGAAGCCCGACTGGGTCGCGGCCCCCGACCACCCGCGGGACGGCCTCTTCCCCGCCGGCCAGGAGGCCGAAGCCCTTCGCGCCCTCCCCGCCGCCGGCTACCGTCCCGTCGCGAGTGCCGGCGGCGTCACCGTCTACCACCTCGGTGTGCGGGAATGACAAGGCGGCCCAGCGGCCCAGCGGCCCAGCGGCGCTGCCGGTGGGGCCGGGGAGGCCGGGGAGGCCGGTCACGGTGCCCGGACCGGCCCATGCCCTACCTCCTTCTCCCGGAACTGCTGCGGCTGAGTGACAAAAGGAGGGCTCCCCCGAGATGTTCACGATATGACGAGTCGACTCCTCTTAACTTCTTCCGAGATTCGGATGCGTCGCCCAACAGGCGGTCCAGCGCGTTCGCCACCCATGGAGGTCGTTGGATGAATCGTCGTCCCCGGGTCGCAGCGTCGCTGGCGGGTGCGGTAATCGCCCTTGCGTCTCCGTTGGCGGACGTCGCTGCGCAGGCGTCCGCACGGCATGCGTTCGGCTCCATGTGGCTCCAGGACGGGGATGGGGAGGGGGAGGGGCGACACCATGACCACAATCCCTTGCGTGACTGCCACAGTTCCCGCCGTGTCGTACTCATCGACCAGAACTTCAGAATCATCCTGAAGAACGGCCGGCACGGGCCGGAGGCTCTCGTTCTCCAGGGGGACGCGTCATCCTCACCCTCGTCGCCGGCAGCACCGTGGGACAGCTTCAATGTTTCAACGTATTTGGACGTGAACTATCCCACCCAGACCAGCAACCAGTACGAGTGGCAGATTCGTGACTTCTTCAGGGAGCACCCGCTCTTCGTGGTGAAGGCATTCGACCGCCACGAGCGAGTTTTCTCCTTCCCGGCTGCCCACTGCATCGACAAGCACGACGACGGTGACCGCGGTGACGGCGCTCCTCCGTACGGGGGTGGAGCTGCCGACGGGAGCGGCGCGTCCGGCTCCCCGTCGCCCCAAGCAGGGGACAATCCCCAAGACGGCCAGCCTGGGCCGGAGACTCCCAGCTCCGGGGCCACCATCCCCCCTCCTCCGCGCGATGCTGCGGCTGAAGGCAGGAACAACCGTCTGCTGAGCGCGAAGCACATCGGGATCGCGGTCGGCGGTTTGCTGGTGGTTCTGGGAATGCTGGCCACGGCATGGCTCCGACGTCGTTCTGACACGTGACAGTCGGCCGGAAGAGGAACCGGCAGCGCTGACGACGTGTCGAAACAAGAAGATGACATCGAAACCGGGGCGGTTACTGACCTCGGCGTTTCAAGGTGATGGCGGTGGGAGGTCGAGGGAGAGTCCGGTTCCGCTGAGGAAGCCGTCGAGGATGTCGGAGCGGTACTGCAGTCGTTTGAGGCGG
>NZ_JBFBIR010000113.1:0-11914 GCF_040685715.1 Kitasatospora sp. NPDC088264
TCTCGCCGTTGGACGTCTTGAGGGTGAACAGACCGCCGTCGACGGTCCCCTTGCCCTCGACGTCGATCTTCTCGCCCAACATCGTGTTCTGGAGGCCTGGGCCGCCGCGCCGGACCGTGCGCGTCAGTTGACGTTGACGCCGCTCCAGGCCGCCGCGACGGCCTTGTACTCGGTGCTGTTGAGGCCGTACAGGTCCTTGGCCGCGCTCAGGGAGGCGGTGCGGGCGCCCTTGTAGGTGGTGGTGGAGGTCATGTAGACGGTCAGCGCGCGGTACCAGATCTTGGCGACCTTCTGGTTGCCGATGCCGGCCACCGTGGAGTTGTTGCAGGTGGGGCTGTTGTAGGTGTAGCCGTTGATGGTCTTGCTGCCGCTGCCCTCGCTGGCCAGGTAGAACCAGTGGTTGCCGACGCCCGAGGAGTTGTGCACGTCGAGCTTGCCGACCGAGCTGCTCCAGCAGTCCGCCGACCGGCCGTCGAGCGAGGGCTTGTCGAAGCGGCGCAGCCACGGCGGGGTGGACTGGTCGCTGAACAGGTAGTCGGGGGTGTCCACCTTGTTGTTGGCGTACCACTCCACCATGGTGCCGAAGATGTCGCTGGTGGACTCGTTGAGGCCGCCGGACTCGCCGCTGTAGCGCAGGTTGGCGGTGGCGCTGGTGACGCCGTGGGTCATCTCGTGGCCCATGGTGTCGAGGTCGACCTGCTCGGGGTCGGTGCTGCCGTCGCCGTCGCCGGTCATCATGCAGAAGCAGCTGTCGGACCACTGGGCGTTGTCCCAGTTGGTGCCGACGTGGACGAAGACGGTGGCGCCCTTGCCGTCGTTCTTGATGCCGTTCCGGCCGAAGGTGTTCTTGTAGTAGTCGTACGTCCAGGCGGTGTTGGCGTGGGCGTCGACGGCGGCGGTGGAGCGGTCGGTGGAGAACTTCTTCCCGTCGCCCCAGACGTTGGTGGTGCTGGTGAACGCGGTGCCGGAGCCGGCCTTGAGCGCGCTCGCCGCGACGTTGTTGGCGTCCTTGGTGACGTGGCCGCGGACCGAGTCCTTGAGGGTGTAGCCGCCGCCGCTCTGGGCGGTGGTGTCGATCGTGATGTCGCCGGTGTACTCGGAGTGGCCGGTGCCGGAGGCCTGGTGCTCGGCGTCGTAGGTCTCGATCTGCTCGCCGGTGGTGGCGTCGGTGACGACCACCTTGCCGGCCGGCTGGCCGTGCTCGCCGGTGCCCTCGACGGTGGTGCGCCAGGCGAGCCGGGGCGTGCCGTCGGCGGCCCAGACGACCAGTTCGGGCGTGCTGGTGGCGTCCTGGACGCCGGGGGCGGCCGTGAGCGCGGCGGAGGCGCCGGCCTGCGCGGGCACCTTCGGGACGGTGGACCCGACGGCGGCGTCGTGGGCGGCCGCGCGGGAGGAGTCCTTGAGCCGGCCGCGGGCGTCCTGGTGGACGACCAGGTCACCGCCGACCACCGGCAGGCCCTGGTAGGTGCGGTCGAAGCGGACGTGCTGGGTGCCGTCGGCGTCGAGGACGACGTCCTTGACCACGAGGTCCTGGCCGGCGCCGAAGCCGAACACCCCCGCGTTGTGGGTGACGTTGGCGCGGGCCTGGGATATCGCGGCCTCGCGCATGCCGGGGGCGGCGGAGGCCGTGCCGGTGGGGACGGCGACGGCGACGAGGGCGGCGACGACCGCGATGGCTCCGGCCGCGAGGGGGCGGCGGGAGGAGGAGGTGGGGCTCACTCGGACTCCAGTCGGGGTAGCTGCAGGGAAAAGAGCTGCGACCGACATTGACGGCGATCAGTCAGGTAGAGCTAGAGGAATGGTCATATCTTTGCCAAGTTGTGTCCTGTTCAAATCAAAAGTGAGCAGAAATCAACACCCGTGCCGCATATGGCCGATCGCGTTCCGACGCATGACGCACGACCTGACGAGGCCCTAGGCTCGCCCCCATGGACGGATGGGTGGGGGCCTGGACCGGCGGTCGGGCGGCTGTCCACGTGGGCAACGTCGCGGACTTCAACGAGCAGTTCTTCGCCCCGGGCATGGACGCCGCCCAGCGCGCCCGACGGCTGCGGCAGGCACACCACTACGCCTGCCTGGCCACCTGCTACAGCCCCGAACCGGCACTGCTGGTGCTGCCCGCCGAGGTCGGCCCGGAGTGGACCGACTGGCTGGCCCGGGAGCTGGAGTGGGGCCCGGTCGAGGTGCACGGCGGCGTCGCGCCCGAGCGGACGGTCGCCCGGGCGCTCGCCGAACGGCCGGCCCTGGCCGCGCGGATCGCCGCCCTCGGTCGACCGGTGGTCACCTGGGGCCGCACCGCCGCCCAGGGCGAGGGCCCCGAACTGGCCGCGGTGCACCGCTACGAGTCCAAGGCGGCGGCCCACGACCTGTTCGCCGAACTCGCCCCCGACCACCCGGGCGTCGTCGTCCCCCGGCAGGAACGCCCGGACGGCCGGGGCCGGGCGGCCCGCCGGCTGACCGCCCGCGCCGCCCGGGGGCTGACCACCGTGCTGAAGAGTCCGCACGGCGTCGGCGGCTACGGCACCGTCGTGGTGGAGCCGGCCGACCTGTTCGCCGCCGGCGGCGGCCGGGCCCTGCTGCGGCGCCTGGTCCGCTCCGAACTCCTGCCCGCCCGGGGCGGCCTGCTGCTGGAGGAGCACGTCGACCCGGGCCCGGCCGCCCGGCTGCGCGACCTCACCTACGACGCGCTGGTCGGCCCCGACGGAGCCGTGCACCCGGTGGGCGCCGGCGACATGCGCGTCACCGGCACCCGCTACCAGGGCGTCACCGTCGGCCCCGACGCGGTGCCCCGGGGCGCCGCCGCGACGGCCCGCCGGTTCGCCCTCGCGGTGGGGGAGCGGCTGGCCGCCGAGGGCTACCGAGGCTGGTACGACGTGGACTTCGTCACCGACCGGCGGCGCCGGCTCGCCCCCACCGAGATCAACCTGCGGCTCACCGGCCCGGCCGTGGCCTTCATGCTGCGGGCCCGACTCGACCAGGTGCGGGGCCCGGGCCACCTCGTCCGCACCCTGGACGC
This sequence comes from Kitasatospora sp. NPDC088264, assembly GCF_040685715.1. Lineage (NCBI taxonomy): Bacteria > Bacillati > Actinomycetota > Actinomycetes > Kitasatosporales > Streptomycetaceae > Kitasatospora > Kitasatospora sp. NPDC088264. Next base: position 3,017 of record NZ_JBFBIR010000113.1, read on the forward strand.
GATGCCGCTCGGCGCCCGGCTCGCCCCGGGCGCGCTGCACGACCACCTCGACCGGCTGCGGCCGCGCTGCGCCCGGCTCGACGTCACCCTCCTGCCGCTGATCCCGACGGCGGGCCACGACCCGGAGCCCGCCGTCGGCCTCGCTCTCGCCGGGCCGAGCACCGAGGCGCTGGACGCCGCGCAGGCGCTGCTCACGGCCGCGCACCACGGGCTGGCCGGGATGTTCGAGGCGCTGCGCTGACCGGTCGTCAGCGCAGGCCGTCACCGCCGAGCGGCCGTCACCGCCGGCGGTCCAGGGTGAGGTTGCGCGGGGCGACCACCAGGGTGGCGCCGGAGCCCAGCGCGCGGACCCAGTCGGCGGTGAAGACGTCGAACTCCAGGCTCGACGTCTGCAGGATCCGGTCCGCCGGGGACAGCCCGTACACCTCGTGCCAACCCCGGTACGCGGACAGCAGGTTGCGGTGCTCGACCAGGGCCCCGGCGGGCAGGCCGGTGGAGCCCGAGGTGTAGAGGACGCAGGCGAGGTCCGTCGGGCCGGCGGGCGCCCCCGGTGGGTCGGACGGCTCTTCGGTGAGGTCGGCCGTGTCCAGGCAGACGATCCGCGCCGGGCCCGCGTCGGCGAGCCGCACCCGGTGGCTCTCCTCGGTCACCACCAGGTCCGGGGCGGCGTCGGTCAGGACGTGCCGCAGCAGCGCGTCCGGCGCGCTCGGCTCCAGCGGCACGTACGCGGCGCCCGCCTTCAGCACCGCGAGCAGCGCGACGTACACCTGCGTGCCGCGGCCCAGGGCCACCGCCGCCCGGCCGCCGGGGGCCAGGCCGCGCGCCGCCAGGTGGCGGGCCAGGGCGTCGGCCCGCGCGTCCAGTTCCCCGTACGTCAGCTCGGCATCGCCGCAGCGGACGGCCACCGCCTGCGGTGCCTGCCCGGCCCGCAGTTCGACCAGCCCGTGCAGCGTGTCGGCCGCCCGGTCCTCGGCCGCTTCCCCGTCGGTCGGCATCGGCGCTCCCCTCGTCCCCTCCGAATGCCCAGATCATCCTCCCAACTCCCGCAGGGTGACAGGGTTCTGGAGCGTCCACTCCTCGGACGGCCCGGACCCGCGTGCGGTGACGGTTGTACTCTGCACGCAGACGGTCGGCGCCGGCCCGTCCGGTACGGCGCTTCGCCCGCGCCCTGTCCGGCGCCGCACCTCGGAGGTCCGCCCCCATGAGCTCGTCCGTCCCGTCCTTCGACGGCCCGCTGCTGCGCACCCAGGACGTGGACGTCGTACGTGACGGCCGCCACCTGCTGCGCGGGATCACCCTCGCCATCGAGCCGGGCGAGCACTGGGCGCTGCTCGGCCCCAACGGCGCCGGGAAGTCGACCCTGCTCGCCCTGCTCGGCGCGGTCTCCCACCCCACCCGGGGCGAGGTGGACGTGCTCGGCCGCCGGCTCGGCCGGGTGGACATCCGCGAGCTGCGCGCCCACCTCGGACACGTCAACCCCCGGCACCCGCTGCGCTCGCCGCTGAGCGTGCGCGAGGTGGTGCTCACCGGGCACACCAACACGATCGAGCCGGAGTTGCACCGCAAGCCCGGCCCCGAGGTGCTGGAGCGGGCCGAGCAGCTGATCGAGACGCTCGGCATGGGCGCGATCGCCGAGTCGGCGTGGACCACCCTGTCCCAGGGCGAGCGCGGCCGGGCCCTGATCGCCCGCGCGCTGATGCCGAGCCCCCGCCTGCTGCTGCTCGACGAGCCCGCCACCGGGCTGGACCTGACCGCCCGCGAGCTGCTGCTGGACAGTCTGGACCTGCTGCGCCACCAGCACCCGGAGCTGGCCAGTGTGCTGGTCACCCACCACCTGGAGGAGCTGCCGGAGAGCACCACCCACGCCCTGCTGCTGCGGGACGGGGAGTGCGTGGCGGCCGGGCCGGTGGACGAGGTGATGACCACCGAGCTGATCAGCGTGACCTTCGGCCACCCGATCCGGATCAGCCGGCACGAGGGCCGGTGGACGGCCCGGGCGGCCGCGCGGCGTACGCCGGGGCGCTGACGGGTCCCGGTCGGGGCATGGGCAGGCTGGGCGGGCTGGGCGGTCGGCCCGCTTCCGACGGGGGCGGGTATGGACGTAAAAAAGTTTTTACGTAAGGTATGCCTTAGCTAAGGCGGGGTTGTCGCTGGTTCGACGCCCCCACCGGTGCTCAGCCCTGCCCCGCCCTGGCACACCCATGCCCTTTTCCGTTGGAGCCCGCATGTCCGCCCGTCGCCGTTCCACCGCAGCCGCGCTGCTCACCCTCGCCGTGGCGACCGCCACCCTGGCGGGCTGTGCGGCGAAGAAGGACGACAAGGCGGGCGGCGCGGACGCGGTCAAGATCAACGCGACCGACACCGCCTGCGAGGTCTCCAAGACCAGCTTCCCGGCCGGCCACGTCGTCCTGGACATCAGCAACAAGGGCGCCAAGACCACCGAGGTCTACGTCTACGGCGCCGGCGACAAGATCATCACCGAGCGCGAGAACATCGGCCCCGGCACCAAGGCCACCATCAACGCCGAGATCAAGGCCGGCTCCTACGAGATCGCCTGCAAGCCCGGCATGGTCGGCGACGGCATCCGCCAGAAGATCACCGTGACCGGCGAGGGCGCCAGTGCCGCCGCCGCCGACCCGCGCCTGACCGCCGCCGTCGACGCGTACCGCACGTACGCCCAGCAGCAGGCCGACGCCACCATCCCGGCCGTCGAGGCCTTCGCCGCCGCGATCAAGGCCGGCGACGTGGAGAAGGCCAAGTCGCTGTACGCGCCGTCGCGCACCGGCTGGGAGCGCACCGAGCCGGTCGCCGAGAGCTTCGGCGACGTCGACCCCAAGACCGACACCCGCGAGGACAAGCTGGAGGCCGGCCAGGAGTGGACCGGCTGGCACAAGCTGGAGAAGTCGCTCTGGGCCGACGCCAAGATCGGCGACGACGAGAAGAAGCTCGCCGACCAGCTGGTCAACGACCTCAAGGACTGGCAGAAGAAGATCCCCGAGGCCGAGATCACCGCGACCAGCATGGCCAACGGCGCCAAGGAGCTGCTGGACGAGGTCGCCACCAACAAGATCACCGGCGAGGAGGACCGCTACAGCCACACCGACCTGGCCGACTTCCAGGCCAACGTCGAGGGCGCGCAGAAGGCCTACGAGCTGCTGAAGCCGGTCGCCGCCGAGAAGGACCCGGAGCTGGCCAAGACCCTGGACTCCGAGTTCACCGCGATCCAGGCCCTGCTCGCCAAGTACAAGCAGGCCGACGGCACCTTCACCTCCTACGACAAGGTCACCGAGGCCGAGCGCAAGACCTTCTCCGACGCGGTCAACTCGCTGGGCGAGCCGCTGTCGAAGCTGGCCGCCGCCGTGGTCGTCAAGTAACGACCGCGGCCCCACCCGAGCACCGTCCCCACCCCACCGACGCCGTGGCGGCCCGAAGCGGCCGCCACGGCATCGGCGAGTCAGCACAGAGAAGGATCCGCCCGCCGATGGACGCCGAGAACGCCAAGGGCACCGAGAACCCCGAGAACCCCGAGGGCACCGCGAACGCCCCGGCCGCTGCCGCCGGGGGCGCCGTCAGCCGACGGGCCGTGATCGGCTGGGCCGGCGCGGGCGTCGCGCTCGGCGCCGCCGCCGTCGGCTCGGTCGCCGCCGCCACCCGGCAGGACGACCCCGCCCCGGCGGCGGCCGCCCAGACCGGCGCCGAGGTGCCCTTCTACGGCGAGAACCAGTCCGGCATCGCCACCCCGGTCCAGGACCGCCTGCACTTCGCCGCCTTCGACGTCTCCGAGAAGGCGACCCGCGAGTCGCTGGTCAAGATGCTCAAGGAGTGGACCAAGGCCGCCGCCGCGATGACCGGTGGCCGCGAGGTCGGCACCGGCGCCGCCGACGGCCTGCCCGAGGCGCCGCCGGACGACACCGGTGAGGCCCTCGGCCTGCCCGCCTCCCGGCTCACCCTCACCATCGGCTTCGGCCCCACCCTGTTCGACCAGGACGGCGTCGACCGCTTCGGCCTCCGCGCCAAGCGCCCCGAGGCCCTGATCGACCTGCCGAACTTCAAGGGCGACAAGCTAGACCCGCTGCGCAGCGGCGGCGACCTCTGCGTCCAGGCCTGCGCCGACGACCCGCAGGTCGCCGTGCACGCGATCCGCAACCTGGCCCGGATCGGCATGGGCACCGTGAACATCCGCTGGTCCCAGCTCGGCTTCGGCAAGACCTCCTCCACCACCCCGGACGCCCAGACCCCGCGCAACCTGCTCGGCTTCAAGGACGGCACCCACAACATCGCGGGCACCGACGGCGCCGGGCTGGCCGAGCACGTCTGGGCCGCCCCCGGCGACGGCCCCGAGTGGATGACCGGCGGCTCCTACCTGGTCGCCCGGCGGATCCGGATGCACATCGAGACCTGGGACCGCGCCTCGCTCAAGGACCAGGAGGACACCTTCGGCCGGACCAAGGGCGAGGGCGCTCCCTACGGCAAGGCCAAGGAGCACGACGCGCCGGACCTCAAGGCGATGCCCGCCGGCTCGCACGTCGCCCTGGCCCACCCGGACGCCAACAACGGCCTGATGATCCTGCGCCGCGGCTTCTCCTTCACCGACGGCACCGACGGCCTCGGCCGCCTGGACGCCGGCCTGTTCTTCCTCGCCTACCAGCGCGACACCCGCAAGGCCTTCGTGCCGCTCCAGCAGCGGCTCGCGGCCGGCGACAAGCTCAACGAGTACATCCAGCACGTCGGTTCCGCCCACTTCGCCTGCCCGGCGGGCGTCCGCAAGCCCGGGGAGTGGTGGGGCCAAGCGCTCTTCGGCTGATCCCCCGCCCCGTTCAACCCCCCGAGGAGAGTGCCGTGTTCGGCAACTACCTGATCGGCCTGCGCGAAGGCCTCGAAGCCAGCCTGGTCGTCTGCATCCTGATCGCCTACCTGGTCAAGACCGGCCGCAGGGACAAGCTGCCGCCGGTGTGGATCGGCGTTGCATCCGCCGTGGTGCTCAGCATGGCCTTCGGCGCCGTGCTGCAGTTCGGCTCCTCGCAGCTCACCTTCGAGGCCCAGGAAGCGCTGGGCGGCTCGCTGTCGATCATCTCGGTCGGGCTGGTCACCTGGATGGTGTTCTGGATGCGCCGCACCGCCCGGCACCTGAAGACCGAACTGCACGGCAAGCTGGACGCGGCCATCGCCATGGGCACCACGGCCCTGGTGGTCACCTGCTTCCTGGCGGTCGGCCGCGAGGGCCTGGAGACCGCGCTGTTCATCTGGTCGGCGGTGCAGGCCACCAACGACGGCTACAACCCGCTGATCGGCGCCGCGCTCGGCCTGCTCACCTCGGTGGTGCTCGGCTGGCTGTTCTACCGCGGCGCGCTGAAGATCAACCTGGCCAAGTTCTTCACCTGGACCGGCGCGATGCTGGTGGTCGTCGCGGCCGGCGTGCTCGCCTACGGCGTGCACGACCTCCAGGAGGCCGGCTGGCTGCCGGGCCTGCACAGCGTGGCCTTCGACATCAGCAGCACCATTCCCAAGGACAGCTGGTACGGCACCCTGCTCAAGGGCGTGTTCAACTTCCAGCCGGACCCGACCGTGCTGCAGCTCGTGGTCTGGCTGCTCTACCTGGTGCCGACCCTCGCCGTGTTCTTCGGCCTGTTCGGCGGCAAGGCGAAGCCCGTCGCCGCCAAGCCGGCCGCCTGACCCCTCCGTTCGGCGAACCGCCCCGCCCCGTCCGGCACCCCGCCGGGCGGGGCGGTGTCGTGTGCGGCGCTATGTCCCGTACGGGCACGCGGCGCTATATCCCGTACACGCAGAGGAAGACGATGAAGGCGACCAGCCCGACGGCCGCGGCGATCCACGGGCCCGGCGCGAACTCCTGTCGGACGTACCCGGCGTCGTGCGTCTGCGACAGGTGCTGGGAGGCCTTCGCCTGCGCACCGAACGTCGCCGACCTGCGGTAGCCGCAGCTCTCGCAGACCACGCGCCGGGTGTTGTTCCGCCCCGAGACGACCTTCACCGCGTGCTGGTGCCCGTGCGGGTCCTCGCCCGTGAACCGGCTGGTCTCCATGCCTTGGCCCCCTTCGCCTCGCCCCTGTGCGCGCGAGCATCCTTGCACGCACCACCGACAGCCGTACCCCGGTGGGACCGGGATACGCCGGAGCCCCGGACGGTCCTCGACCGTCCGGGGCTCCGGCGCGCTTGCGGGGGGCGTCTACTCGCTCTTGATCGCGCCCAGGATGTCCATCCGGGCGGCCCGGTGGGCCGGCCAGAGGGCGGCCAGCAGGCCGATCACCGCGGCCGCGACTAGGAAGCCGACGATCTGCAGCGGCGGCACCACGGTGGTCATGTTCTTGAACGAGTCGGCCATCGTGCGGTTGCCCGCCCAGGCCACCAGGATCCCGAGCCCGATCCCGACCGCGCCGCCGAACAGCGCGATCAGCAGCGACTCCAGCCGGACCATCCGGCGGATGCCGATCCGGTCCAGGCCGATCGCCCGCAGCATGCCGATCTCCCGGCGCCGCTCGAATACCGACATCGCCATGGTGTTGACCACGCCGAGCACCGCGATCACCACGGCCATCCCGAGCAGCCCGTACATCATGTTCAGCATGCCGGTGATCAGCTGACGGTTCTCCGCCTTGATGTCCTTCTCGCCCTTGACCGCGATCAGCGGGTTGCCGCCGGTCGCGTCGCGCAGCGCCTGCTTCAGCTTCTCGTCCGCGCCGTTGGCGCCCTTCACCAGGACCTTCGCCGGGCCGGAGCCGGGCAGCGCGTGCGGGCCCACCACGTTGTCCGGGGCGATGATGTTGGCCAGCGCGCTGTTGGCCTCCAGCACGGCGCCGACGGTGAGCGAGCCCTTGGTCTTGTCCGGGTAGGTGACGGCCATGGTGTCGCCGACCTTGAAGCCGAGGCGTTCGGCGGTGCCCGAGCTCATCATCAGCTTGCCCTGCTTGAGGGCGTCCGCCGAGCCGTCCTTGACCTTGACGGTGGCCAGCTGGCCGATGGTCGCGGCGTCGACGCCCGTCAGGAACTCGTAGTCGGAGTCGCCCTTGTCGGTCGTCACCCGGATTTCGCGCATCACGCTCATGGCGCTGACGCCGGGCGCCTTGGCGATCTGGCTGGCGACCTCGGGGGAGAGCTTCGAGCCGTTCTGCATGGCGACCGTGAAGTCGGCCTTGAGGTCGTTCGCGGTCGCCGCGTCGACGGCCTTGTTCACCGAGGCGCCGACCACGGTCAGCGCGGTGATCAGGGTGACGCCGATGGTCAGTGCCGAGGCGGTGGCCGCCGTCCGGCGCGGGTTGCGGATCGCGTTCTCCTGGGCCAGCTTGCCCGGCGTGCCGTAGACCTTGCGCAGCAGCGGGGCGAACAGCGCGATCAGCGGCCGGGCCAGCAGCGGGGTCAGCACGAACACGCCGATCAGCAGGGTGCCCGCGCCGAGCCCGACCAGCTTGTACTCCTTGCCGCCCGCGCCCGCGGCCAGGGCGCCCGCGCCGGCCAGCGTGAACAGCAGGCCGATCGTGTTGCGCACCCGCAGACTCTTCTGGGTGGCCGGCTGCTCGACCGAGCTCATCGCGGCCACCGGGGCGATCCGGGCGGCGCGCACGGCCGGCAGCAGGGCGGACAGCACCGTCACCAGGACGCCGACGGCCAGGGTCACCGCGATGGTGAGCGGCTTGATCACCAGCGAGCCCTGCGGCATGGTGTCGTCCATCGCGCTGACCAGCGACTGCATTCCGGCGCCGATCCCGATGCCGGCGAGCAGCCCGGCCGCCGAGGCGAGCAGGCCGACCAGTAGTGCCTCGACCAGCACGGAGCGGGTGATCTGCCTGCGGCTGGCGCCGATCGCCCGCAGCAGTGCGAGTTCCTTGGTGCGTTGGGCGACCAGCATGGTGAAGGTGTTGGCGATGATGAAGATGCCGACGAACAGTGAGATGAAGGCGAAGACCATCAGGAAGGTGCTCAGGACCTTGGTGCCCTGCTGGATCATCCGGTCCTGCTCGGCGGCGAGCTCGCGCCCGGTCTTCGCCTCGATCGAGTCGCCCTGCGGGGCGGTCTGCTTGACGGCGGCGAGCAGCGCGGTGTCGTCCGCGCCCGGCTTGCTCTTGACGTCCAGCTCGGCGTAGCGGCCCGGGCTCAGGTAGAGCTGCTGGGCGGTGGCGGTGTCGAAGGCGGCCAGCGAGCCGCCGGCCAGCACGCGCGGGTCGTTGGTGGTCAGGGTGCCGGTGAGCTTGAGCTCCATCACCGGGCCGTTGACGGCGACCCGGACGGTGTCGCCGACCTTGTAGCCGCCCTTCTCGGCGGTATTGGTGTCCAGTGCGATCTCGCCCGAGCCGTGCGGGCCGCGGCCGTCGACCAGCGGGTAGCGCGGGTCGGTGCCGTCGGCGCCCGGCACGTAGTTGGTGCCGGTGGTGGAGAAACCGTTGCCGATCAGCGCGCCCTTCTTGTCGGCGATGCCGGCGAAGCCGCTGACCACGCCGCGCGCCTCGGCGGCGCCGGGCAGCGCCGCGACCGCCTTGCGGATTTCCTCGGTGAGGGCCGGGCCCTCGGAGTCCTCGCCCGTGTGGTCGTAGGCCTGGCGGGCGGCGTCGCGGTCGCTGACCGTGACGGCGATGTCCGTGTAGCTCTTGGAGTTCTGAGTCCTGAGCGCGTTGCCGAAGGTGTCGGAGAAGACCATGGTGCCGGAGACGAAGGCGGTGCCGAGCAGCACGGCGAGCATCGTCATGAGCAGTCGGCCCTTGTGGGCCAGCACGTTGCGCAAAGCGGTGCGGTACATGAGGGGGTGTCAGTCCTGGGGGTTCTCGAAGGTCGGGGGCGCCGGGGCCAGCGGGACGCTCTAGCTGGTGCGGCCCTTGGCGTCGAAGCGGCGCATGCGGTCCAGGACGGTGTCGGCGGTGGGGTGGTGGAGTTCGTCGACGATGCGGCCGT
>NZ_JBFBIR010000114.1:0-11124 GCF_040685715.1 Kitasatospora sp. NPDC088264
CAGGTACGACAAACGCGTGTACGTCTTTCTCGGCACAGTCACGGTCGCCGCACTGGCCATCTGGCTCCGCTCATGATCGCGCGGACAGAACCTAGTATTCTAACGGCCCCGGCCGCAGGGCCGGGCGCTCCGCATGTGATCACCTACCAGGGCCGGTAGGTGGTCCAGTGGGCAGGGACCCCCCGCTCCGCGGAACGTTCCGCGGAGCCCCTACACCCTCGTCTGACCTTCCGTCGCGGGCTAAGGTCGTTAGCTTCGCATAAACCCCAATACACGAGGCAACTGCTGTGAGAGGCCTTCTCCCGACTTGACCCTGCGCGTGCAAGAGAGGCCTCGTAACGTCAGAACCGCCCCCGGCGGTCTCCCACGTCGAGCGGACCGCCATCGCTGCCTCCATTCAGCACCGCATCGACGATCAGTTGGCCGCATCCGCGATGCCGGCCGACACTCGGAACCACTTCCGCAGGATCCGCACCGGCCTGGAGTGCAGCGTCCGGGACACTGGGCGACTATGCACGATCGCGCTGCTATGGGCACGGCCACCCCGATCACCCGGACCTCCTTTGGCTCGACGGCCAATGGCAGGAGGACGGGAAGGCCGGCCGGGAACGCTCGCATGCGAGGATTACCGCAACTAGTGAACTCCCGCCACCAGCAATGGGCTTGACCACAAGGAACTCCGCAGTGAGCACTACCGCCATCACCTCTGGCATCCCCGCCCTGGTCGCCCATACATGGCGGCGGGGCATCGCTGGCAACTTCCTGGCCGACGTCAGCGGGCGCTCGGGGGTGATCGCCGAGGCGCGAAGGGATTTGGCCGAGCACCCGCACCGAGCCGGCCGCCCGTATACCGAGGAGCCGGTCACCATCACCAGCGACGAAGAAACCTCCCCCGCCGTTCACGTCGAGCTGCGCGGCATCGGCAGACGAGGCCTCGCCCCGGGTATCGCGCGATGGCGCTTGAACGAGCTCGCCGTCATCAACTACGTCTCCGCCTACACGGTGGTGGGGGCGTGGTGAGTACCGAGGCCGAGGTCATGGACGGCGAAGTGGTCGAGATGCCCTTCGTCGCGCCGAAGTACACCGCAGCCGACTTCGTCATCACCGAGGATGTCGTACGCCTACTCACCGAGTCGAACGTGGAGAGCACCGACCGGAACTACCGGGCCCGGGTCGGGATGTTCCAGCGCTGGTGCGCTGACCGGGGCCGGGTCGCGCTGCCATGTACGACGGCGACGCTGATCGAGTACGTCGGGTGGATGATCCTCGGCGGGGTCTACGACCCCAACACGGTCTCCGCCTATCACAGCACGGTGGTTACGTGGCAGGAACGGGAGAGCACCGAGCACACCCGGCCCGGCACCATGCAGACGACGAAGATGATCGCGGATTTCCGCAAGACGCGGTCGGCCACCAGCGCCAAGAAGCAGTCGCCGACGGTCCTGGAGCCCGACCTGGAGAAGATGCTCGTCCACTGCGACGAGGACACCCGTCGCGGTGTCGGCCTGCGTGACGCCGCGATGCTGTCCGTGGGCTGGCACCTGCTCAGCCGCCGGATCGACCTGGCCCGTTTGGTCCCCACCAGCGTCGTCCTGCACGCCGACGGCATCGCCGTCCGGCTGGTCGGCCACAGGAGCCGCGAGGACGGCTCCGGGTTCGAGGCGTGGATCCCGGCCCGAGACGACGCCCCCCAGCTGTGTCCGGTGCATCGAATGCGCGCCTGGCTGGATTACGGCCGCATGATCCACATGCCGATGGACCAAGCGCTCTTCCGGGCGCTCGACAAGGCTGGCCGGCTCCAGGTCCGTCTCACTCCACAGACCAGGCCTCGGCATCGAGACGGCAGGCCAAAGGAGGACGAGATCAGCCGCGAGGATTGGCTAGACCTCTCGTACCTCTCCAACGAAACGGTCACCGCCATCGTCAAGGCCCGCGCGAAGCTCTCCTTTTTGAGCGTGCTCCACCTGACCGAGGAACAACGAGCTGAGCTCGGCTACAACGCACTCCTGAACGAAGCCACGGCGAAGGCCGTCACCGCCCAGGGGATCCGGGTCGGCGGGGCGTCCGCGCTACGCGCGGCCTACGTACCCGAGGACCAGATCGCCGAAATGGCCGACTGGCAAAAGGACGCGGCAGCGATGCGCCGGCACTTCCACAAGATCAGAATCCGGCAGCTGAGCCCCTGGGCCGCCGCCCGCGCGGATCGGCTGGATCGGCAGAAGACGTGAACGGACGGGAACCTCGACATCGCCGCCGGCATCGCCGTCCAGTTCGCCAGCGGGAGCATCCGCATCACCACCTCGCAGACGAGATCGCCCTCTCCCACGACCAGAACCTGGACCAGGCACACCTCCAGGATGAGGCAGCGTCCACTACTGAGGTTTTCGTCGTGTTGTCGGTGATGGCAGATGGTGCTCCCTGCGATTTGCCGGTGGTATGCAGTAGGCACAGGGTTGGGGCCTGACTGCTGAGCGGCGGTTATCCGGCCGTGTCATTCTTCTGGGGGCGGACCGGGGAGGGCCTGCTGTCCGTTGACGGGGGGCGTGATGGGATTGATCGGTCTCGTGTGCGTGGTGGCCGGGCTTGTCGGTGCGGGGCTGTTGCGGTGGCTGCCTGTTAGGGGGCGGGCGGACGGCCTGGCGGTGGCCGGTGCCGCGGGATTGCGGGGCGGTTCGAAGGCCGCACTGACAGTGGCCGTGGTGGAACTCCACCTTGCGGGGGCAATCGATGTCGGTCGGCGTGGCCTGCTTCGGCGGGTGGTGCATACCGGCCCCGGACGTGACGCGACTTCCCTGCACCGGGCCGTGTGGACGGCGTTCGGCCGGGAGCTGTCGTTGGCTGATACCGCCGCCGCTCCGGCTGTGCGGCGGGCTCGGGAAGAGGTGCGCGCCGAACTGGCCGGGCGTGGCCTGCGATGCGGCCGAGCTCGGCTGACAGCGGCTGGCCTGCTGACCATGGCAGCAGGCGGTGCGGCCGTGGCCATCGCGGCGCAGGAAGCCCTCTGGACGGGTCTGCCCCTGGCCGTGCTCTCGCTCACTGTCTTGTGCGCCCCGGCGCGGACGTTGGCCGGGCACCAGCTGTTGCGCGAGATGCGCCGCCTGCATCCCCTTCCCGGTGCCGCGTCGGCCGGGCCGGGGGAGATCGGGCTCCTTGTCGCGCTTCACGGGCGCCGGGCGCTGCGTCTGCTGGTGCCGGAGTTCGCCGCCTGCGCCGGTTTGCTCGATGGCCGTGCCACCAGGGATACCGTCGCCCGTTCCGAGGGCGACTCGTACGGATTCAGTGCCCTTTCCGGTGGCGGCGACGGAACCTGAGAGGTCGCCACTGAATCTTTAACGGGTCGTGGGTTCAGTGGGGTGAGTGAGTGACAGACCAGTGCCAGCCAAGCATCCGTCAATGAGGGCGGGCCGGAGTTGGATGTGGTGCAGGCCTCGCCGGAGGGTGCGGGTGAGATGGTCCGGGTCGGTGAAAGCGGTGTTCGCCGTCGGGCCGCGCCGCAGGAGCGACCAAAGACCTTCGGCCGGATTGAGATCCGGCGCGTATGAGGGCAGTTGTAATACGGTGAGCCGCTCGTGCTCGGCCGCGTACTGCTTCATGCCGACAGCCAGGTGAGTGTTGAGATTGTCCCAGACCAGGACGATCGGGCCACCGAGCTGGATGTGCGCTCGGACGGCCAGGTCTCGGTAGTCGGTCCAGGCGAAGCTCTTGCGGGCTCCCTTGAGTGGTAGGTGGAAGCGGGGGCGATAGATCATCCTGCTCTGCTCGCCGGGCTTGTAGCAGCACAGGGCGGCCACCGAGATTCGGCGGCGGGAGCGTCCCCGGACACGGACGACAGTCGTGTGCCCGCGTCGGCCCCAGGTGCGGGCGCGCGGCGGCGTCATCGCAAATCCAGCCTCGTCCTCGAAGACGAGCCAGGCCCCGAGCGCCGCCGCGGTGCTTTTACCCGCGGCCACACCTCCTGCTTCCACAGCTCGACCGCGTCCTCGTCCCGCTCCAGTGCCCGGCGGGCCGGGGCCTGCCAGGACCAGCCGTGCCGCTTCAGCAACCGCCACACGGTCGCGATCGAAAGCGTAAGCCGGAACCGGCGGCCAATCACCGCCTGGGCCCGGGCCAGCGTCCAGCGCTGACCCTCGAACCCATGAGCGACCGGCCCTTTGCCCAACTCATCTTCCAACGAAGCGAACTGGGCTACCGAAAGCTTCGGCATGCTCGTCGGACCCGCCGAGCACAGGGCATCCGCACCGCCCTCACGCCAGGCCTGCCGCCACCGCTCCACCGGCCGCCTGCCGACCCGAAGATCCCGGGCGATTGCCAATGTCTTCTCACCGACCTCGAACCGTGCCGGTCGCCCGGACCGAGCACGACGACCAGGCCGTCGCCGTCTCCCCGTGCCACGCTGAACCGGCGTCCGGCCTGCCCGCTCCGCCGCGGGCCGACAGCCCCGCCTACCAGCAGCTCCGCCGGGCAGATGCGCGAGCAGGCCCAGGCCCGCCAGGCCGCCCGTGAAGAGGAAGCCGCCCGGCGCGAGCAGATCCTCCTCGACCACTACAACCGGATCCGGGAGCCGGAGAGCGCCCACCGGCCGTGCGTGGAGGACGAGCTCGCCCTGGCCGACGCTGCCCGCGCCCTTTGCCTGCGCGAGTCCCACCGCGCAGCCCTCGCCACCCGGATGACGTCCGGGCCACCTCCGCGCGGGCGGAGCGGACCCGGACGCGAAGGCGACAGGGCTCACGGTGTTCGGGCCACCTCCGCGCGGGCGGAGCGGACCTTCCTGACCTGCGGTGCAGCATGGCCTTTGCTATTTCTTGACTGTGCCACAGCGTCAGACCGGGTGTGCTGTTGTTGTGTCAAGGAGCGCTGGTTCATCGTGCCACGCGCTGCGGACACCGGACCGCTCACGTCGTCGGGAGCATCCTGGCCGCCTCCGGGCCGACGGAGGACGACGCCTTGGTGCTCGCCATCCGTCCGACTCTCCGCACAGGAGGAACGGACCGACAGCGCGATGACGTACGGCACGTCACCAACGGGCCACCTCCGCGCAGGCGGAGAGAAAGCAGCGCCGGGACGACGGGTCACCTCCGCGCTGGCAGAGCAGAACAGAACGTATCCCAACGCTCGCCATGGCGCGGGACGTCTGCGGCGGGTCACCTCCGCGCGGGCCAAGCGGACGCGGGGGCGGAGGTCAGGTTGCCGACGTCCACCGGGCCACCTCCGCACGGGCGGAGCGGACACCAAGGCCGGCCACATGAGCCGCGAGTCCGTCGGGCCACCTCCGCACGGGCAGAGCGGACCGTCCGAAACCCGGAGAAGGTCAACAACTTCACGGGCCACCTCCGCACGGGCGGAGCGGACGAGATGCGCCCCTCGTCCACGTCGCTGATGGCCGGGCCACCTCCGCACGGGCGGAGCGGACCCCTTCCTGACCTGCGGCGCAGCAGCGCCTTTGCTATTTCTTGACCATAGCGCGGAGGCAGACCGATCGTGCTGTTGTGGTGTCAAGGAGCGCTGGTGCATCGTGCCACACACCGCGGACACCGGACCGATCACGTCATCGGGAGCAACCTGGCCGCCTCCGCACTGGCGGAGAACGACACCCTGGTGCTCGCCATCCGCCCAACCCTCCGCACGGGCGGAACGGACCACATCGAGCAGTTCGCCGACGGGACCGCCGCCGGGTCACCTCCGCACAGGCGGAGCGGACCGCACCGCCGAGACGACGCCTGCCCCGTTGGCAGGTCGCCTCGGCACAGGCACAGCAAGCAGGATCATGACCGGTACGCGGCCGATCTGACCCGGGCCACCTCCGCGTGGGCGGACGACACCTGGTGCCCACCGTCGACCACACCTCCGCGCAGGCGGAGCAGACAAACTCCCCGCCGAGAAGCAGCTGATGGAGCGCGGGCCACCTCCGCGCGGGCGGAGCGGACCGATCAAGTAGCTGTTGCCGGTTCGCGAGGACCGGGTCACCTCCGCACGGGCGCAGCGGACGCCGGCGCGGTACCCGACGACCGCCTCCGCGCGGGCGGAGCGGAGCTGCTGGTTCGGACAGACCAGACGCCAGAGCCCTCCTTCTGCTCAGCGAAGGCGGCTGGCCATCCCGCACAGACGGAGCAGACGCGAGGTCGGACACCCACGACTGTGCGGGCAGCGGGCCACCTTCGCGCAGGCGGAACGGACCAGACGCAGTACTACCGCGCGGAGGTCCACATCGGGTCACCTCCGCGGGCGGAGTGGACGGCTCAGTGGTGTTGACTCCGGCGGCGACCAGCGGGTCACCTCCGCGCGGGCGGAGCACAGAGGCGAGCGTTCGCTACTCGGCTGTGGCCTGAGCCTCCCGTTCCCTTTGGCGCTGCTCGTACCGTGAGGGCGCACCGAGTATCCAGGACCACGACTCGTACTCGTCGACGGATCCCACCCGGTCGGCGCCATCGATACAGCGCGGATCGTCCCGCTCGGCCAGTCCATAGACGGCCCAGATCCGGGTCTGCTGGTCATCGTCATCGAGCAGACCGGCCAGGGTGTCCCCGATGGCGGGTTCCGGATTCAGGCTGTACGCGAGCCCGTAACCGGCGGCTTGGCGAACGGAGGAGTTGGTGTCTCGGGCCAGTGCAAGCAGGACGTTCAGCCCCTCGGAGGTGAACGTCTTCCGCCCAGACCTCTCCGAGTTCACGATTCTCAGGGTCGAAGGCACCACGACCCGGACCTGTGGGGCAGCGTGGGCAAGGAATGAGAGCCCCAGCGGCTCGATCCTCGGGTCCTCATGGTGGCTCAGGCCGGCCAGGGCCTCGGCCAGGACGTCCGGGTGTCCCTCCTCCTTTGCCCAGTCGAGGAGGAGCTCGAGCGTGCGCTGTTCGAACGGACTTGGGACGTTCGTCAGGTCAGCCTCGAGGTGGAGGCAGACCAGGACCTCCGCGCCGAGGCGGCGGTGCAGAGGATCGGGATGGTCCCGCAGTGCCGCCGCAGCCTCCCAGGTCTCGTCGTCCTGCCGCCGGGCAAGGGTGCTGACGATCTCCGACCAGACGGCGTGTTCATAGTCCGGGTATTCGAGTGCGCAGGCGCGGGCCGCCAATTCGTCAATGCCCAGGTGCAGTCCGAAGTGCTTCTCGAGGAGCGTGAGGATCCCTGTGTGGCCGTCGCGGACAGTCATTCCGCCGAGCCGGAGCTCGTGGTACTCGGTGGTCCATTCCCTGTCCCTGATGCGAACCCGCTCGGCCGCATCCGAGGTGCCGGTCCGCTCCCGGAGCATGGCGACCGTGCCCGTCTCGTGCCACCGCCGGGCGCGTGCCAGCAGTTCCACCCGGGTGGCCTCGCAGGTCAGCGCTGCGTCACCGAGCAGGGAGAAGACGAGACCGATGGAACCGCTGTCGATGGCCCGCAAGAGGGGTGTGGTCCCGTCGGGCAGCTGGCGGTCTGTATCCGCGCCGCCTTCCACCAGATAGCTGGCGATCGTCGAGTTGAACGCTGAGATGGCCAGGCAGAGTGCGGGGGTGCCCTGCTCGTCGACGACGTCGGGATCCGCCCCGTCCTCGAGCAGTATTCTGACCGCGTTCTCGTCCCCGCTCCGCACCGCCGTGATGAGTGGATCCTCGCCCATCCCCAACCCCCTGTTGAACTCGATCGCCACGCAGCCGCAGGCCGGGAGAGACGTCGTTGGCCGAGTCCGTCACGCCGTCCCCGGGCCGGAGCCATGGGCTGAGCATCCGGACGTCGGCCCGCTGACGGCATGTCGCATGGGCGGTCGATCCCGAGCCTCGTCCTGCGCAGATCCCACTGGCTGAAGCAGCCTGTCACACCCGGTAGATCTGGAGCGGCCACCGCGTGATCATCAAGGGTTGTGTGGACTCCTGAAGATCATGTTGCGGCTGCGGACAGCAGCATAGATGCCGCCCGTTGACGTGCGATGTTCGGGCGGAGCGGACAAGGCTTGGCAGGTGAACACCGCCGTCGTGGACGGGCCACCTCCGTGCAGGCGGAGCGGACCCACACCCACCACTGCCACGCGCCTCAGATCGGGTCACCTCGCGCAGGCGGAACGGACGTCCAGCGCAGGACAGTGGAGCCGTGGGCGATCGGGTCACCTCCGCATGGGCGCAGCGGATGCCGGCGCGGTGCTCGACGACGACCGCTTCCGCGCGGGCGGCGCGGACACGGCGCCCGGAATCGCCCCGTTCGCGAAGAACGGGCCACCTCCGCGCGGGCGGAGCGGACTCCTCCAAGCGGGTGCCCTCGACATGTTGCACCGGGTCACCTCCGCGCAGGCGGAGCGGACCCTTCTTGACCTGCGGGGCAGCAGCGCCTTTGCTGTTTCTTGACCATGGCATGGAGCCAGGTCGATGGTGCTGTTGTGGTGTCAAGGAGCGCTGGTTCATCGTGCCACGCGCCGCGGACACTGGCTGTGTTCTGAACCACCTCGGCACGGGCGCAGCGGACACGTCGATCCGGTCCTGTCCGTGGGCGCCGGTCGGGTCGCCTCCGTACGGACACAGCGGACGCCGGCGCGGTGCTCGAAGACGACGGCCTCCGTGGGCGGAGCGGACACCATCGGCGCCGTCATCGCGGCCAGCGTCGCCGGGCCACCTCCGCGCGGGCGGAACGGACCTGATCCCACAGTCGATGCTGGCGTACGCGGCCGGGCCACCTCCGCGCGGGCGGAGCGGACGAGTACGGGGACCGCCGGCCAGCCACGTTGACCGGGCCACCTCCGCGCGGGCGGAGCGAAGGTCGGACGATCCTACTGTACAGATCCTGCGTGAAGTGTACAGTTTGGTACATGAGTGACACCCTGCCGATCACGGAGGCCCGAGCCTGCCTCGGGATGCTGGTCCGGCGTGCCTCCCACGCCCGCGAACGCATCACCATCACCGACCACGGCCAGCCCGCCGCGGTCCTCATCAACCCCCAGGAACTGGCCGACCTCGAGGACGCCCTCGCCCTGGCCCAGTACCGGGCCCGGCAGGCCGCCAGCGAGACCACAGCCGTACCGCATGAGCAGGTCCGCGCCCAGCTCGGCCTGGGACCCGCCGCTTGAGCCACACGATCATCTGGGACGAGCCGGCCATCAACGCCGCCGCCCGGTTCCTCAAGGACGACCCCGACGGCCTACGCCAGGTCATGGACGCCGTCGACCTACTCGCCGACACCCCCCGCCCGCCAGGCTCCGCGGAATACGGCTCGCCCGACCTGCGCCGGATGCACGTCGGCCTCTACCGCGTCATGTACGAAATCACCGAGGCCACCGTCACCATCGTCGTGATCCACCTCGGTCGAACAGGCTGACCACCCGAACAAGCGGACCAGACCTGGACCCGAACGTGCCCCAGGGGATCTGATCACCTCCGCGCAGGCGGAGCGAACTACGAGGCCCAGCACGACGAGGGCGAGACCCGCAGGCCACCTCCGCACGGGCGGAGCGGACACCCCCGCTGTCGTCGTGCCGGCCGACGAGTTCGGGTCACCTCCGCGCAGCCCGGGGCACCGGTCCGCACCCGCGACGACGGGTGCGCCGCCTAACCACCGCGCGCTCGCGGAAATCGGCGTACCCCGGCCGTCGCCAACCCTGCCGTCGTCGCCGCCATCGCCTGCCAGGAGCACGCGATCCTGCGCCAGCGCGAGCCCGAGAACGCGTTCGCCGACGCCGTCGCGGTCCAGGCCGCCCGAGACGAGGCCGCCGCCCGGGCCATGGCCACCGCCAGCAACCAGGCCGTCGCCGAACGCCGGGCCCGCGACGACCAGGCGGCGCGCACCGCGGCGGTCCCGCTACGCCCCGCCCGCCCACCAGTGACCCTTACCGGTGCCGCGTGAGCGGGATCGGCCCGCGGACCGCCCGCCGAACGCTACCGTCGACCTGCAGTCCCACCCCCTTGGACGGAGCGAAGATGAGCCCTCAGTCGGAACCGGCCCCGGAGCCCCCGGCACAGCCGTCGATCACCGCGAGCGTCACCGTGTCCGGGGTGGAAGCGCAGATCCTGCGGGACCTGGCCGCCGTACTCGGCCGTACCCCGGAGGAGCTGGCGATCGAGCACGCTGCCGGCCTTCTGCCGATCCCCACCAAGCCGCTGGTGGACTGGGCGTTGTTCGACGGGCCGCCGGACCTGGCCGCCAGCGCCGACGAGTGGATGCACGAAGGCACCGGCCGGTGACCGCCACCGCACCGCTGGGCGTCGCGGTCGCCGACACCTCCGCCCTGCTGGCCGCCTTCAACCGCAAGGACGACCTCCACGCCCAGGGTGCCCAGGCCCTCTCCCTCGCCCGGGTCCCGCCGGGCAGGGCTTCGTCGTCCTGCCGCCCGCCGACCGGCGTCTCTACGCCGACGCCGAGCAACTGCTACGCCAGTACCAAGGCCACGCCCTCGGCCTGGCCGACGCCGTCAACGCCGTCCTCGCCTGGCGGCTCCAGCGCCCGGCGATCCTCTCCTTCGACCACCACTACCGCGACGTCCTCGCCCCAGCCCAAGGCGGCCCGCGGATCGAGGTCTACCCGACGGCACTACGACGGTAGGACACCGCGGCCGCCGAGAGGCAGCTGTCCAGCTGTCCCTCCTCACTGGATGCCCTCCTGGAACAGGACGGGCCACCTCCACGCAGGCGGAACGGACGACGACGTCGGCAGGAAAGTCGAGGCACACCCCAGGTGGGTCACCTCCGCGCGGGCGGAGCGGACACGATCGGGTCGGCGGCCTGGTTCTCGCCCCACAGGTCACCTCCGCGCGAACGAACGACTCCTCGTCCAGGGCATTCGGCCGCCAGACAGGGTCGCCTCAGTACGAGCGGAGCGGACGCCTGGCCGCCCTGGCCGCCGAATCGCGCCTCACGCTGAGTCACCTCCGCAATGGCGGAGCTAGCGAGCAGCACGGGCTGCGCGTCCATCACTGCTACGGTCCACCTCCGCGTGGGCGGAGTTAACCAGACGGGGAACGCATCGCAGGACGCGAGAGGGTGGCTGTGCGCTCTTAGAAGGGGGAAGTGATCTGCACGAGCGTGATGACGAGGGTCTCCTCGTTGATCAGCAGAACGGCCACCGACTTCGAGAGGATTAGGCCGTGTCCTGCCGATCACTTGAGTCGTTGATACGACTATGGGGAGTAGGGGTGATCTGACTGACGGCCAGTGGGAGCGGCTTCGGCCGCTC
>NZ_JBFBIR010000115.1:0-8632 GCF_040685715.1 Kitasatospora sp. NPDC088264
GGTTGTGTTAGTCTTCCCCCGCCCCCGCCCCCCCCCCCGCCGCCGCCCCGGCCTACCCCGCCGAGGCCGCCTGGACGCCCTGGAGGGCGGACACCAGGGCGTCGACGTCCTGCACGGTGTTGTACAGGGCCAGCGAGGCCCGCACCGCGCTCTGCAGGCCGAAGGCGGCGAGCGCCGGCTGCGCGCAGTGGTGCCCGGCGCGCACCGCGATGCCCTGCTGGTCGAGCGCCCCGGCCAGGGCCATCGGGTCGGTGCCGGGGAGCAGGAAGGTCAGCACCCCGATCTTCCCCGGCGCGTCGCCGATCAGGCGCAGCCCGGGGACGGTCGCCAGCGCGCCCATGGCGTACGCGGTGAGCTGTTCCTCGTACGCGGTGGCGGCCTGGCGGTCCAGCCCGGCCAGGTACCGCAGCGCCGCCCGCAGGCCGGCCACCCCGCCGATGTGGCCGGTGCCCGCCTCCAGCCGGTGCGGTACGGGCGCGTAGGAGGTCTCCTCGAAACCCACCGAGTCGATCATGTTGCCGCCGCCCTGCCACGGGGGCATGGCCTCCAGCAGCTCGCGCTTGCCGAAGAGCACGCCGATGCCGGTCGGGGCGAAGATCTTGTGCCCCGAGAAGGCGTAGAAGTCGGCGTCCAGCGCGGTGACGTCCACCGGGAAGTGGCTCACCGCCTGTGCGCCGTCCACCAGGACCTTGGCGCCGTACCGGTGCGCCAGCGCGGTCATCTCGGCCACCGGCGGGACCGTTCCCAGCACGTTCGAGGCGTGGGTGAGCGCGACGAGCTTCGTCCGCGACCCGAGCAGGTCCCGGTAGGCGTCCTGGTCGAGCTGCCCGTCGGGGAGCAGCGGGATCGGCCGGATCCGGGCCCGGCGCTCCTTGGCGATCAGCTGCCAGGGCACCAGGTTGGAGTGGTGCTCGGCCGCCGAGACCAGGATCTCGTCGCCCACGCCGAGGTTGGCGCGGCCCCAGGACTGTGCCACCAGGTTGACGGCCTCGGTGGTGCCCCGGACGAAGACGATCTCGCCGGCGTCCTGGGTGCCGAGCAGCTTGGCGGCCTCCTCGCGGCCCTCCTCGTAGACCTGGGTCGCCTGCTTGGCGAGGGTGTGTGCACCGCGGTGGACGTTGGAGGTGCCCATCGAGTAGTGCTCTCGGCGACCGCCTCGGCCACCTGGCGCGGCTTGAGGGTGGTGGCCCCGTTGTCGAGCCAGACCAGCGGGTGGCCGTTCACCTCCCGGTGCAGCTGGGGGAAGTCCCGCCGGACGGCCTCGACGTCGAACCCGCCCGGCGGTGCGGAGGGCGGGGTGGCGGGGTCGGCCCGGGCCGCCTGGTCCGGCTGCTGCGGCAGCCAGTACCGCGGACCGCCCGCCGCGTGGGCGAGCGCTGCGGGCAGCGGGACCGGGCCGGGTACCAGGCCGCTTCCCGGGCCGCTTCCCGGGCTCGTCGAGGAGCCGGTGTCGAGCGGCGGTCGGCCCATTCCGGTGACCCCGGTGCCGCGCCCGAATCCGTCAGGAGTAGTCATGGTAGTTCGACACCTCGACGTTCTGGAGCACCGCGATGGCGTCGTCCACCAGCGCGGCGGCCGAGAAGTAGCTGGTGACCAGGTACGAGGTGATGGCCTGCCGGTCCACGCCCATCGCCCGCACCGAGAGGCCCGGCTCCACCTCGTCCGGGACCTTCGACGGGCGCAGGCCCACCACGCCCTGACGGTCCTCGCCGACCCGCATCAGCAGGATGTTCGTGGTGCCGGGCGCCGAGGTGGCCGAGCCCTTCAGGTCGAGCTTGTCGGAGGGCAGCAGCGGGACGCCGCGCCAGGTCAGGAACGGACTGCCGAAGAGTTCCACGATCTGCGGCGGCACCCCGCGCCGGGTGCACTCGCGCCCGAACGCGGCGATCGCCCGCGGGTGGGCGAGGAAGAACGCCGGCTGCTTCCAGACCCGGGCCAGCAGCTCGTCCATGTCGTCCGGGGTCGGCGCGCCCTTGCGGGTGCGCACGCGCTGGTTGGGCGCGACGCTGTTGAGCAGCCCGTACTCGGGGTGGTTGAGCATCTCCCACTCCTGGCGCTCGCGCAGCGCCTCGGTGGTCAGCCGCAGCTGGGCCTGGACCTGGTCGATCGAGGAGTTGTAGACGTCCGCGACCCGGGTGTGCACCTTGAGGACGGTTTGCGCGATGCTCAACTCGTACTCGCGGGGGGCCTCCTCGTAGTCCACGAAGGTCTCCGGCAGGTACGGCTCGCCGGAGTGGCCCGAGGTGAGGTCGATCGGGTGCTCGCGGTCGGCGGGCTCCCGGCGGTCGTTGCCGAAGGCGTCCAGCTGAGCGCGCAACGACGGCTCACGGTCGGCGAGTTCGACGAGCATCCGGCGGTCGAGGGAGAGCACGGTACACGCGCTGACCGCCTTGACCCGGTAGGGCATCGGGGTGCCGTCGACCCAGGCGGTGGCGTCGAAGAAGTCGCCGTCGCCGAGGACGGCGATCAGGGCGTCCGAACCGTACTCCCCGGTGGCGCGCTGCTCGGCTCGCCCGAACGCGATGAGGTGCAGCTGCTCGGCGGGGGCACCGGCGTCGACGATCAGCTCGCCGGGCGCCACCTCGCGCTCGACGAAGCCGTTGGCGAGGGCGGTGAGCAGCGGGCTGTCCACCTGGCTGAGGAAGGGCAGCTCGCGCAGGTCCTCGGCGATCACCCGGGAGGCGCCGTCGCCGTTGACGTAGGTGCTGATCTGCCCGTCGCCGAGGATGAAGCCCCGGCGGCGGTTGACCCGGTAGACCCCGGCCTCCAGGTCCACCCAGGGCAGGGCGCGCAGCAGGTAGCGGGGGGTGATCCCGAGCATCTGCGGCGCGGTCTTGGTGGTGGTGGCCAGGTTCCTGGCGGCTGAGGTGCTGAGACTCTGCCTGCTCTGCTGACTCTGCTGGACGGTCTCGGTCGTCATGGCTGGCCCCTGTTCTGGTCGGGAGAACTGAGTTGGCGTCAAGTTCGTTGCGGAGGCGGGGATTCGGCCTCGGCCGGCCCGCCGCGACGATTGTTCCGGCCGCACCGAGGGGGCGTGAGCGTGTTCGATGAGGGGCCGTGAGGACCGGTGCAAACCATCGGGTGTGCACCGTCGCCAAACTCACCCGATCGTATGAATTTATCTATAAGCAGATGTGAGATGTTCGAAAGTTGATCTTGGAGCTGGCCGGGTCGGGGCCCGTTCCCTCGGCCCGCCACCGGTCCCGGCCCGCGTCGAACATCCCGGCCGGGGCCGACACGCACGGCGCCCCGCCGTTCCTCGACTTGGCGCACGCCGGGCGCTTGGATGGATCCGGCCTGGTCACCGCCCGGACACGACCCCGGGACACGACCTCGGGCACCCGCCGGCAAGCCGAGGAGCCACCACCGTGAACGACACCCCTGACGCCGTCGACCGGGCCGAACCCGCCGCCGTGGCCGGCCGGATCGCCGAGCGGCGCGAACAACTCGGCCTCAGCGAGGACGACCTCGCCCACCAGGCGGCCATGGCCCCCCGCTACCTCCGCTACCTACTCGAAGCCGGACCGGCCTTCGATCCCGGCGGCTTCGTCCGGATCGCCGCCGCACTCGGCCTCAGCCGCGGCGAACTGCTCGAAGGCCGCGCCGACGCCCCGCCCGGCCAGGGCGGCCCTGGCCCGCACCCGCGGCTGTTCGGCCTGACCGAACCCGAGTGCTGGGAGCTGATCGGCACCCACGGCGTCGGCCGCATCGCCCTGCCGCTCCAGCCGGGCCCGGTCGTCGTCCCCGTCAACTACGTCGTCGACGACGCCGCCATCGCCTACCGCACCACCGAGCGAGGCGCCCCGGCCGAGGGCACCTCGCTCTCCTTCCAGATCGACCACATCGACGAATACCTCGGCCGGGGCTGGAGCGTCCTCCTCCTCGGCACCGCCCACCACGTGCACGACCCCGCCGTCCTGCACCACCTGGCCGGCCTCCCCGGCGCCATCCCCTGGGCCGGCGGCGACCGGACCTGCTGGATCCGGATCAGCCCGGACGAGATCACCGGCCGCCGCCTGGTGAGCGACTGAACGGTCCGTTCCGGTCGCCGGGAATCGCGGTGCTGAGCGGCCGAGTTGGCGGTGTCGAACCCCTGTCGCGGACCGGTCGGCGTGGCTAGCATGAGGCGCCAACCGCAAGGAACACCGGCCCAGGCCCCCTCTTGCGGGTCACGTCGCATCAGCGTGCCCAGGTGTCCCGCGCGCCCGGCGTGATCCAGGAGAGCAGGTCCAACCCCCAAGGGAGGAACCACCCATGAGCGCAGTGGTGACCGAGATCCGCGACGCAGGCCTGCTGGACATCGACGAGGACGCCATCGTCTTCGAGGACGAGCACGACGCGGACCTCGCCCCGGTCGCGTGTCTCGCCGACCCGTGGGTCACCTACGTTCCGACGCGCTTCGAGTGCGCCGTGGACTGCTGACCCGTACCGAGGAAGCGGACCGGGGGAGGGGCGGAGCGATGACCACACCACCCGACCCCGGCTCCGCCGAGGCACTGCGCCGCCGGGTCGCCGACCTGGCGGCCGCCGCGCCCGGCCCGCGCCGCCCGCTGCACACCGACGGGCAGTGGTGGTACCTCCAGGACCCGCGGATGCCGGCGCGCGCCCACGGCTGGAAGCTCCACCTGTCCGCCCGGCAGGGCCAACTCCCGCAGCTACTGGACGCGGTGGTCCCGATCCTGCTGCGCCGCACCTGCGACGCGAAGTTCGCGGCGGGCGCGGCCGTGCTGCGGGAGCTCAACAGCGGGCTGCGCGGCCCCGCGGCCGTGGGCAAGGCCGTCACGGTCTACCCGGACGAGGCGGACCTCGTCGCGCTGGGAACGGAGTTGGCCCGGGCGCTGGCCGGCTGGGCCGGGCCCCGGGTGGTGAGCGACCGCCGGCTCCGGCCGGACGCGCCGGTCTACTACCGCTACGGACTGTTCCGGGTCACGGACGACGGCGCCGACTACGGCATGACCGGCCCGGACGGGTCGGTCTTCCCCGGCCTGGCCGAAGCCCGCTACCGCCAACCGCCCTGGGCGAGCGACCCGTTCACGCCCGTCGCGGCCGCCGCCCGGCCGCCGACCACCCGGGTCGGCGAGGGCCGGTACCGGATCACCGCAGGGATCACCCGCTCGCCGAACGGCCACGTCTACCGCGCGGTCGAACTCGCCACCGGGCGCGAGGTGGTGGTCAAACAGGCCCGTGCCCACGTCGGCGAGGACGGCGCGGGCACCGACGCGCGCGGCCGGCTCCGGCACGAACGCCGGGTGCTCACCGCCCTGGCCGGGGTGCCCGGGGTACCGGTACTGGTCGACTACTTCCGGCACGGCGCCGACGAGTACCTGGTCAGCGGCGCGTGCGGGCCGCGCGACCTGCGGCGCGACGTCCTCGCCGCGGGCCCGTACGACCCCGGGCCGGGCACCGGCGGGCGCGACTGGTGGGACCTGGCGCGCGGACTGCTGCGGACCCTGGACGCGGTGCACGCGCGCGGCGTGGTGGTCTGCGACCTGAAACCCGCGAACGTGGTGCTCGGCGCCGCCGGCCGCTGCTCGCTGGTCGACTTCGGTGTCAGCGCCCTCGACGGCGCCCGACCGCCCGGGGCCACGGCGGGCTACGGGCTGCCCGGCGCCACCGGGACCGACCCCACCGAGGACTACTACGCGCTGGGCACCACGCTGCACCACGCCCTCACCGGCCTCGACCCGGTGGTGATCGACCCCGACCCGGCGACCAACCGTGACCGCACCCTGGCCTGTCTGCGTGCGGCCCTCCCCGGCCCTTCGGACTCGGCGGATTCCGCGGTGGCCCTGGTCGCGGGCCTGGTGAGCCCGGACGGGGACCGGCGCTCGGCCGCCGCCGCCGGCCTGCGGGGCGGGAGGCCGCTCGGCCGACCCCCGGCACGGCGCTCGGCCGCGCCGCGGCGGGCCCCGCTCGGCGAGGCCGTCGACCACACCGTCGGCACCTGCGTGCGGATGGCCCGCGAGCTGGTCGCCACCGACCCGCGCGCCGCCGAACCCCGCACCCTGCTGTCGCTCTACGACGGGGCCGCCGGCCTCGGCCTCGAACTGCTGGAGCACGCGGACCGCCCCGACGCCCGGGCCGCCGCCACCGCCCTGGCCGACTGGACGGCCGGCCACCCGGCGCTCGACCGCCTCGACGGCTCGCTCTACCAGGGCCGGGCGGGCGCCGACCTGTTCCTCGCCCGGGCCGCCGCCACCCTCGGTACGGAGCCGCCCGGCACGAAGTCCCCGTACCACCGCCACCACGAGCCCGCCGGGGCCGACCAGATCGCCGGGGCGGCCGGGATCGGCACCGCCCACCTGCTGCTCGCCGCCCTCGGCCGGGACACCGACCGGCACCTCGCGGCGGCCGCCGCGTGCGCTACGGCACTGACCGCCCGGCCCCTCGACGATCCCGGCGAGGAGCCCAACCCCGGCACCGCCGCCCTCGCCGAGGGTTTCGCGCACGGCCGCGCGGGCATCGCCCACTTCCTCCTCGCCCGGCCCGACGAGGCGTCCCGCCGGACCGCCCGCCGCATCGTCGACGGACTCGCCGCCGACCTCCCCCGCCTCAGCGCGGCCGCCCTGCGGCCCGGGGCGACCCGCCGCTACCTCTCCTGGTGCCGGGGCCTGGCAGGCCTCGGCACGGTCCTCGTCCAGGCCGGAATCCGGTACGGCGACGACGCCCTCCTCGCCCTGGCCGCCGACGCGGCCGACACCTGCCGGACGCTCGCCCCGCGCACCGCCCTGGTGGTCCGCTGCTGCGGCCTGGCCGGAGTCGGCGACCTCTTCGTGGACCTCGCCGCGGCCACCGGCGACCCCCGCCACTGGCACGCGGCGGAGCAACTGGCAGCCCTGCTCCTCACCCGCGCCGGCGGGCCGGCGGGCCGCCCGGTCTTCCCCGGCGGCGACCCGACCGCCGAGTCCCGCGCCTGGGCGGTCGGGACACCCGGAGTGCTGACGTTCCTGCGCCGGCTGTCCCGTCGCGGCGGCCCGGTGCCCGGACTGCTGCCGCTGGCGTGAACCGGCCGAGGTCGGCGATCGGGTCGGCGATCGGGTCGGACGGGCGGACGTTCTGCGGCCGGTCGACCGAGGCCCGGTGGCCCACCGCTCAGCCGCGGTCGAGGAGTTCGCGGATCCGGGCGGCGACCACGTCGGGCCGCTCGCCCTGGATGAAGTGGCCGGCGGCGACGGTCTCGTAGCGGCCGTCGGGGAGGGTTTCGGTCCAGCGGCGCTGGTGTTCCTGGAGGGCGGGGTGGGTGCGTTCGCCGCCTCGGCGGGGACGGTCGGCGGACAGCAGGACGGTCGGGCAGACGGGGGGTGCCGGGGGTTCGGCGCGCAGCCGGGGGACGGCGGCCGCGACGGCGCGGAACTCGCGGCGGGTCTGGGCGAGGCCGGCCGGGACGAAGTCCTCGGCGAGCATGGTCTCGTAGGTGTCGGTGGGGAAGACCCGGCGGGCGGTGCCGCTGAGCAGACGGGCCACCAGGCGGCTGCGGACCAGGGGTTGGCCGATGGCGAGCGTGCGGTCGACGCGGCGGGCGATCTGGTCGATGGTGTCGAAGGCGGGCGCGGTCTCCGGTGTGGTGTCGACCATCAGGATGCCGCGCAGCCGGGGCGCGAGGCGCTGGTACGCGAGGCGGGCGACCAGGCCGCCCATGCTGTGGGCGACCAGGACGAACCGGCCGGGGGCGACGGCCTCGGCGAGGGCGACCAGGTCGGCCGCCAAGTCGTCGAGGTCGAGGGGGGCGTCGGTGCGGGCGCTGCGGCCGAAGCCGGCGCGGTCGTAGGCGACCAGCCGGGCACGGTCCGCGAGCAGCGGCAGGACCGGGTCCCAGGAGACGCGGCCGAGGCCCTGGCCCGACTCGAAGAGCACGACGTCCGTGCCGTGTCCGGACTCCTCGACGTAGAGCGATCGCCCGTTGACGGTGATGGCCCGCCCGTTCGTCTGGCGCATGGTGCTTCCCCCCTGGGAACCGGCACCCGGGTCGTCTCCCGGGCGCACTGTTTTCATCTTTGATAAAGATAGCGACTGTGAAATCGTGGGGCAATGGACCTCGACGCGGTAGACCTCCTCCTCCACCCGGTGCGCCTGCGTGTGGTGCACGCTCTCGCCGGCGGGCAGGTGCTCACCACGTCGCAGCTGTGCGAGCGGCTGTCCGGCGTGTCGAAGGTGACGGTGTACCGGCACGTCGCGCTGCTCGCCGAGGCCGGCTTCCTGGAGGTCGCCGAGGAGCGCCGGGTGCGCGGCGCCGTCGAGCGGCACTACCGGCTGCGCGAGGACCGTCCGGTCGTGGACGCCGCCGTGGCCGCCACGATGACGCGGGAGGACCACCGCCGGGGCTTCGCCGCCGCGATGGCCGTCCTGATCGCCGAGTTCAACGCCTACCTCGACCGCGAGGACGCCGACCCGGCCGCCCAGGGAGTGGCCTACCGGCAGGGCACGTTCTGGCTCGACCCGGCGGAACTCGCCGAGTTCAGCGGCGAGTTGCGTGCCGTCCTGGAGCCCCGGCTGGCGAACGGGCCGGGGCCGGGCCGGGAGCCGTACCTGCTCAGCCCGATCCTCTTCCCCGCCGCGCCGCCGGCCGCCGGCCCGTCCCCGATGGAGTAACACGAAACGGCGGCGGCCCGTACGAGCACCTGCTCGTACGGGC
>NZ_JBFBIR010000116.1:0-8469 GCF_040685715.1 Kitasatospora sp. NPDC088264
ATGACCAACCGCCTGACCGCCAGCCCCGACAAAATCGGGCAATACCTCCGCCCGAAACCTCTCGCGGCAGCCTAAATCGGTATCGAACACCCTCTGAGGCGTCTCTGCGCACGAGTGCCGTCTGGTGGACGTGCCCATCGAGGGGGTCATGGCGGCGCCTGCGACGTCTTCGTCCCCGGTCGCTCCGGTCGCTGCCTGCCTTCATCTCAGGCGGGGTGAAGGCCACCAGGTTGTGGTCCGGTGGGCAGTAGACCGTGGCGCTGTCCGCGGGCGAGCGGGTTCCCGGGACAGCATCACGGCCTACTGCCCGCTGCCGGTTGTCGGCGGTTCGACGGCTTCATCATCGGTAGCGCAGATCGGCCTCAACCTGGTTGGGGTAACCCAACGGACCGACGTGCTCGACGGCTACCTTCCGGGTGCGGTGACGGTGTAGACGACCTGGTCCTGGCCGTACTCGACGAGGTGCCCGGCAGCCACGAGGCCCAGCTTTTGTAGCAGGTTGCGCGAGCGGACGTTCGCGGCCTGGGTAACGGCGATCAGCTGGTGGCCGGGCACAGCGTGGTGGCCCCAGCGGAGCACGGCTCCGACCGCCTCCGCCGCGAAGCCCCGACCCCCGTACGCGGGGAGGAATTCGTAGGAGACCTCGGCCCGGCCCGGCGCACGGTGGTCTTCGTCGAGGGTCACCCGGCCTACGGCTTGTCCCTCGCAGGGCAGGAACACGGTGAAGTGGCCCGGCCGGCCTGCGGCACCGGCCAGGCGCGCGCCGAGGCGGTCGGCCGGGACCGGGCCGCCCAGGAAGCGGCGGACCTCGGGGTCGGTCCACAAGCGCTCAAGGAGTCCGGCGTCGCCTGCCGCGACGGGGCGCAGCCGTAACCGCGGCGTGGACAACTGGCTTGGCCAGTGTTCGCGGAGCCAGGCCGTGGTGCTGTCCGTGGTGGCTTCCTGTGTCCGGAGCAGGAGCAGGTCGAGGATGGGTCCGTTGGCGCCGGATCGGTAGGGACCGGCGTAGGTGTAGCCGAGGCGGCGGTAGAGCTGTTGGGTGGGCTGGTCTCCGGGCATGGCGAGGAGGGAGACCCACTCGGTGTGGAGTGCGTTCAGGAGCGCGGTGTGCAGACGGGTTCCGATTCTGCGGCGCTGCCAGTCGGTGCGGACGGCGAGTTCGCAGATCCCGGCGAAAGATTCGGTGGTGCGGGCCTGCGCCGTGATGGTGGGCAGGAGTTGTTCGCCGAACCAGTAGCCGGGGCTGCAGCGGAAGCCGTAGGCGAAGCCGACGGGGCAGCCGTCGGAGGAGGCCGTGATCAGGGTGAAGCCGTCGTTGCGGGTGTGCGCGGTGATCTGGCGGCGCAGGGTCTCGGGGGTGAATCCGGCCTGGGCGACGTCGTCGTCACCGGTGTGGGCGTCGGCCCAGATGTCGGCGAGGGAGTCGAGAGTGGCGCCGGTGTCGTCGGCGCCGTGGTGCTGCAGGGACACCTGCGGCATCGTGGGGGAGTCCATGGTGTCTTTCCGGGTGGGAATGGTGATCCGGTGTGTCGGGGTGTCCGGCCGTGCGGGGCACTGTTCGGCGGGCGTGTTGTCACCTCCCGGCGGAATGGAGGCGGAGGTGGATCGCGAGAACGCCGAGCGCCTCCTTCTGCGGCGGGTAGATCTCGCGGCAGGCCGTGAGGAGTTCGGCACGGTTCATGCCCTCGCTGCCGATCGCCTCGTTGTCCTCGGCGTCGAGCATCGCCTCGAAGGAGTCGTACTCGGCCACCTTGATGACCCGGGTGCTGCAGCAGATGTCGCCGGACTCGAAGACGAGCAGCTGGCCCGGGCGGATCCTGCGCATGCTCGGGTAGCCGACGCGGACCTCGATCGTCTTGGTGCCGCGGGCGATCAGGTCGAGGTAGGGCCGGCGGATCTGGATCACGCGGTCCTGTTCGGGCATGGACTTCCCTTCTAAGCCGGGGTGGACAGGGCGGTCAGGCGCTCGCGCAGTTCGCCGGCGGCGCCGTGACCGGGGTAGCGGCGGGTGAGGTAGGCGGTGAGGTCGGCGGCTCGGTTGCGCACGGAGTCGACGACGCGGTCGGAGCCGAGGGCTTCGGTGCCCAGAGCGACGGCGTCGTCGGGCGCGCCGAGTTGGGCGTGGGCGAGGGCCAGGTCGATGCGGGCGATGGCCTCGCGGCTGGGGGAGCGGGAGGCGGCCGGGGCGGACTCGTAGATCTGCAGGGCGTGTTCGGCGTGCCGGCGTGCCTCGTCGGAGCGTTCGAGCCAGATGCAGGCGGTGGCCGGGTAGGAGGTGAGGGCGTAGTCGGCGAGCGGCAGCGGGTCCAGGCCGAAGCGGTAGGCCATGCGGGAGGGAAGGAATTTGTGGGCGTCCTCGGCGGCGCGCAGGGAGGCGGTGAAGCCGTCGGCGTCGCCGTCCGCCGCCGCCGCGCGGGCGGCCTGGGCGTGGAGGCGGACGGTGAGCGGGTGGGTGGCCGGCGCCTGGGTGAGGCCGCGGCGGGCGGCGTTGAGTGCCCGGTCGGCGCGGTGTTCGTAGAGGTTGATGGAGGCGGCGGCGTCCATGGCCCAGGCGCTCAGTTCGCCGTGGCCGGCCTGCCGGCCGTGGATGAAGGCGTCGTTGGCGAAGGCGAGGCCGGTACGGGGGCTGCCGAGGTCGTGGGCGAGCCAGGCGAGGAGTTCGGAGAGCCACCCGGCGTAGGCGAGCAGTTCGCGGCCCTGCTCGTGGGTGTGCCTGGCCTTCAGCACCGCGTCCACCTTGCGGCGGTAGTCCAGCGCTTCGGTGAACACCTGCTGCGGGGGCTTGATGGAGTAGGCGTCGTTGAAGTCGGTGACGGCGAGGTCCAGGTGGTCGAGCGTCCCGGCGCCTAGTGAGCTGGCCTCGGCCTGGCGCGTGAACTCCAGCGCCTCGGCGGCGGCCTGGTCGAGGACTTGGGCGGCGGTGGCGGGCGCCGCGAGGGCGAGCCCGGTGAGCATGAGCGCGGTTCGCCGTTTCGTGGCCGCCACCTCCTCCAGCCCCGCTCCCGCGTCGGCGGGTCCTGCTGGGAGTGTCGCACCGTCCGGGCTGCCGGCACAGGTCGGCGCGGGCGTGTAGTCGGCGGCCAGCCCGAGTCGGACCGGGCCCGTGTGCAGGAGGCGGCACAGCAGGTCCTGGTACTCGGCGCTCGGTGCCTTGCCCGCCTCCCAGTCCTTCCAGGAGCGTTCGGTGAGCCCGATCTTGCGCAGGTTCTCCCTCTCGACCAGGTCGTGTGCCGCCTGGACCGCCTCGGTGACGGTCCAGCCCGTCGCCATCCGGAAGGCCTTGAGCGGGCGGTGGCCGCAGTGCGCCTCGATCTCCTTGGCGATCAGCTCGACCAGGTCGTGCGGTACCGGCTCCGGGCTGTTGGCCTGACCGAGCGTCCGCTCTCTGATCCGGCGCCCGCAGGCCGCGGTGTGCGCGCCGTCCGGCGCCGTGGTGCTGGTGACGGTCATGGTGACCTCCCCTTGTCAGCGCTGCCCGCTCCCTGGCGCGGCGTCGCTCTGCTCCCCGGATATGCCTTGCCGCCGGCTGTTCGAACCGCCCTCGCAGGGGCGGTGGTTTCGCCCTGAGCGGGCGGCGATCTCTCACTACAAGCGACCAAGCCGTCACGCCAGGCTAGTGGGTGACGCCACATCAGGCGCCGTCCTTTCGACGGTGAAGGAGGCAGTCGTGCACATCCTCGTGGACGGGCTCGACATGTCCGGCAAGACGACCACGGTCCAGACCCTGGTCTCCCTGCTCGATGGCTGCGGCATCCCGGCGGTACGCCACCGCGGCATGCTCGCCGAGCACCACCCGATCGAACCGCTGCTCAAGCGGCTCCCGCTCGTCCGCCAGGCCGAGTCCAGCGCCATCACCGCCGCCTTCCTGGTCTGCGGGTACGCCCTGGACGCCGCGCTGGTACGCGTCGACCCGCCCCGCACCGACGGCGCGGTCCTCATCCAGGACGGCTACGCGGACAGGACCGTCGCGTTCGGCATGGCCGGCGGCCCCTACCTCACCGCCACACTCAGCCTCTGGGGGGCACGCTTCTTCGCCCCGTTCGACGTCGCCGTCTACCTGCACGCATCCCCCGAGGTCCGCCGCACGCGGATGGAGGGCCGGGAGGAGGTGGACTCCGCCGACCGCCGAAGCGTCGAGGACGAGGCCTTCGCGGCGCGGTTCAACGCGGCGCTGCTGCACGGCATGGCCCACCGCCACGGGAACCGGCTGCTGGTCTTCGACACCGCCGAACAGCGGCCCGAGGAGATCGCCAAGCACGTCCTGGCCAAGGCCGGGCTGGCGTTCACCGTCCCGGCACCCCGGACGGCACCCGTCGAGGAGAACTCCGCGATGGCGGCCGGGAGGACCGCGTGACCGGTGCGCCCACCGCCGTGGACGCCGGAGTGTGGGGTGAGGCCGCCCGCGGCCTCACCACCGCGCTGGGCCGCAGCGTCCTCGTGAGCGTCGAGCGGTTCACCACCGCCGGCCGGACGACCTACTCGGGCCCGTTCCCTCTGGAGGTGGCCCGCCCGACGCTGGCGATCGGCTGCTACCGGCCCTGGCCCGAGGCCGCGCCGCTGCGGGTGCTCGCCGCCGAGAGCGGCACCCGGGTGCGCGGCGTCGCCCAGCGGCGCGACTGGACGGCCGGCCTCGACCGGCTCGCCCGATCGGCGATCGCCGCACTGGAGCGACCCGTGGTCATCTCCGCCTGGTACGGCACCGATCTCCTGCGGTCCTGGGCCGGGCCGCGCGGTGTGGTCGCGGCGATCGACCACGATCTGCGCGCCCGGATCGAGGACAAGGCCTACTTCGGCGAGCTCCTGCTCGACGCCCGGGTGCCCACCGCCCTCCAGCTGCCCGGGGTACGGGTCGACGGCCCGCTGCCGGGCCTGGCGGAGCTCCGTCGCCGGGTCGGGGTCGTGCGGCTGGTGGTGCAGTGCGGCGCCGACTCCGGCGGCCGGGGCACGGTCTTCGTGGACGACGAGCCCGACCTGGCCCGAGCGGCGCGGATGCCGGGCCCGTACCGGGTCACCGCGTTCACCCCCGGCTGGTCCTCGAACATCACCGTGCTGTCCGTGCCGGACTACCGCGGTCGGCTGCGGGTCTACGTCGACCGGCCCTCCCACAAGGCCGTCGGGGTGCCGGAGGCCGGGATCGGCCCCGGCAAGAGCGCGGGAAACTGCTGGTCCATCCCCTGGCTTGAACCGGCCGCGGCCGCCGTCGTGGACGCGGCCGAGCGCATCGCCCGCTGGGCCTGGCGCCGCCACGGCATGTCCGGACTGTTCGGTCTGGACGCGATCCTCACCGACGACGGCCGGGTGTTCCTCAACGAGATCAACTGCCGCAACCAGGGCACCACCGAAGTCTCGGCGGTCAACCAGCAGCTGCGCGGCCTGCCGCCGTTCGTCCTCGCGCACCTGACCACCTTGCTCGGCGGCCGGGTCGACTGGCTGCCCGACCCGGACGACTTCAACGCCGCCACCGTGCGGGCCGCCGTTTCGACGGCGCCGGGCCCCTACTACCTGAAGCTCCGCCACCGGGGCCAGACGCCCGTCGTTCTGGACCAGGGCCTGGCCCGCCCCGGCCGCTACCGCGTCCACGGCGGCCGGCTGCGCTGGGCCGGCCCCGGTACCCACCCTGCCGAGGCCGCCACCGGGGAGGTGCTGCTGGCCAACCTTCCCGAGCCGGGCGTGGTGTGCCTGCCGGGCGCGGAACTCGGCACCGCCGAGGCCGTCACGCCGTGCGGCGGCGGCCCGTTCGCCGGACCCCACCGGCTCTCACCCGTCGGACGCGCGCTGCTGAGGGCCCTCGACCAGCACCTGATCCCCACCGACCTCCCCATCCCCTGAGGAGCGAGACCATGACCACCCAGACCACGCCCCGGCTGCGGGACCAGCTGAGGACCCTGCCGACCGAGGCGCTCACCCACCTCCAGTACCTGCCGCCCGCCGTCGGCTGCGTCAACCGGTGCGCGATGTGCAGCCAGGCCGCCGGCAGCGACATCTGGCAGCTCACCGAGCACGGCCTCGGCGACCTCTTCCACGCCCTCGCCGAGGAGGCCACCCAGCGGGGCGTACGGATCGGCGGCGGGCGAGCCCACCGCCCCGGCGTGCTGTTCCCCTACCTCGACAACGACATCGCGTCCTACCCCTACCTGGACACCTACGCCCGGCTCGCCCGCGACGTCCTCGGCATGAAGATCCGCGTCTCCACCGTCGGCTGGTCCGAGGGCGCTGGCCACCTGGCCGCGATGCACCAGCGCCTGGCCGACGACTTCAAGGACGTCTTCGACGGCATCCGCATCTCGCTCACCCCGTACGCCACCGGCTACGTCGGCAAGTCACCCGGCACCAGCCGCGACCGCTACACTGACGACCTCGCCCACGTCCTGCGGACCTACCGCCCGCTGTTCGACCACCTCGGCCACGGCGCGGCCACCGCCGCCGTCGAACTGCGCTTCGCCCCGCTCGTTGGCCTCGGCGAACTCACTGACATCCACGTCGACGGCCACCACATCCTCGCCTGCGGCCCCCACCTTCTCATCGCCGCCCAGCCCGGCGCGGACGAGCCGCCCTACACCGAGATCGTGCGCCTGGACGAACGCGCCCAGCCGGTGCTCTCCGAGCAGGGCCGCCTCTACCTGCACGTGACGGCCGACGCCGCCGAGCCCACGACGCAGACCGTCCGTGACGCGCTGGACGGAGTCCTGCCCATCCAGCACCGGGCCATCCCCGTCCGGCTGCACCGCCTGCGCAACGCGGACGGCGACTACTGGGCCGTCGACCCGGACTTCCACCCCGACGGCCGCTTCACCGCCCTCAACCTCTACCCGGCCACCGACCGGCACAAGGCCAGCGGGTACACCGACACCACCCGGCACTTCCTCAACACGCTGCTGGCGTACAAGACCGCCCGCCGGATCGACCGACGTCAGAAATTCCTGACCTCGACCCCGGCCGACATCGACGGCGTCCTCACCGCCCTGCGCCAGCAGGCCATGGCCCTGGACCCCGTCGACCGCCTGGCCGCCGCTCACCTGCGCGAGCAGATCCTCCCCCAGGTGAGCGTCTACGCCCGCGCCCTTCTCAAGGCCGGCTACCCCGCGAGCACGTTCTTCTCCCGCGAGTTCACGATCGACACCGGACAGATCGTCAACCAGGGCCGCGCCCAGGCACTGTTCCGGGGCCTGACGGGCACCAACGGCGAGCCGATGACCCTGCGCGAGGAGCGCGGCTTCGGGCAGGCCAGCGTGTCCAGCGACCGCGGTCCGATCTGGCGGATCACCCCGATGCCCTTCTCCGACGGGCACCTGCCGCTGGCCATCACCGGAGGCAAGAACACCCGCACCGCACACCCGACGCTGATGGTCGAGGAGATGGACCCTTGCCACCTCTCACCCGTCATACGCTCCACCGGCTGCCGCCTGCGGCGCATCCCCCTCACCGGCGTCGAGATGGAACACGTCCCGCAGAGTGAAGCCCGCACCCTCCACGGCTTCCCCGGGGCACTCTAGAAAGCGACGCCAAACCCCTTGCCCCTCCCGGACGTTGGGCCGGGAGGCACCACCGGGCACAGCCGGCCCGGCCACGTCCACCACCGAGGAGATCCACACCCATGAGCACCACCGAAGCGACGACCGAGAAGCCGTTCAGCAGGATCAAGGTCCGAGTCACCGGCCTCGTCTTCTGCGGCGACGACGTCGCGCTGCTGCGCCGGGACCGCACCGACTCGACGCACTACACCACCATCGGCGGCAACGTCGGCGCCGGCGAGGACTTCGGCGCCGCCGCCGTGCGGGAGCTGCAGGAGGAACTCGGGCTCGCGCCCGACCAGGTCGACGGCCTGGAGCTGGTCGCGATGGCGGACGCCCGGGTCACCCGGCCCGGGCCCACCGCGCCGCCCCGCAAGATCCACCTCATCTACCGCACCCACGTCACCCCGGAGGTCCGCGCCACCCTGGCGACCCAGGAGTTCGACGAGCTGCCCGACGGCAGCCACGAGGTCGGCAACATCGAGTGGATCGACTACCGCAAGGTCGGCGACCTGCCGCTGTTCCCGCCGATCGGAAAGGTCCTCGCCCAGCTGCCCTCACCGCACGCGCCGCTGCCGGCGTTCGAGCTGGAGCCGGTCACCGACAAGAACTACACCTGGGTCTGACCGCAGCTGGAGCTGTACCCGGGCCGTTGAAGCAGGCCCGGGTACAGCTCCAGCCGATGCTGCGCTCCGGTGTTCAACCTTGGTGGCCGGGGCGCAGCCGTTCCGGGACTTCGCCGTAGCCTGGCAGGTGGACTGTCGGCGGGTGCGGCGGAGGCGGAGGGGCGTTGGTCGGCCAGGGCGCCACAGGGGCGGCGGCTACCGGTGGAGCGAGAAGGTAGTCGTCGGGCTCCGGGGCGAGCTAGTGTGATGCGCCACAAATCATGAGGGTAAGTTGATACCCTTTTATGGTGTCGCATCCTGGGCCTTCTGCCGTGGTGATCTCGCTGTCTGAG
>NZ_JBFBIR010000117.1:0-8038 GCF_040685715.1 Kitasatospora sp. NPDC088264
CCAGCGCCCCGACCCCGTCCTCCCGCCAGGCCTGGTGCCACTGGTAGGCCGATTTCGCGGTCACCCGCAGCCTGCGGGCAACCTCCCTCGGCGGGGCGCCTTCGTCGAACAACGCGGCGGCCTCCAGCCGTACCGCCTCTCGGCACTGACGTGCCTTCGCCGTCAGCCCGCCCCCATCCGCATAGCGCATACCAACGGCATAGCGCGCAAATGACTGCCAGTCGGCTACACAAACAGGCCAATCACCTTGAAGCGCCGAGGGCAGTAAGGAATCCACCAATGTCCTGTACCAGGCAACCTGGACCGTGTGCCACCGGAGGTGGACCGGTGGTCGTTCGTGACAGTGAAGATGGACCACCGCAGGTCAGTCGTCCTGTCGTAGGAGTGAAAGTCGCCGATGGGCCTCGTCGCGAACCCCTGAATCTGCGTCCGACGTCAGCGCCTGGAGTTGCCGGATGAGCTCGGCCACGCCGTTGCCGGTCATCCAGCGCGGGTCACCGTCGAGCTCCGCGCTGAGCTGGTCAGCGGTTCCCTGGTCGGTCGCGTTGGCTCGGGCGGCGAGCACGGCGCGTAGACCGGGTAGGTCCCCACGTGCCAA
This sequence comes from Kitasatospora sp. NPDC088264, assembly GCF_040685715.1. Classification (NCBI taxonomy): domain Bacteria; kingdom Bacillati; phylum Actinomycetota; class Actinomycetes; order Kitasatosporales; family Streptomycetaceae; genus Kitasatospora; species Kitasatospora sp. NPDC088264. Next base: position 599 of record NZ_JBFBIR010000117.1, read on the forward strand.
CAGGGCCACGGCTGTCTCCGAGGCCACTGCGGTGTCTTGAACGTTGAGCAAAAGGCGGTGGAGGACATCGGCGACGGCCTCGATCTGAGGTACTGCCGCCAGCCGACGCCCTGCAGCGGCCCTGACGCTCCATGAGGGAGAGTCCGCGGCAACGAGCGAATCAATCGGCTCTCGATCTTGGAAGCCTTTCATGCCACCAGCGTGCCAGGAGACCTCTCGACTGCGGTGGTCCATCCTCACTGTCACAAACCGCCGTCGGTCCACCTTTGGTGGCACATGGTCCAGGTTCCCCGGCACAGAACAACCAACGTTGGCGTCCGTTCGCGGCACCAACGTTGGTGAAGGCCGTTACGTGATCGTTGCGGCCAAGGGGGCTGTTCACCAAGGGATCCGCCAAGGTTCGCGGAGTTCCCTTCGGCGACCGCGCGCAGCACCGGCTCCGCGCCCAGCCGGAGGGAACCCCCGCGATGACGACGAGCAACGGCGCCAAGCCGAAGAGCAGGGCGAGGACCGGGGCGGAGCCGGACAAGGCCCGGCACGAGGGCGGCGGCCCGGCACCGGGCGACGGGCCGGGGAGCAGCGGCCGAGGACCGGCCAAAACGGGCCGGGTGGGATCCGTTCGTCCGGTGGGCTCCGGCGCCGGGGCGGCCTGGTAGCGTGATCCCACCAGATTTGAACGTGTTCAACAATGGAGGGTCGTGGAAACCTTGAGCGTGCACCGGTCCGTGCCGCGTGCGGGGCGGGTCCTGGCGGTGGCGGCGGCGCTGTGTGCCGCACCGGCCGTGGTCTGGGTGATTCTCGTCGGCGGGTCGTTGATCGACGGTCCGCTGGTGCTCGGTTCACTGGCCGCCGCCGCACCGCTTTTCGCGCGGGATGCCGTCAATTTCCGGACGGCCTGTCTGGTATTCGGCTGGGGACTGCTCGCCGTCTCGGCCCTCGGCACCCCGTTCGGACTGTTCGTCCTGGCGCCGGCGGGCGTCGTCCTCCTCACTGCGGCGAGCCGCGCGCGCCCCGAACCCCGGCGCCTGCCGCTCTTGCTCGGCGCCCTGGTCGCCACGGCCACCCTCGGCTTCGCCGGCTGGGCGGCCGGCACGATCTGGATCGCCCCCTACTTCCAGGAGCCGGACGCGTTCGTCGCCACCGTCCAGAAGGACAGCCCCCTCCTGGGGACCGGTCCTCGTCCGGAACTCCTCTACGACGGCTCGGGCCTCGGCCACGGCGCCACCCATGTCTCCGTGCTGGAGGCCGACGCCGTACGACTCGTCGTCGTCTTCGACCCCCGCACCCCCGACGCCGGTCTCGCCGTCCTGCGCCGCCTGCTCGCCGACCTGCCGGGCGTCGCCGACGTCCGACTCTGCGACCCACCCGCCGGGAACTGCCGCTGACCACCGACCCCGACGACAGCCACGCGGACCGCACCCGCGCCCGGCACATGCGCGAACTCGGCTGTCCCGATGTCCCGTCTCAAATGATCTGGTCTGCGAGTAGGGCTGGGACCTGCGGCGACCAGATCAATTGAGACGCCGAGGTGCCGAAAATCTCAAGTGATCTGGTCCCGGAAGCTGGGATGCACGGTGCCGTCTCAGTTGATCTGGTCCGTCCCTGCTGTTTCGAAGTGATACCAGCTTTGGGTGTTCAGCCAGGACTGGTAGTCCCTGAAGATCCTTGCGAGGCTGTCGGGTTGCTCTCGCTGGTCCAAGAACTCGCCCAGGAGCTGGAAGAGCGTCGCGACGGCTTCGATGTCGGCGTGGGGCGTGAGCGGATGGACCCACCCTGCTGGAGCGAGGTGGCGAACAAGGGCAGGCCAGGTGAGGTCTTGCCCCCTGCCGAGCCGGACGACCAGCCACTCGTGAAAGCCGGCGAGCATGCTCCAGGAGGTCCCGGCGTCGCAGCCCAGGACGAAGGCGGTGGTGGTTGCGAAGGAGCCGTCGATGCCGTGCATCGCGGGCTGTTGGCGAATGGCGGCCAGCAGGCCGCGGTGGTTCCTGATGATGTTGGCTTGCAGGGCCTGATGGGTGGCGCCGAGGAAATCTCCCGTGGTGCGCCGTGGTGTGCCGACAACGCCGTTGGGATTCGTGAGCGGATGTCCGACGAGGAAGCGGCGCACGGTGGCATAGGAGACGTCGGCGTCATGCTCGTCCAGCAGTCTTTCCCAGATCAGACGGGTGGGAGGGAGTTGGCCGCCGTTCGTTGCCGCGCATTCATCGAGGATGGCGTCGAGGGCGAGCCGGATGCGGTCAAGGACCGGATTCTCCTTGACCGTGCGTGGCTTTCGGGGCGGCGGTGTCGGCGAGGCAAGGGCTTGCCGGACGGTGCGGCTGTGCACGTGGTGCCGCTTCGACAACGCTTTGACGGACAGGCGTTCCTTCTGAGCATCTCGTCGGATCGCGGCGAAGAGAGCGGGCTTGTCAGCACTAAGGGTGACATACCTTTTGGGCTTCTCTGGTTCACTGGGCTCAGCTGATTTCCTGGGGGCCAGGTCTGGCAGTGCCCGTTCGAGCGCGTCTTGCTGACGTCCAGTCACTGCAGCGAGCCGGTCACCTTGGGGGCGACCTCCGTAGCCGTAGTCGGGTGGCCCGGCGAGGTATCCACGCAGGTAGCTGGGTTTGAGGTGGTTCGCGCGAGCCAGTCGGCGGACGTAGGAGTCAGTGCTTTCCCCGCTTCGAGGGCGGGGGCGGGCAGGCAGTGGGCGAGGCCGGTCGCCGTCGTCAGCACTGGTGGTCATGAAGCCGATTTGGTCTTGCGGGTCTGGGCGGCGCGGTCGAGCTTGACGCGTTCCAGCGACTTCCGGGTGATCTTCTCGGTTTCGTCCAGGATGGCGTCGATGGCGGCCCCGCGGATGAGGTGGGACAGGCTGCCGATCATGCCCCCGGTGCGCTGGTGGAGGTAGCCGGCCAGTCCTTCAAGGGTCTTCGGCTTGTGTTGGTGCAGCCGTAGGGCCTCTTCGAAGGTGCTGACCAGTCCGGTCCATTCCGCGGTGCGGGGGAAGGGGACGGTGTCGATGACTGCGAAGCGCCCGGCGATCTGCCGCCCGCGGGTGCCGTTGAACAGCCCGTTCGCCTCCAGGTCCACTCCCGCGTAGACGAAAGTGGCCGGGATCCGTTCCGAGAAGTACTTCAGCGTGTCCGATACCTCGGCGCCGTTCCTGGTTGCCAGCGAGAGATTGTGGAGTTCGTCGACACACACGACGCTCACCCTCGCGTCGATCAGGACACCGCAGACGGTCTCGATGACATCGGTGATGTTGGCGCGGGTCGTGACGGGCAGGCCCAGGAAGCGGGCGAACTCGACAGCGAGCATGCGCGAGGTCGCGGCGGGCGGGACGGTGACGTAGACGACCGGGATCCGGTCGACGCCCGGGTGCTGGCGCCGGTCGATGACCTCGATGGTCTTGCCGAACTGGGTGAGTGCGGTGGTCTTTCCGGTCCCGACCGCGCCGGACAGGATCAGGCCCCGGCGGGCGCTGATCGCGTGCCGGTTGAGCAGGGTCAACCGCCTGCCCGCATGGACGACGGTGCGCAAGGTGGAGGTCGCGGCCACGGTCAGGCGGGTGTGGTAGTCGAGGCGGTCGTCGTCGTAGTCCAGCCGCTCGTCCGGGCCCAGGTCCGCGAGCGCAGGTGCGGGCAGCAGGTCGGGCGGAACCGGGTCCTGGGTGGTGAACTCCCGCCAGCCCTCCAGCGTGGTGAGGTAGCGGTGCAGGTCCTCGCGTTCCAGGGCACTTCGCCATCCGTGCTGGCGGCCCGGGTCCGAGTCCTGGCCGGGGGTGGGTCCGGTCATGGTCACCATCGCTTGTCCGCCTCCTTGAAGGGGTCGAAGACGCCGAGCGGAATGACCTTCGCGATCGGCTCGTCATCTGTGCCGTCCACCGCCTCATCAGCGTGGAGATGCGGCTCGTCCTCGACGACTGCAGGCGGCTCTGGCCTGGGCGGACGCGGTCCGGGGCTCTCGGCGGCGGCTCGGGTCCTGGCGGCGACGCGCCGGTCGCGCTTGGACGGCCGCGAGGCCGGTCCATCGCTCTGGTCGGCCGGTCCCTGGTTGGCTCTGACCAGGAGCTTGGCGACAGCCTGGGCGGTCTGCTCTTCGGTGGGTGTCGGGTTGCCCTTGCCTCGCAGGTCGGCTGCCGCATGGTCCCAGGCCAGGTCGCCGAAGGGCTGCGGGACGCTGCCGAGGTGCTTCCAGGGAACCGGGATCCAGCCAGTCTCCCAGTGGTGGCGCATCCAGATCCAGGCGGCGTCGTAGGGGTCGCGGTGGATCTCCCACAGGTTCCGCTTGCGTGTGACGCCGGAGGGCTGGCGCCGGAACGGGGCCAGGTCGGGGCAGTCGTAGATGCGGTTGTTGATTTTGATGCCGTAGGAGTTGACGGCCCGCCAGGTCGCGGGCAGCAGTTCGACGTAGTCGTCGCCGCCAAGGGCGAGGGGGACGTAGCCGGCGCTCTCGACCAGGGCGGCGTACTTTTGGTTCGGGGTGAAGGTCCGGCCCGGGACGCCCGGGTCGCGGAGCCCGTCATGGGGCCTCGATTGCCACTTGGCGACCAGCCATTCATCGAGGAATTCCTGGATCTCCAGCATCGACCACAACGGCTCGTCGTCCACGTCTCGGCCGCGGTGCTCGGCGGTGCGGCCGAGGTAGCCGGGGAGGAACTGGCAGAACAGTGTGGCCACTGATTCGAGTGTGCGTTCGATGTGGGGTTTCTCCGCCGGGGAGCGTGGGTGGCAGGGCTGGAAGTTGATCTCCAGGGTGCGGCAGGCGGCGCGGAAGTTGTCCGAGATGAACGCCTTGCCCCGGTCACAGACGATGGTCTCCGGGATGATCACGGGCCGGGCCGCGGCGTGCTCCAGGCGCTCGTCCAGGGTCAGCAGTCGGCGGTGCGGCAGCACCGAGCGGGACATCGACAGGGACTGGACCCAGCCGGGCCGCATCGGCTCCGGGGCCAGCGCGCGGGCCAGCAGCAGCGAGGCGTCCACCGACTTGGTGGTGGGCCGCACCACCGCCGCGGCGACGGTGCGCGTCGCCAGGTCGATGAGGGCGCAGAGTTCCACCCGGCCGGGGACCCCGTGGTCCAGCCACACCAGCACGTCCAGCGGGGTGGAGTCGATCTGCATCAGCTCGCCGGGGGCGGCGACCGACTCGTAGCGGAACGGCCCCTCGGGCTGGTCGGCCAACGAGCGGCGGGTGCGGGCCGAGCCGGTGACGTGGACCCCGTGCGACAGCTTGTCGAAGAGCCGGTAGAACGTCGGGCGCGACGGCATCTCCACCACGCCTTGGCCGTGCTCGGCCTCCAGGATCCGCTCGGTCCGCCAGCGCGCGTGCTCGATCGTGCGGGTGGAAGCCGGGATGCTCTCGCCGATCGCCTGACGGATCGCGGCCACCACCCGCCGGTCGGCCCGGCCGACCAGCGAGGCGTGCGGGGCGAGTCGGTGGTCCACCACCGCCGCGATCCCTCCGGCCTCGTACTGCTGGCGCTTGCGCTTCACCGTCCGCGCCGTGACCTCCTCGCCCAGCGCGACCAGTTCATCCGCCTTCGCCCGCTCGCGTTGCGCCAGCGAACGGCCAACCGGGTCGTACTCGGGCTTGACCCGGACCCCCGCCGGGGCGTCGGGCGGCAGACCGGTGAGGAGTTCGACCAGATGCCGCTGCCACCACAGGGCGCGGGCGGCCACTGGCCCGGGCAGGCGATCCAGCAGCGCGGCCGAGCCCAGCGCCGTGCGGTCGCCGGCCCCCAGGACTGCGAAGTCCTCGGCCGACTGCAGGTGGACCTGGTCGACGAGCATCCCGGTGCCGTGCGTGTCGGCCAGCCGGACCCGCATCCCGGTCAGGCCGACCACGGTATAGGTGCGCTCCTGGAACCTGACCCGGTCACCGAGCCGCAGCCGTCCCGGCCGCGCGGACATCATGGCCGGTCCCGGGACGCCAAGCGCACCAGCGTGTCGATGCCCAGCGGGGCCGTCACAAGATCCGCCGTCAGTTCATGCTGCCAGAGCAGGTGATAGAGCACCGGCAGCACGGCCAGCCGGTCGCCGACCTGCTCGGCCCCGGCGAGCAGGGGCAGGGGGTCGGCGAAGACTTCCCGCAGCCGGCCTGCCACCGGCGCGCGATAGCAGCGACCGTGGCGGTAGCGGGACAGCCAGCGCAGGTTCACCCGGTAGGGCTGGTCCAGGTCGCCGACCTGCCGGAACTGCCAGCCCACCGCCTCGCAGACCCGCGCGGTGAACGCGAAGACCTCGGCGGTGGCCTCGTCCACCAGGCCCTCGGGTCGGACGTCGACAACGACGCCGGTGCCGTCCGCCAGCCGTGCGAAGTAGTCCGGGGTGTGCCCGCGCCCGCGTTCCCCGTCCGACCAGAGGAGCCGGAAGGGCTGGGACGCCAGGGCGACCACGGCCGGGTCGAAGTCCAGTGCCATCGCCGCGTCCCGCTCGACCCACGACTCGTAGCCCACCAGGGATCCCGATATCGCCGCCCAGTACTCACCGGTGAAGTTCTTCTGTCCCTTGAACGAGTTGAACGACCGTGCCGGCGAGGCGAACTCGAAGGGCTCGGCCCAGCAGCGCGTCAGCGGACCGGAGCGCTCGACACCATCGGCGTCGACGAACCCGACCTCAATATCCCCGACCTCAAGGTCTGCGATGCAGTTGCAGGCGGAGACCGCCTCCGCGGAACCATCCACTCAGCCCTCCGCACTGTCGTGACCCCTCTCAATGCGAGCGTGGGACACGTTGTCCGGGCCCGTGGGCAGAGCCCGGCGACGCCACCCGAAAGAGTGACAACCCGTCTCAAACAATATGGTCGACGCAGGCCAGAGGGCTCGTAGCCTCTCGATGCGCCCGCATCCCGAAATATCGACTCCTGGCTGCAGGTGCGAGTCGGGTGGCTATGAAGCTGATCGTGTTCCCTCATGGCCGCGCGGACTTCGGGACGCTGGAGCTGCCAGTTCCCAGGCTTCGAAGATCGCGGTAGCCATCCAGTGCCCGCTGACGAAGGCGACGTGTTCCACAGAAAGCCCGGTCCCGCCGTGCGACTTGCGGCGCGGGTCGGCACCTCGGGCCACCAGATATGCGGTCAGGCTCACACTGAGCGGATCGCCGGTCTGGCCGTGTGTGTCTATCTCCGAGTCCACCGCATGGTGCAGCAGTGTCATCCCACCGAACTCCTGGTGGATATCGGCTCCGGCGTCCAGCAGCGCACGCAGGGCCTCGACATCGCCTGTCTCCACCGCCGCGTGCGCCGCGCTCATCGTCTCCTCGACCACTACGGGCCCTCCTTCTTCCGCGGAGCGGTAGCCCCCGTTTCCAACACATCCAACCCTGGGCTGAAGCGACAACATCACCCGAGACCGATCGCGAATCCCGCTAGGCAGTGTCGTCAAAGGTCAGGCCCACATGAGGAGTGAGGCGAGGGTGGCGGCGGCTTGGTAGGACACGGCGGTCTTGTCGAACCTGGTGG
>NZ_JBFBIR010000118.1:0-7977 GCF_040685715.1 Kitasatospora sp. NPDC088264
CGCACCCATCTCCGTCCAGACCATGACCACCACCCCGACCGCCGACGTCGACGCCACGCTCCGGCAGATCGCCGAGATCACCGCCGCCGGCTGCGCCGCGGTGCGCGTCAACCCCGGCAACATCCGCAAGTTCGACGACAAGGTCCGCGAGATCGCCCACGCCGCCCAGGCAGTGAACGTGCCGATCCGCACCGTCCCCGAGAACCGGATCGTCGAAGCCCTCCTCGACGAGGCCCTCAGCCTGACCGGGGGAAGCCGGCGACCGACCCACTGAACCCCTCGGGCCGGCCCCTCACCACCGCCACCGTCCGCACGTTCCGCATGTTCCGCAGCAAAGGGGTACCCATGACCGGGACATCCGCGCACAGTTCCTCCGCGGCGTTCAGGCTGCCGCCGCTCTACTGTCCGCTGGAGCCGTCCTCGCACCCGGAAGCCGACGTGATCGACAAGCGGGCGGCGCAGTGGATGAACCACTGCCCCATCCCGCAGGACCCGGCCGAGCGGGCGGGCCTGCTGGGAAGCCGCAGCGCGGCCTTCGTGGCCAACAGCAGTCCCCAGGGACACGCCGAACGCCTGGAAGCCACCGGCCGCTGGTACTTCTACGCCTTCGCCCTGGACGACTGGTTCGAAGCCTGCCCGTCCCTGCACGACGTCATCGACGTGTGCGGCGCGATGCAGCGGGCGTTGGAGGCTCCGGACACGGCCCTGCTGGACACCCCGTTCATGCCCGCCTACCTCGACATCGTCCGCACCTTCCGGGACTTCGCCACACCGCTGCAGTACAACCGTCTCACCGCCGGTTACCGCATCTACCACCAGTGCATCCCCTGGGAGGCGAGCTACCGGCTGCGGGACCACCTGCCCGACCTCAACACCCAACTGGTCCTGCGCCTGGGCGTGTCCGGGTTCGAGGCCTTCTTCGCCATGATCGAGGTCTGCAACGCCCAGGAGATGCCCGCACGGGAGTACGACGACCCCGCCCTGCGGGCCCTGCGGGAGATCGTCGGCCTGCTCCTGCTGTGGATCAACGACCTCTCCTCCTTCGCCAAGGACGCCCGCGCCGTGGACGGACAGAACAACCTCGTCATCGGCCTCATGAACGAACTGGGCTGCACCCAGGCCCAGGCCGTCGTCCAGGCCATCACCATCTGGAACCGCAGCATGGCCCTCTTCCTCGGGCTGCGCGACCAACTGGCCGCCCACGCAAGCCCGCAGCTGCGGCACTTCCTCACCGACCTCGGCAACATGGTCGCCAACGTCGTCCACTGGCACCGCGACAACCCGCGCTACGCGATGGCCGCCCCCGCCCTGGAGGTCACCGCCAGCCCGCCGCCCGGACTCGACCCCGCCCCGCTGAGCTACCCCTCCATCGCCTGGTGGTGGCAGCACCTCACCCCGTGAACCCCGTCGCCCCACACCCAGGACACCTCGCACGGTGCCGGGCCGCTCCCGCTCGCCACGCCTGCTCCTCTAGGAGTCCCGCATGAACCCGGAACCCTCCCGCCAGACACCGCCTCCGCAGGGCGGTGGACCCCGCAGTCTGACGCAGGTGCCCACGCTGCCCGGGCGCGTACCCCTGATCGGCCATCTGCTGCAGCTGTGGCTCGATCCGCTGGCGTTCCTGCAGTCGGTGGAGCACGCCGGGGACATCGTGCGGGTCGACCTGGGCTGCCTGCCCGTGTACTTCCTCACCACCCCGGACCTCGTCCACCAGGCCCTGGTGACCCACGCCCGGGTGTTCGGCAAGGGCAGGTTCTTCGAGCGGGCCCGCGCTGCCCTCGGCGACGGGCTGGCGACGACCGACAGCGAGGTGAACGCCCGCCAGCGGCGACTGGTGCAACCCGCGCTTCACCGCACGCGCATCACGGCGGTCTACGCCCAGGTCATGGAACGGCGTGCGCGGTCCTTGGCGATGTCCTGGCAGCCGGACGAGATCGTCAGGGTGGACCGGGCGATGCACGAGCTGACCGCGGGGATCGTGGCCGAGTCGCTCTTCTCCTCCGGGCTCAGCCAGGCCGCGCTCGATGAGGTGTGGCGGTCCCTGCAAGTCCTGTCACGGGGTGTGGTCGTGCGGGCGGTCGCCCCCGCGGTCCTCGACCGGCTTCCGATCCCGCTCAACAGCGGGTTCAGCGACGCAGGCGTCCGCCTGCGCCGGATCATCGACGAGGTGATCCGGCACGCGCGTACCGACGGGGCCGGCCGTGACGACCTGCTGACGAAGCTGCTGGAGGCCCGGGACACCGAGACGGGCGAAGCCATGACCGATGCGGAGATCCGCGACCAGCTCATCACACTGCTGCTCGCGGGAACCGAGACCACGGCCACCACGCTGGCGTGGGTCTTCCACGAACTGGCCCGGCACCCCGACATCGAAGCGCGCGTCCAGGCCGAAGTGGACGAAGTGGTCGGTACCGGGCCGGTCAACGTCGCCGACCTGCATCGCCTCGAGTACCTGGACCGGGTGCTGCAGGAGGTCACCCGCCTGTACGCGCTCGTACTGATCACCCGAAAGGCCACCTCGACGGTCACGCTCGGCGGCGTCACGTTCCCCGCCGGAACCGAGGTCGCGTACAGCCAGTACGCCCTGCACCGCGATCCGCGGACGTACCCGGACCCGGAGCGGTTCGATCCCGACCGATGGCTCCCCGGCCGATCGCGGCAGGGAACGCCCTTCCCCTTCGGCAAGGGGAAGTACAAATGCCCGGGCGAAGCGTTCGCATGGGCCGAGATGCTCATCTCGGTGGCGACGGTCACCGCCCGTTGGCGGCTCGTTCCGGCACCGGGCTCCACGGTCAAGCCGGTCCTGGCCGAAATGCCCCGGCCGAACGCACTGCCGATGATCGCCGTCCCCCGGCTGACCGTTCCGCGGACGCCACAACCCGGGACGGGTGAACCTACGGCCCGTGAGCAATCCGACCGGCCGTGATCGTCCGCGAACCGGCCTCCGTGGCGCTGGCGCCCCACCGCCGTCCCGCCCCGCTCAGCGGTCTGATCGAGAAAGGCCCCCGATGACGATGCGCGGGTCCTCGCAACCGACAGCCTCCGACTCGGTACACCGCCCAGGTCCTGCCGGGGGCCCTGCGGCGGGGTGGGGGCCAGCTGGTCGATGTCGGGGACGGCGGATGTCACCGGGGGTTCCCCTTTCCCGGGAGCGGTAGGCCGTAGTCGGGTCGGCGTCGGGGAACACCATCGGATCGGCCGCTGACCTGTCGAGGGGGTTCCGGTACGGCTTGGCATGATGGACGTGTCGTCAGTCTGGCCAGTTTCTTCCCTGGTCAGGCTTCGGCAGGGTCGGGGTTGAGCTCCGGGACGGGGATGTCGACGGGGCCGGTCGGGGTGTCGTAGCGTCCGGTTTCCAGCTGCCAGGCCAGGCCACCGCCGATGCAGTGGTACGCCGCTTCCAGCCAGCGCCAGGCAATGCCCTGCTCGGACCGGGACAGCTGGAGTTCGTCCATGATGGCCGGGAGCCGGTGCTGGACGGCGAGGGCGTCCCGGCACACGGCTTGGTACAGGGCGTGGGTCCGGTCCACCGCCTCCTGCATGTCGTGGGTCTCATGCCAGTAGAAGACGTAGACCAGGTTGTTCACCGGGTGGAATTGGGTTTCCATGGCCAGCGAGTTCATTTCGTTGGACCACGCGATGATGTTGCTCAGGTCGGTGGTGAGCTGATCGATCTCCTTGTGCCTGATGAACCGCTCGGGCGGCGTGGCCCGGACCGCGTACTCGACGAGGTCGACGGTCATCTTCATGCCGGAGGTCCACAGCCGATTGGACGTGAACTCCGCGAGGCCGGGGATGCGGTCCTCGATGCGCAGGCCGGTCTCCCACAGGTAGCCGTGGAGCCAGAGATCGCAGTGCTCGATGAAGCTGTCGCACCAGGGTGCCGGCATTGCGGCGAAGAGCTCGCCACGCAGGTGGTAGAGCGTCCAGTTGCGCAGGTCCGAGTGCTCAGGCCGGCGTCCCCGGAAGACTTCGCGGGTGGCCTCGATGGTGCGTCGGGTGCCGGGCAGGTCATGGCCGAGCGGGCCGTTGAACTGGTCGTCGTAGTAGAAGTACCACCACATCCAGCGGTTGAGGTGCTCGCAGTCCTCCAGGCCTGAGGCGGGGTACTCCAGTGAGGTGAGACGGCCGCTGTTGAGACCGTGATGGTAGGACTCGATGGTGGAGTCGTCGATTCCCATCTGCCTCGCCCAGGGCTCCTCGCTTCGGATCACCATGTGCTCGAAGGGGGCCGGGCGAACCGGCAGGGGTATCTCGTAGGTCGGAAGAGTGACGGTGACTCGTTGCTTCCACATGGTGCGGCTTCACTCCTGTCGCGGATCGTGGTGTGGTGCGTGGGTCGATGGGCGGAGGCCGCTGTGCGCCGGCCCCGCGCTCGCGGCGAGCCGGCCCTTCTCTGCGCCGGTTCGGTGCGTGGCCCTCGCCGTGGCCTGGCGGCTTCGGTACGGGTGTGCCCGGGCCAGGCGGGTTTCCTCGTCACGGCCCGTGCGGGTTCGCGCACCCGACGGGCCGGGCGCGGCCGTCGTGTGTCCGGTAAGCCCCGGCGAACTCCCTCGATGGCACCTTTCTTCGCCGCGAGGCTGTTGAATCCCAGCTCAGCGGGTGGTGATGTGCGCGCCCGGGGCGGGGCCGCTGACGGTGCGGACGCGGCGGACGGCCTTGGAGGTGGCGAGGGCGCGGGCCACGGACTTTGCCGTGTGGGCGTCCGCGGCCAGGAAGGCACAGGTGGGGCCGGAGCCGGAGACGATCGAACCCAGGGCGCCTGCGGTCCTTCCGGTGTGGAGGGTGGCGGCCAGCGCGGGGTGGAGGGAGAGGGCTGCTGGTTGGAGGTCGTTGACAAGCGCTGCGCCGAGTGCGGTGGCATCGCCGGTCTTCAACGCGGCGAGCAGGGCCGGGTCGGCGGGAGGTTGCGGGCTGGGGTGGGCGTCGGCGGGGCGCAGGGTGTGGAGGCGGTCGTGTTCCGCGTAGGCGGCCGGGGTGGCGAGTTCTCCGTGGGCGACGGCGAGGACCCAGTGGAGGGGGCCGGTGACGGGCAGGTCGGTGAGGATCTCGCCGCGGCCCCGGCCGAGGGCTGCCTGACCCAGGAGGGCGAAGGGTACGTCGCTGCCCAGTTCGGTGGCGAGGGCGTGGAGTTGGGCAGGGGTAGCCCGGGTGTTCCACAGGGCGTTGCAGGCGAGGAGGGTGGCGGCGGCGTCGGCACTGCCGCCGGCCATGCCTCCGGCGACGGGGATCCGCTTGGTGATGTGCAGGGCCACTCCGGCGTCGGTCCCGTGGTGTTCGCGGAGGAGTTGTGCGGCGCGTGCGGCGAGGTTGGTGGCGTCCGTCGGCACCCGTTGTGCGTCGGTGCCAATGACGGTGACGGTGGTTCGCCCGGTGGCGGCGAGTGTGGCCGTGACGGTGTCGTGGAGTGCGACGGCGAGGAACACGGTGGTGAGTGCGTGATAGCCGTCGGGGCGGTGGGCGCCTACGGAGAGCTGGACGTTGATCTTTCCCGGTGCCGTCGCGGTGACGCTACGGGGCGTTGGAGGCGTGGCCGTGTTCATGTGGTCGACAGCTCCCTGGCCTGAGTGCGGGCCCAGGTCTCGGCCTTGCGGACGTCCGCCAGGGTGAGGGCGGCGCTGGGGACGGGGCGGGAGGTGGCGTGCAGGACGCGGCGGACGGTGTCCACGATCGCGGTGAACGGGATGCGGCCGGTCAGGAAGAGACGGACGCATTCCTCGTTCGCGGCGTTGAGGACGGCCGGGGCGAGGCCGCCTTCGTCGCCTGCCTGACGGGCGAGGGAGACGGCGGGGAAGGTCTCGGTGTCCAGCGGGAAGAACTCCCAGGTGGCAGCGGTGGACCAGTCGCAGGCGGGTGCGGCGTCGCGGATCCGGTCGGGCCAGCCCAGGCCGAGCGCGAGCGGGATGCGCATGTCGGGCGGGCTGGCCTGGGCCAGGGTGGAGCCGTCGGCGTACTCGACCATGGAGTGCACGACGGACTGCGGGTGGACGACGACGGCGATGCGCGACAGCGGCACGTCGAAGAGGAGGTGGGCCTCGATGACTTCGAGGCCCTTGTTCATGAGGGTCGCGGAGTTGACGGTGACCAGCGGACCCATGTTCCAGGTGGGGTGGGCGAGGGCCTGGTCGACCGTCACCCGGTCGAGTCGGCTCCGGGTGTAGCCGCGGAAGGGACCGCCGCTGGCGGTCAGGATGAGTCGGCGCACCTCGCGGCGCTGGCCGCCGCGCAGGCACTGGAGCAGTGCGGAGTGCTCGGAGTCCACGGGGATCACCTGGCCGGGTCGGGCGAGTCTTCGGACGAGGGGGCCGCCGGCGATCAGGGACTCCTTGTTGGCCAGGACGAGTCGTGCCCCGGATTCCAGGGCGGCCAGGGTGGGGGCGAGTCCGATCGAGCCGCTGATGCCGTTCAGGACGCGGTGGCAGCCGATGGCCGCGACCTGGGTGGCGGCCTCAGGTCCGGCCAGGACGCGGGGCAGCCGCCGTCCGTTCGCCTGGGACTTCAGGGCCAGGCGCAGGGCCGGTGCGGCCTCGCGCCGGGAGGTGGCCACGGTCTCGACACCGAGGTCGAGGGCCTGTTGGGCCAGCAGTGGCAGGTTGCGCGTGCCCGCGGCCAGTGCCACGGCGCGTAGGCGGTCGGGATTGCGGCGGATCACGTCGACGGCCTGGGTGCCGATCGATCCGGTGGATCCCAGGACGGCTACGTCCCGTCGCCCCAGCGGCGGATCACCGGGGAGGTGGATGTCGGCGATGGCCATGGGGGCGTGGGTCCCGGGAACTGCCATGGATCTTCGTCCTGTCTGTTCGTACTGTGCCGGGGTGATCGGGTGTGCTTGCTCTTCAGGCGACGGTCCAGGAATCGGTTCCGGTGAGCAGCGTGGTGAGGCAGCCAGTGCCCATCTGCTGTGAAGCAATGGCAAGTTGACCTGCCATCAGCTCGTCGTAGACGGGTCGGTGGACGTCGCGCAGGACGCCGATCGGGGTGTGGTGGAGGGTGTCGGCGTCGGCGATCCGGGAGAGCGCGAAGGCGGTGGCCGGGTTGGCCGCGTGGGCGTCGTGGACCAGGACCCGTGCCTCGTTGTCCGCGGTCACCGGCGCGGTGAACAGCTCGCCGTCCGGGCCGCGGAACACGCCGCCGGCCAGGTCCGCGCCGAAGCGGATCGGCTGCCCGTGTTCCAGCCGGATCAGCGCCTCGTCCCGGGTGCCGGGCTGCTTCAGGGCCTCGAACGCGCCGTCGTTGAAGATGTTGCAGTTCTGGTAGATCTCCACCAGCGCGGTGCCCTCGTGCGAGGCCGCCGCCCGCAGCACCGACTGGAGGTGCTGGCGGTCCGAGTCGATCGTGCGGGCGACGAAGGTCGCCTCGGCGCCGATCGCCAGCGAGAGCGGGTTGAACGGCGCGTCGAGCGAGCCCATCGGCGTCGACTTGGTGATCTTGCCCAGCTCGCTGGTCGGCGAGTACTGGCCCTTGGTCAGCCCGTAGATCCGGTTGTTGAACAGCAGGATCTTCAGATTGACGTTGCGCCGCAGCGCGTGGATCAGGTGGTTGCCGCCGATGGACAGCGCGTCACCGTCCCCCGTCACCACCCACACGCTCAGGTCCTGCCGCGAGGACGCCAGCCCGGTCGCGATCGCCGGCGCCCGCCCGTGGATCGAGTGCACCCCGTAGGTGTTCATGTAGTACGGGAAACGCGAGGAACAGCCGATCCCGGAGACGAACACGGTGTTCTCGCGCTTGATGCCGAGCTCCGGCATGAAACCCTGCACCGCCGCCAGGACCGCGTAGTCCCCGCAACCGGGACACCAGCGCACCTCCTGGTCGGTCTTGAAGTCCCGGGCACTCTGCGGCCCTTCGGCCTTGGGCACCAGGTTCAGGGACGGGAAGCCGTTCTCACTCATCGGTGGTCCTCCTCGTCCAGGGCGCCGATCGCCGCCGACAGCACGTCCGCCAACTGCGCCGCCTTGAACGGCAGCCCACGCACCT
>NZ_JBFBIR010000119.1:0-7516 GCF_040685715.1 Kitasatospora sp. NPDC088264
CTTCCGATCTGTTGGCACGGCCGCCCGGCCCCGGGCCCGGCCGCCCCGCGCTGCCGGGCCCGGGGCCGTCGCCGTGGTGGACGCGCGTCAGAGCGTCACCAGCCAGGACAGGCTCCCGGTCAGGTGCTCGCGCAGCGCCGGGTCGGCCACCGCCGGGGTGGGGTCGGTGGCGACGGCCGTGAGCAGGTGCGGCCGGGAGCGGGGTCCGCCCGGGTGGAGGGCGGCGAGGTCGGGCGCGGTACGCCCGCGCTGTCCGGGCAGCTCGCGTCCGTCCAGGAACCAGCGCAGCCGGGTGCCCGGGACGGGCAGGTCGACGGTGAGGCGGCTGGCGGAGGTGAGCCGGGTGGCGGTGGAGACGGGACTCGTCAGCGGGGTCGCGTGACGGTAGAAGCCGGCGATCATCGCCTCCCGTCCGGGCAGGTTGAACTCCCGCCCGAGCGAGCGCATGATCGAGTTCTCGGTCGGCCGGTACAGCCCCGTCGGGTAGTAGCCGCCGCCCTCGTACGCGCCGACCGTCCCGCCGTCGGGTGACGTCCGGCCGAGCCAGCGGGACCACTTGGTGCCCTGGGCGCGCATCCGGTCGGCGGTCAGCGTACTGATGTTGGCCTCGGCCGGCTCCGCGCCCTGGTAGGTGCCCTGGCCGTCGTACGCGTACTCGTCGGCGAGCTTGCCCAGCGAGTGCCCGGTCTCGTGCACCGCGATCTGCCCGGACTTCGCGTTGCCGCCCGCCACGGTGGCGATGCCCTCGTAACCGAGCGGGGACTTCACGTCGTTGTAGCCCGCGCCGCCGTACTTGGTGCTGTTGGCCACCACGATCACCAGGTCCGCCTGCGGGGCCTTGGCCGCGTAGCGCTCGACCGCCTTCTCGTCCACGCAGAGCAGCCGCTCCACCCCGTCGCACCAGAAGTACGAGCCCAGCGCGGTGTGCCGGACGGTCGTCTGGTCCGGATCCCCGGAGACGCCCGACTCGGGCGAAACGGCCGACACCGCCCAGACGTTGAACAGGTTGCGGTAGGTGGCGTACGGCTCGACGGCGGTGATCTCGCGCCACTTCTCGGCAGCGTCGCTGCGGAACTTCTCCTGTTCCTGCGTCGCGTAGCCGTCGCCGATGACCACCACGTCGAGCTTGGCGGCCGGATCGCCGTTGCGCACCAGCGCGGTGACGTCGCCGTCGTCCTGGAGCGGGGCCACGCCCTGGGCGCGGGAGCCGGCCGTGTACGGGGAGCCGCCGGGGACGAGGGCCCGGGAGATGCCGCCGTCCTCGCCGAACACCTCGACCGGGTGCCGGCCGTCCGCCGGAGCGGCTATGGGGACGGCGCCCGTCGTGGGTCCGGGCGGGGCTCCGGGTGCGGCGAGCGCGGGAGCGCCGCCGAGGAGGGCCGCGGCCAGGGCGGCGGTGAGGAGGGTTGCGGCGGTTCTGGTCCTGCGGCTCCTGGTACTGCTGGGCATGGGTGGCCTCCCCGGTGGTGGCGTGAGCGGGAGGTGGCAGCCTATTTCCCATGTTGAGAACCTGACAACCTGTGAGGGGCATTCCGGATCCGCTCCGGGCCGCTACTCCGCGGACATCCCGCTGATGACGGAGACCGCGAGCAGCCAGGCCAGGACGGCCAGGGTCACGGTCACGGGCAGCGGCCAGTCCATCAGGAGGAGCATGGCGGCACCCACCAGCGTGGTGACCGCCACGGGTACGGACATCCCGGCCGAGATCCACCAGGAGCGCACGTTCGGCCCGAGCAGGCCGCCCGTGATCAGGGCCGTGCCCGCGCCGATCAGCAGCGCCAGCTTCAGGATGGCCAGCCACAGGGTGTGCGGATTGCGCGCCCGGTGCCCCTGGTGGTCGACCTCGACCACCTGGCCCCTCCAGACCGTCAGGTTCACGACCGTGTCGATCCGCACGTCGTCGTAGAACGCCTCCCCGACGTCGTAGGTGCCGGTCGGAGCCTTCTCGCGGGCCACGGTCAGGGTGTACGAGGTCGAGTCGCCGTCCCGCTCCACCGCCCTCTTCGTCACCCGCCCGCTCTCCCGTAGCGTGCAGTCCACCCCGGGCCCGATCGCCGGAGCGCCGCAGACCGGGGCGCCGCGGTACGCCCACCCCTCGTGGTACGCGCCGACGAACCGCGCGAACCCGAGGCCGACCGCGGACAGTCCGAGCAGCAGGAGCAGGGCCTGCGCCAGGACCCGCAGCGTCAGCGCGGTGGCCCGCCCGCGCGGCCGGGCGTCCTGCGGGCCCGGCGGCTTGCCGAACAGCGTCATCGGACTCCCCCTCGTCTGGACGTCGGTCGCCATGCGGGCCGACGCCCCGGCACGCCGTGGGCGGCTCCGGGGGCGGCACGGACTTGGATGATGCCAGGGGCGCGTGCGGGGCGGGAGGAACCCGGCACCGCTGTAACGGACTTGTGCCATGCCGGGGGTGCGGGAGGTACGCCGGTGACCGCGTGTTTTCGGTCGTTCCGGGCGCGGGCGGACAACCCCTCGGCCCCTCCGCCCGGGCGGGTCCCCCGATCCCGACCCGGACCCCGACCCTGGCCCCGACCTCTCCCGGGCCGGTTCCCGGTCACGCGTCCCAGGTGACCGGGAGGCTCTTCACCCCGTAGATGTCCGCGGCCTCCGGCCGCAGGCCGACCTCCTCCGCCGGTACGGCCAGGCGCAGCGTGGGGAAGCGCTTGACGAGCGCGGTGATCGCGACGCTCAGCTCGACGCGGGCCAACTGCTGCCCCAGGCACTGGTGGACGCCGTGGCCGAAGGCCAGGTGCCCGGCGTACTGCCGCCGGAAGTCGAGCACGTGGGGATCGGCGAAGCGCTCTGGGTCACGGTTGGCGGTGTTGTACGACAGGATGACCGTCGTGCCGGCCTTGATGGTCTGGCCTCCCAACTCGACGTCCTCCAGCGCCGTCCTCATGAACGACTTGGCGACGCTCAGGTACCGCAGCAGTTCCTCGACGGCCCGGCCGGTGAGCGTGGGATCGGCGCGCAGGTCGGCCAGCTGCGCCGGGTTCTGCAGCAGCGCGAAGGTGCCCAGCGCCAGCATGTTCGCGGTGGTGTCGAGCCCGGCCGCCAGCAGGATCAGGCTGACGCCCCTCAGCTCCTCATCCGTGAGGTCGCTGTCCATGAGGTCGCTGAGCACGTCGTCGGTGGGGTTCGCACGCTTGGCGGCCACCAGCTCCGCGAGGTACTGCTGGGTCGCCGTGTAGGCCGCGATCAGCTCCTCGTCGCTCGTCTCCCCGTTCACGAACGAGTCGATCTGCTCCTGGAAGGAGCCGCGGTCCTCGTACGGCACCCCCAGCAGCTCGCAGATCACGATGGCGGGGATGGGCTTGGCGAACGCGGTCACCAGGTCCGCCGACGGCCCGGCCGCCTCCATGGCGTCCAGGCACTCGGCGGTGATCTGCTCGACGCGCTCGGCGAGCAGCCGCATCCGCCGCACGGTGAACTTGCCCACCAGCGGCTTCCGGTAGCGCCCGTGCTGCGGGTCGTCCATGAGGAGGAACTCGCCGGGCGGAGCCGGAGGAATCTCGAAGTCGCCCACGTTGATGAGCTCCTTGCGCGAGCTGAACCGCGGGTCGGCCAGGACCGACCTGACCAGCTCGTACCCGGTGATCAGCCAGCCGGCCGCCCCGCCGGGGTGGGTGTAGCGGCTGAGGGGGCCGTGCCGTCGGGCGTCGGTCAGCTCGGCCGGCGGGTCGAAGGGGCAGCCGGGCGGGCGCGCCGTCGGCAGCGTGGTGACGGTGTGGACGGATTCACCCATGACCGTTCCTCATCTCGCGGAAATGCGTCTTCGGGACTCTTCGAAAGCTACGTTGCATTCAGCATGGTCGCAATTGGTCGAAGCAGTTATCCCAGGTGAACAGCGGTAAATTGATGCAATGACGCTGAGGTCGAATGCAATGCCGCATTGCAATGGATGAATGCGAAGGCAATACTGGCGGCATGCCAGGAGGACGACTGACCCAGCAGGACCGCCAGCGCATCGCGGCCGGACTCGCCGACGGGCTCTCCTACGCCGAGATCGCCAGGCGGCTCGCTCGGCCGACGTCGACGATCAGCCGGGAGATCGGGCGCAATGGCGGCCCCAGCGGCTACCGGCCCGAACAGGCGCACCGGGCGACGGTCCAGCGCGCGCGGCGCGGCACCCCGGCGCCGCCGCCCGCGGACGGGCCCTCGGACAGCCCGACGGGAGAGGAGATCATCGAGATGGCGGTCAGGACGGGGCTGCCGAGGATGACGGCGCGCGTGCACATCGACCTGCTGCTGTCCGAGGACGGCAGGCGCACCGCGGCCGAGCTGACCCGCAGGCTGAACGTCAGTGCGGCCTCCGTCTCCGTGGCCGTGAACTACCTGGTCCAGCACGGGTACGTCCGGCGCGAACGCGATCCGCAGCGGCGTCGCGACATCTACGTGGTCGACGACGAGGCCTGGTACCACTCGATCATGATCGGCTCGCGGGAGACGCTCGGGACGGCGCGGATCGCGATGACGGCCGCGGCGGAGTTCGGGCCCGACAGCCCCGTGGGGCAGCGGCTGGCCAGGGGCGGGACGTTCCTGGAACGCGTCATCCGGGACATGATGGAGTCCGCCGACCGCTGGCGTCACCTCCTGACGTGACCTCGTGGCGTTGCGTCAACTCGCTGTCCCCGCAGGCCAGGTGCCCGTCCGGCCCGGCCTGGTCCGGCGAGGGGGAGTGCCGGCCCGGCCGACTCGGCGCCGGGGTAGATTCCCGGGCATGACGACCACCGACCCGCTGAGCCCGGTCTCCCGTACCGCCCTGTCCGTCGCGCTGGTGCGCGCCTACGAGAGCTCCCGCCCCGAACCGCTCTTCACCGACCCCTACGCCGCCGCCTTCGTCACCGCCTCCGGCATGCCGATGCCCACCTCGGGACCGGCGAGCGGCCTCGCCAAAGGCCTGGTGGTCCACGGCATCCTGCGCACCCGCTTCTACGACGACCGCCTGCTCGCCGCCGGCGCGGACCAGGTCGTCCTGCTCGCGGCAGGCCTGGACGCCCGCGCCTACCGGCTCGACTGGCCGGCCGGCACCCGCCTCTTCGAACTCGACCTCGCGCCCGTCCTGACCTTCAAGCAGCAGGTCCTGGACGAACTCGGCGCCGACCCGGCCGGCGAACGCACCACGCTGCCCGGCGACCTGCTGGACCCGGACTGGCCGCGCCGCCTCGTCGAAGCCGGCCTCGACCCGGAGCGGCCCACCGTCTGGCTGGCCGAAGGACTGCTGGTCTACCTCACCGCCGACCAGGCGGCCGGCCTGCTCACCGCCGTCGGCACCCTCTCCGCCCCGGGCAGCCGACTGCTGCTCGAAAAGGGCCGGGACGTGACCAGTACCCCGCAGGACCCGGCCCTCGCCCACATCACCGACCTGTGGCAGGGCGGCCTCGGCCCCCACACCCACGAGTGGCTCGACGCCCACGGCTGGAACACCCGGCTCACCCTGCTCGACGAGGTCGCCGCCGCGTACGGCCGCCCCTTCCCGCCCGGCTCGGGCCCGAGCACCACCGGCTTCATCGAAGCGGTGCGCACCGGCGACAACGGCCTGGACAGACCTGCGCGTTGAGGACGAAGGCCCAGGTGGGGCAGACGGGGCAGACGGCGGCGTCGGCGATGAGCGTGAGCGTGTGGGCCAGTGCCATGGGCCGGGCTCCTTGCCGGTCGGGTGGTCCCTCTGACCGATCCGTCGACTGTCCCCTCGGTGCTGCGGTGCTGCGGTGCTGCGGTGCTGCGGTGCTGCGGTGCTGCGGTGCTGCGGTGCTGCGCGCTCAGCCGGTCGTGGTCCCGTGCGGGATGGTGAGGGCGGTGAGGAGGACGGCATCGGTGCTGGTCCAGCGGCCGTGGCAACGGCCGGGCAGGTGGGGGTGGTGGGCGGTGAAGGTGCGGTCGGGGTGGAGGCGCACGGAGATGCCGGCCAGCCCGGTCCAGCGTCGGGTGAGCGGGTAGCAGGCCTTGTAGGTGGCCTCCTTGGCGCTGAAGAGCAGCCGGTCCCAAGGGACTTGGCCGTGAGGTAGCCGGCCGATCCGGTGACGCTCGTCCTCGGAAGCGGTGAGGGCGAGGACCCCGTCGGGGAGCGGCAGAGCAGGCTCGGCGTCGATGCCGAGCGAGATGACATCGGCCGCGTGCGCCGCAGCGCAAGCGGTGTAACCGTCGCAGTGGGTGATGCTCCCGACGGTCCCCGACGGCCACTCGGGGGCCCCGCCCGGCCCCGGGAGCAGCGGGACCGGAGGGTGGCCGAGCTGGGCGAGAGCACGACGGGCGAGCGTGCGGGCGGCGGTGAACTGCCGCTGCCTGCGGGGCGATCGGCCACCGATGTGGGCGCGCTCCGCAGGAAGGAGCGCGCCCTGGGGCGGCGGCCCGAAGGCCTCGGTGCAGTGGACAGTTGGCGGCAGGAGCCTGCCCAGCTCGGTGGTGAGGGAGGTGGTGGTCACCGCTGCGAAGTGAGTGTGAGCTGGTGGATCTGGCGGGCGATTTGGTGAGGGGCTTCGAGCGGGAGGATGTGGCCGGCGTCGGAGAGGGTGTCGACGGTGGTGTAGGGGAGGTGGGTTTGGAGGGTGCGGATGTGGGTCTGGCCGACAGAGGTGTCGTGGGTGCCACGAAGGATCGTGGTGGGGGTGGTGATGTTCCGGAGGTGGGGGGTGTGGTCCATGGTGCTGGTGGAGGCGAAGGTGGTGAGACGGGTGTGGGGGTTGGTGTTGGCGAAGAGACGGCGGTTGGTCTCCTGGGTGTGAGCGGGGGTGTTGGGGTGGAGGGTCTTCTTGAGGAGCTGGCGGCCGAGCCGGGGGCTCTTGAGGGCGCGCTGGAAGGCCTTCGTCTTCATGATGCGGAGTTCGCCCGGAGGGGTCTGCTGGTCGTCGGCGGCGCTGGCGGCGAGGAGGAGGCCGACGAGGCGCTGGGGCGCGGTGCGGGGGGCGTCGGCGTAGAGCTGGGTGGCGTAGGCGAGCGCGGCGTAACCGCCGCCTGAGTGGCCGGCGATGACGACGGGACGGTGAGGGGCGAGGGCGTCGGCGACGGTGGCGAGGTCGTGCCCGAGTTGCTGGATGGTGAGGGCCTTGTCGCCAAGGGTGCTGGTGCCGTGGCCGCGCTGGTCGTAGGCGACGACGGTGTGGCCCTGGGCGGCCAGCAGTCGGGCCGTGGCGTGCCAGACGGTGTGGGTGGCGCCCCAGCCGTGGGCGAGGACGATCAGGGGCGTGCTGGTGGGGGTGGTGTCGTGGGGGTCGATGTGGGCGGGGTGGTGGATGGCGACGGTGAGGCGGGCGCCGTCGGGGGTGGTGGTGGTGAGGTCGGTGATGGTGATGTCAGTGGTGGTGGTCACGAGGTGCTCCTGTCTGCGTCTGTGGTGTTTGTGTTGTGTGTGAGTTGGTGGTTGAGGTTGGTGAGGGCGTTGTGGGTGGCTTTGGTGTGTTGGTTGGGGATGGTGTGTTTGGGGAGGAGGGTGGGCCATCCGTGGGGGGTGGTGGTGAAGGTGATGGTGAGTTTGGTGTGTTGGTTGTTGTGGGTGGGGGTGAGGGTGTAGGTGGTG
>NZ_JBFBIR010000120.1:0-7393 GCF_040685715.1 Kitasatospora sp. NPDC088264
CGTCGGGGGCTGAGGGACGATTGGGCACGTGGCACAGCGGAGATACGAGTACGCCCCGGCAGGCACCCTGCCCGGGCTGTTGCCCCGTGCGCCTCGACGTAGCCGACCTGCCGGGCGGCGTCGAACTGCGCGGCCGGCGGGAGGGCGGGCGGTCCGGGGGCGACCCGGGGAGCGGCCTAGAAGAAGCTGTCGTCGTCGCCCTCGTAGTAGTTGTTCACAACCACCTCGGGCGTGTCGTCGCTGAACGCCTCGTTGAGCAGCGCGCCGCCGACCAGGCCGGCCGCGCCCGCGCCGATCAGCGCGCCGGTGCCGAAGCGGCGCCCGCCCTGGCCCGGCTGGCCCTGAGCGGGCTGGCCCTGGACCGGCTGCGGATAGCCCTGCTGGACCGGCTGCGGGTAGCCCTGCTGCGGGGTGTAGAACGGCGGCACGGTGGTCTGCACCCGCTGGGCGCAGGCGGCGCAGGTCTCGATCTGGCGCGGCACGCCCCACTGCGGCGACCACAGCACCGCCGTCGAGCCGAGGCCGTGCGAGGGGTCGAAGAAACACGTCACGGGGGAACTCCCTGGTCCTGGCTGGGTCATCGGGACAGCGGGCGCCACGGCGGGCACGGCAGGCACGGCGGGCACGGCAGGCACGGCGGGCGCCATGGCCGGCGCGGCGGGCGCCATGGCCGGCGCGGCGGGCGCCATGGCCGGCGCGGCGGGCACGACCGGAGCCGGCGGGGGCGCGGCGGGCGCGGGGGCGGCGGGCGCCGGTTGCAGGACGTCCACCCCGAAGTCGGCGGCGATGCCCGCGAGCCCCGACGCGTACCCCTGCCCGACGGCCCGGAACTTCCAGTCCGCACCGTGCCGGTACAGCTCGCCGAACACCATCGCCGTCTCGCTGCCCGCCTCGGCCGCCACGTCGTAACGGGCCGTCTCGGCGCCGCCCTCCGGGTCGGTGAGCCGGATGTACGCGCCGCGGACCTGGCCGAAGCTCTGGCGCCGCTGCACCGCGTCGTAGACCGCGACCGCGAAGACGATCTTCTCCACCCCGGCCGGGACGTCCGCGAGCCGGACGTCGATCCGCTCCTGGTCGTCGCCGCCACCGGCGCCGCCCTGGTGGCGGACCGAACCGTCCGGGCTCTGCAGGTTGTTGAAGAAGACGAAGTGCTGGTCCGAGACGACCTTCCCGGAGGCGTCACAGAGCAGGGCGCTGGCGTCCAGGTCGTACCCGGCGCCGGCCGTCCAGCCGAGGCCGACCCGTACGACCCGCAGCCCGGGGGCCTGCTTGCCCAGGGAGACGTTGCCGCCCTTCGTCAGGGCCACACTCATGGGACTCCTCCGCAACCGTTCGAATTACCGCTGTTTCCGCTGTTCGACCACGACAACGCTGTAGAGCTCGCGCCGGTTCCCGACTTCCCGTCAGTACTGGACGGGACGTTCCAGCAGGCCACAGGCCCGCGGCGCGGCCTTGCCGGCCGGGGCGCTCGGGCGGGGTGCCCTGGCGGGGTGTCGGCTCCCGACCTATTGTCAGGTGACATGACACGCCTTCGTCGCGCCGCCACCCTGGCCGCCGCCCTCACCGGCACCCTCGCCGCCCTGCTCGCCCCGGCCGCCGCCCAGGCCGGCCCGGCCGCCTGCCAGGTCGTCGGCACCGCCGCGGTGGACACCGAACAGGCCCGGCTCCAGGACCAGCGGACGACCGCCTTCACCGAGCGCTCCGGCCTGCGCGACCTGCTCCGGGGCTTCCCCGCCGCCCTGTGCGCCGCCCGGAACACCCGGCAGGCGGAACGGGTGGCGGGCGCCTGGGGCCGGGCGCTCTGGCAGGCCGGGGTGGACCGGGCCCAGGGCCGGCGGCCCAGCGGCGAACTCCCCGCCCGCGACGACCGCCCGCTGTACTGGACCAGGCTCGCGATGACCGTCCAACTGGCCCGCTGGCAGCCCGGGTTCGACGTCGACCCGGCCGACCTCCGGGCCCGCTTCGAGGACGCCTCCCGGGGCCTCGACGACGGCTTCACCGCCGCCCCCGGCGTCCGGCGGATCTTCGTCAGCGGCTTCGACCCGTACGGCCTCGACACCGAGCCGCGCCGCGCCAACCCCTCCGGCGCGGCCGTGCTGCAACTGCACGGACGGCGGATCACCCTCGCCGACGGCAGCCCCGCCGAAGTCCGGGCCGTCCTGCTGCCGGTCCGCTACGGCGACTTCGACGACGGCGTCGTCGAGCGCGCCTTCGGCCCGCACCTCACCCCCGGCCCGCAGGCCGCCGACCTGATCACCAGCATCAGCCAGGGCTACCCGGGCCTGTTCACCCTGGAGGCCTGGGCCGGGCGGGCCCGCTCCGCCGATCCCGCCACCGACAACACCGGCACCCTCTCCGGCGGCACCCGGCAGCACCCGGTCACCGCCCCGGGCCTGGACGACGGCCCGGAGTTCATCCGCACCACCCTGCCCACCGACGCCATGACGGCCGTCCAACAGCCCTACCCCGTCCGCCTCAACACCACCGTCACCGAGATCCCCGAGGGCGGCGTCGACCCCGTCGACCGCGCGGACGGCCCCACCCCCGGCTCCCGCGCCGTCGCCGGTGGCGGCGGCGGGTACCTCTCCAACGAGGTCGCCTACCGCTCCAACCGCCTGCGCCTCGACCTCGCCCCCGACCTCCCCGGCGGCCACCTGCACACCCCCGTGCTCACCGGCCTGCCCGCCCAGCAGGACCGCCTCACCGCCCCGGAGTTCGAGCAGAACGAGGCCGCCATCGCCGACCAGGTCCGCGAGATCCTGCGCCACGCCCGGTTCTGAGCCCCGGTGCCGCGCCCGGTTCTTGAGCCCCGGGCGCGCGGCGGGGACGGCTACACCGGCCGGGCGAAGCGCGTCCCCGCCGCGCGCGCCCGGGACTCGGCGATCTGCGCGTACGCGGCCTCCCGGTCCGCCCAGTGCGAGCCCTCGACCGACTTGCCGCGCTCCAGGTCCTTGTAGACCTGGAAGAAGTGGGTGATCTCCAGCAGGTCGAACTCGCGCAGGTCGCCGATGTCGCGCAGGTCGCCGTAGCGCGGGTCGTGGGCGGGGACGCACAGCACCTTCTGGTCCGGCCCGCGTTCGTCCCGCATCACCCACATGCCGACCGCCCGGCAGGTGATCACGCACCCCGGCACGGCCGGTTCGCCCCCGAGCACCAGCGCGTCCAGCGGCTCCGCGTCGCCGCCGAGGGTGCCCTCGACGTAGCCGTAGTCCGCGGGGTAGCGGGTGGCGGTGAACAGGGTGCGGTCGAGGCGGATCCGGCCCGCCGCGAAGTCCATCACGTACTTGTTCCGCGACCCCTGCGGGGTCTCGATCAACACCTCGAACTCCACCGCCGCCTCCTCCTCTGCGCCTGGGGAGATTGTCCGCCGTCCCGGCCGTCCGGGCACCCTCCGCAAACGCCCTCCACGGCCCGCTGGGGTCCGTTAGCATCCGGATCATGGGGAGTTGGCGTGTCACCGTCCAGGACCACCACCGCCGCAGCGGCGGGCGGCCACAGGGGCGCCCGCAGGGGCCGCTGGCCCGCCACGGCGGCCTGGCGCTGTACGGCCGGGACGGCGAGATCAGCTGTGTCGACACCGAGGGCCTGGTCCGCTGGCGCCGCCCCTGCGCGGGGCGCCCGAACGCAGCCCACCTCTCCGGCGGCCGGGCGCTGGTCACCACCGACTCCTTCGAGTACACCGCCTGGGGCCACCTCGGCCCGGCCCTGCTGCTGGACCTCGACGACGGCGCCCTCGTCGCCGAACTGCGCGGCGAGCGCGGCACGGCCCTGGGCGGCGGCCGCTTCGTGCTCGGCCTGGAGGGCTACGGCGCCTTCGACACCTGGGCCTACGACCGGGACGCCACCCTGGTCGACTCCTGGCGCAGCTACGGCCACTACGTGGTCGGCGGCGGCCTGCGCGTCGTCGAGACCGACCGCCGCCGGCCGACCGGGAGCCGGGTGGTGCGGCTGCTGCCCGGCGGGGGGATCGAGAACGGCCCGCTGCTCGCCGACCCGCAGGCCCCCGCGCCGGTGGTGCTGGCCGACGGCACCGTCCTGGTGCTGGACGCGGGGGTGCTGCGCGCCGTCGGGCGCGACCTCGACGCCACCGTGCTCGCCGAGTTGCTCCCACTGTCCGGCGACGACCTGCGCCGGTTCACCGGCACGCTGCGCCGCACGGCCGACGGCCTGACCGTGACGCTCGTGGAGCGCCACCCGACCCGGATGGGCGGCTACACCACCCACCGCTGGGCCCTCGGGCTGGAGTCGCCGAACTAGGCCGTGTCCGGCCGGGCGAACTGCTCTCCTGGCCCCCGGCGTTCCCCGGCGGCCACTCTCCGCGACCGCTCCCACGGAGCAGTACCGGGCGCGCGGCCGCTCCGGCGGCGGTAGGACGGACACAGACGTGCCCGGGAGGAGAGACCGTGAAGATCGTCGTCGACCTCAACCGCTGCCAGGGCTACGCGCAATGCGCGTTCCTCGCTCCCCGAGTGTTCGAGCTGCACGGGGAGGAGGCCCTGCTCTACACCCCGCAGGCCGCCGAGGACCAGCGTGACCGCGTCCGGCGGGCCGTCGCGGCCTGCCCGGTGCAGGCCATCGTGGTCGAGGAGGAGGGCCGGTCCGATGTCCGATGACCTCAAGAACGGCCGGATCGTCATCGTCGGCGCCTCGCTGGCCGGCCTGCGCGCCGCCGAGACGCTACGGGACGAGGGCTTCGCCGGGCAGCTGACCGTGGTCGGCGAGGAACACCTTCCCCCGTACGACCGGCCGCCCCTGTCCAAACAGGTGCTGCTCGGGCGGGTGCGCGCCGAGGAGACCGCGCTGCCCCGGCGCCGCAAGGTTGACGCGCAGTGGAAGCTCGGCGTCCGCGCCACCGGTGTGGACGGGGCCGGCAGGCAGGTCCTGCTCGCGAACGGCGAGCAGCTGCCCTACGACCGGCTGCTGATCGCCACCGGCACCCGGGCCAGGCCCTGGCCGAAGGCCGAGCAGGCCGCACTCGACGGGGTGTTCACCCTGCGCACCGCCGAGGACGCGGCCGGCCTGGCCGAGCGGCTGGACGCCGGCCCGAAGCGGGTGCTGGTGATCGGCGCCGGGTTCACCGGCTCCGAGATCGCCTCCGCCTGCCGGGAGCGCGGCCTGGCGGTGACCGTCGCCGAGCGCGGCCCCGCCCCGCTGGTCGGGGCCCTCGGCGGGGCCTTCGGCGCCCTCGCGGCCAAGGTCCAGCTCGCCCACGGCGTCGACCTGCGCTGCGGGGTGACCGTCTCCGCGCTGACCGGCCGAGCGGGCCGGCTCACCGGCGCCGAGCTCTCCGACGGCACCCGGATCGAGGCGGACGTCGCCGTGGTCGCCCTGGGCGCCGTCCGCAACACCGAATGGCTGGCCGAGTCGGGGCTCGCCGCCGGTCCGCGCGGGGTGGCCTGCGACGCGGGCTGCCGCGCCTTCAACATGTACGGGATCGTCACCGACGACGTCTTCGTCGCGGGCGACGTCGCCCGCTTCCCGCACCCCCTCTTCGAGTACCAGCTGCTCTCCCTCGAACACTGGGGCAACGCGGTCGCGCAGGCCGAGGTGGCGGCGCACAACATGGTCAGCCCGGGGCCGCAACGGCGGCCGCACCTGAGCGTCCCCTCCTTCTGGTCCAGCCAGTTCGGGCTCAACATCAAGTCCGTCGGCGTGCCCACCTTCTCCGACCACGTGGTCCTCGCCCAGGGCTCGGTCGAGGAGCGCCGGCTCGTCGCGGTCTACGGGTACCGGGGCCGGATCACGGCCGCCGTCAGCGTGAACCGGGCCAAGTGGCTGGAGCACTACCAGCGGCTGATCGAGGCCGCCGCGCCGTTCCCGCCCGACTGGGACGGCGTGGAGCCGCCCGCCTCCCGCATCCCGGTCCCCTCCGACGTGCCCGACCCGAAGGTGCTCTCGCACGGCCCGACCGTCGCCCTCACCGGCCACCTGCCCGACCGGCGGCTGACCCTGCGGCGCTGGGGCGGCTGAGCCCACCCGCCACCGCTCGACGGGCGCACGCCCACCGGGCCCCGCCGCCCGTCGAGGACCACTACCGCCGCCACCTCCGAGGAGCCACCGCGCATGGCCGCCGCCGACACCCTGTTCCGCCGGATCACCGACTACGCCAACCGCGCCGACCCCTACCCCCTGTACGCCGAGCTCCGCGACCACGGCGTGGCCCGCCAGGACGACGGCAGCTACCTGGTCGGCACCTACCACGAGGTCGCCGCGCTGCTGCACGACCCGAGGATCAGCTCGGACCGCCGCAACCGCACCGTCCCGGACGAGATGCAGGGCAGCGTCCCGGTCGCCTTCATCGGCCGGGACGACCCCGAGCACGAACGGCTGCGCAACATCGCCATGCGGCCCTTCGGCCCGCCCCACGCGCCCGACCGGGTCGACGCCATGCACGACGAGATCGCGCGGATCACCGGGGAACTGGTCGACGGGCTCCGGGGCCGCGACCGGATCGACCTGGTCGAGGACTTCGCCTACCCGCTGCCGGTCACCGTCATCTGCCGGCTGCTCGGCGTGCCGCGCGAGGACGAGCCGCGGTTCCACGCCTGGTCCGAGACGCTGATCGCGGGCTTCGACCCCACTCCCGACAGCGATCCGGCCGAGCGCCAGCGCGCGGCCACGCAGGCCCGGATGGAGATGGGGCTGTACCTCGGCGAACTCGCCGAGAGCCGCCGGGGCAAGCCGTCCGACGACATGCTCTCCGCCTTCGTCAACGACCCCGGCCCGTCGGGCGGCTTCACCCAGACGGAGCTGATGGCCACCGCGGTCCTGCTGCTCATCGCCGGGCACGAGACGACCGTCAACCTGATCACCAACGGCGTGCTCACCCTGCTGCGCCAGCCGGAAAGCCTGGAACTGCTGCGCGAAAAGCCGGAGTTGATGCCGCGCGCGGTGGAGGAGCTGCTGCGCTACGAACCCCCGGTCCAGTTGTTGCCGCAGCGCACCGCGCTCACCGACATCGAGGTCGCCGGGGTCACCGTCCCCAAGGGCGCGCCGCTGATCCTGGTGCTCGCCGCCGCCAACCGGGACCCTCTGCGGTTCCAGGAGCCCGACCGCTTCGACCCGACCCGCCCGGACAACCAGCACCTCGGATTCGGCAGCGGCGTGCACAGCTGCTTCGGCGCACCGCTCGCCAGAGTCGAGGCGCAGCTCGCGCTCACCGCGCTCATCCACCGCCTGGACGGCCCCCGGCTGCTCCAGGACCCGCCCGAGTACCGGCGCAGCCCCGTCCTGCGCGGGCCCCGGCACCTGCCGCTCGCGCTGTCCGGGGTCAGGGACTGAGCGGCCCGGGCCCGGGAGGCGGCATCGCGATCGGCGGGACGGGGGCCTGGGGCGCCGGCGGCACCACCCCCGGCGCCCCCTTCGACCCGGACCACAACAGCATGAAACGGGC
>NZ_JBFBIR010000121.1:0-7029 GCF_040685715.1 Kitasatospora sp. NPDC088264
GCCACCACCCCCGGCTTCCTACGCGCCCTCGGCGAACACCGCCTCATCACCCCCCTGCGCTCCGAAGGCGGCCACCGCCGCTACTCCCGCTACCAACTGCGCATCGCCATGCGCGCCCGCGACCTCGTCAACCAGGGCACCCCCATCGAAGCCGCCTGCCGCATCATCATCCTCGAAGACCAACTCGAAGAAGCCCTGCGCCTCAACGAACAACTCCGCCGCACCCCGCGCGGCCAGGAACCCGCAACCGACACCTGACCGGCCTCCGGCAACCCGGCCCACAGCTCCGCCCAACCGTACGGCCCACGCACAGGGCCGTACGGGGGCGGACGACCTCACCCTGCACGCTCTGGTCGCCCCGGAGATGGGCGACACCACTACGGCGCGCCTCACGCGAGAGCGGCGAACGAGACCGCGCCGGCCTTCATCCAGGGCCCGCACCGACGCGTGGTGCGTTAACGCCAGCCCTTTGAGGTGAGCGCGGCGAGGACGGCGGCCTGGGCGGCGGCCAACTGCTGCCACGCGGTGTCGAGTTCGCCAGTAACGTCCGCATCGTCCGGCTCGTCCGTGGTGGTGTCGGTGGGGCGCTTCATCGGCTGCGGCGCGCAGGTACGAGGGTGCCGGTGTCCAGGTGGGGGGGTGGTGTCGTCGCTGGGCGCGGCCTCGTCCGGTCCCAGGGTGGTCTGGAGCTGGGCGAGTTGACGTTCGACGCCGGTCAAGCTGGCCGCGCGATCCACGGTGACGACGCCGTCCACGACGCGGCGCAGCGGGTCGGCGAGCAGCCCAGCGCTGCGTTCGGCCAGGACTTCGGTCGCGACGGCGCGGGCAGCGCCGAGACGGTTGTACCGGTTGGTGAGGTCGTCGGCGGGGGTGGCGGTGCCGAGTGGTGCCGAGTTGGGATTGTAGCCAGGCGAGGACGGGCGGTTCCATGCGCTTCCGCTCGTACTTCAGCCTCGCGGCCTCAGCCTCCGCCGCACGGGACCGCATCCTGCCGACAGGCTCACCAGCCTTGCGCCCGGCGCGGCGGACCGCTGCCTCGTACGCCGGGCCGAGATCCGCTCGATCGGCGCCCCGGGGCCTACCCGAGGCCGCGAGAGGCACCACTGGGGTGGCAGGCATCTCGGGCCCGCCACCCCTGAAGCCGTACTGCTACGAACGCTGTCAGCCGACTCGCCATTTCTGGCCGGCGTTGTTGGAGTTGCAGGCCCACACGCCCAGCCCGTCGCCCTCCCGGTCAGCGGTGAGGCAGCCGCCTGCCGCGTTCACGAGCTGGTTCCAGCCGTCGCCCACACCCTGGAACGACCAGAGCTGGTTGTTGTTGCCGTCCTGGGCGTGGGCGAGATGGGTCCGGTGCGTATCCGGGTTGTGGTCGATGACCATGCCGCCACCGTAGGCCGTCTCGATCTGCCACATCCCGTTGCCCTTGTCCCAGAAGACCCATTCGTTGTTGGGATTCTCCGCTTCGCCCCGGGCGGCCTGGACCTCGGGACCCGGGGCGGTGCTGCCGCCTTCGAGATCGCTTCGAATCCGTTGTTCGCCGACATGAGTTCCTCATGGACGCCGCTGGACGGCAACTCGCTGCCGGAATCCCGGACCGAGGGCGAGAATTGGACTGCGGCCTCCCCGCCGGACGTCTGGTACTCAATGGGTGCCTCGAGCAGGCCCGACGCGTCCGCGATGTCGACGAACTTCAGGACGCTCCCGCAGAACCGGCCGCCCCCTTCGGGGCAGGAGACCGGCTGGTCACCTGCCGAAATGATCCCGACCGCCGTGACGCCCTCAGGCGCGGGGACGAACACCGGCCCGCCGCTGTCTCCCCTTCCGGCCGCCGGGCCGTTCGACTGCTGCTTGGCGCTCCACGCAGGCCCGAACAGCTTGCTGTTGCCATTGCCGTCCTGGGCCTCGTACTGGAGAACCTTGCGCTTGACCTGGATCCCCCCCAGCTCGCCGGAACTGGCCCCGGAGGTGATCACGATGTTGCCCACCACCGGACTGTCGGCGCCGACCACCGCGGACTTCGTCTGTCCTTGGGAGCCGCTACTGTTTGTACTGGCGCCCCGCCACACAGTCGGCTTGAAGAAGTCGGTGTTGCCGGCCTTCACGAGCGCCACGTCCACCGTGGTGTTCCGGTGGCTGACCTCAGCCGAGTCCAGGTTCGCGAACCACCCGCCCCAACCGTCGTATACGTCTTTCCTGTTCTCATCGGGGAAGCAGTGGCGCGCTGTGAACGCCCTCCCGTTGGTAGCCGTACGCTGGTCGTCCACGTGGCGCCGACGGGGCGGACCCCACCATCCGGTGCGGGAGCACGAACAGCGGGCCGTCCCGTCGCTGTCTGTCGTCAAGTCACCCGTTCATCAGCCGGGTACGGCGATCGAACGGACGGAGCCTGCGGGCCTGGCTGATGCGGCACCGTCGTGGAAGGTGCCAGCCGTGCTTCACGTGGTGCGG
This sequence comes from Kitasatospora sp. NPDC088264, assembly GCF_040685715.1. NCBI lineage: Bacteria > Bacillati > Actinomycetota > Actinomycetes > Kitasatosporales > Streptomycetaceae > Kitasatospora > Kitasatospora sp. NPDC088264. The sequence continues at coordinate 2,449 of NZ_JBFBIR010000121.1, forward strand.
ATCGCTGCGCCGGAAGCCCTGGTCGGCACCCGGTCGTACGCGGCGGTCGGACAGTTGTGCCGCGTTCGCACCCCAGGTCGGCGAGCCGCTCGGACTCCCTACCGGCCGTCGCACACCCCGCCTGACGCCGGCTCGACGCGCTCGGTGGCCGGCCTCGGCTGACGCCGGTCCACGTGGGCGTTGATCGTTTGTTTACCGCCTTCGCGCATGATCCTTCCTGCACAGGGCGCCCCACGCGTTCACGGGCGCGAACAGACGAGAGAGGCACACGGGGAAATGAAGACAACGAAGACGCTGCGGCACATGACCCTCGGGATGGCGGCCGGCATGCTGGCACTGGTCGGGACGGTGGCGTCGGCAGGGACCGCGCAAGCCTACGACCTGCCGACCGCGGACATGGACGAGCCCGGCATCCTCTACCGCGGCGGCCACATCGAAGCGGGAGACACCCAGCTGATCCTGCAGAACGACGGCAACCTCGTCCTCTACCGGGCCTACCAGGAGGCAAGTCTCGTCCACCCCGTGTGGCAGGCCAACACCTGGGGCTGCGGCTACAAGGCGATCATGCAAGGCGACGGGAACTTCGTCGTCTACGACGCCAACAGCCGCCTCTGCTGGTCCGCCAACACCTTCAAGTCCAGCTCCTTGCAGAAGGCCAGCCTTCAGGTCTCCGCCCTCGGCGGCCTCAAGGTCGTCTTCGTCAACCCCAGCGGCGGCCGGAGCATCAGCTGGGCGACGATCCGCAGCTCGGACCTGTACTACTGAAGTTGAATTCGTGATGTCGGTCTGAGATCTGGTCAGCCATCCATGATCAGGCCGGTGGTGGCGAGGCATCCGTCGATGAGGTGAAGGCGGTACTGGAGTCTCTTCAGGCTGCGCTTGACGGCTCGGGCGAGTTGGTCGATGTCGGCGGCGGCGAGGTTGCCAATGGTGCGCTTGACCAGCGACCAGACGCCCTCTTGCGGGTTGAGGTCGGGAGCGTACGAGGGGAGTTGGAAGACGGTCAGCCAGTCCTTGCTCGCCTTGATGAACTCCTGCATCGGCGGCATCAGGTGGGCACGCAGGTTGTCCCACACGAGCACGATCGGACCGCTGAGCTGGATGTGCGCCCGGATGAGCAGGTCCCGGTAGTCCTGCCAGGTCAGGCCCTTCTTCTCACCTTTGCGGCCCCGGTAGACGTGGAAGCTGTAGAACATCCGCGAGCGCTGACCGGGTTTGTAGCAGCTCAGCCCCGCCATGGAGACCCGGCCGCCTCCTCGGCCGCGCACCCGAACCACGGGCGTGCAGCCGACCCGACCCCAGGTCCGGGCGCGCGGCGGCCTCATCGACTGCCCGGCTTCGTCCTCGAAGACAAGCCAGGCCTCGCGGGCCGCCGCGGCGCTTTTACCCGCGGCCACGTCTCCTTCTTCCACAACTCGACGGCCGCGTCATCACGCTCGATGGCCCGGCGGGCCGGCTGCTGCCAGGACCAGCCGTGCCGCTTGAGCAGGACCCACGTGCCCTCCACGGTGTAGGAAACGTGGAACATCCGGCCGATCAGCGTCTTCACCCGAGCCAAGGTCCATCGCTGGTCGTCCCAGCCGTGGGCAAGCGGCCCACGCTCCAACTCCCGCTCCAGCCTCATGATCTGGGCATCGGAAAGCTTTGGACGACCCGGCGAACCCTTCGAGGCGATTCCTGCCGCGCCGTCCTCGCGCCACTGCCGGCGCCAGCGCTCCACCGAACGCACACTCACCCGCAGTGCGGCCGCGATGTCCCGATTCTTCTCACCGCCCTCGAAGCGATCCACGGCCTGCCGTCGGATCCGCTCCCGCGCGGCCCTCTCCGCGTCGGTCAAACCGCCACCCTGTGCATACCTCACAGCACACGACTACCGGGACCAACCCTCCAACGGCAGGCGAACGCTACTGCTTCACCCATCCGAGCGACATCACGAATTCAACTTCAGTAGCTAGGCGGCGACCTGGCAGCCCTCGCCGAAGCCGTCGCGGTCCAGCACCACCTTCCGGGCCGGGGTGAACTTCGCCCACTCGGCGTCGCACAAAGCCGCGTCGCACAGAGCCGCATCGCCCTGACGCCCGCCGCTCTGGACGATGGCGAGCCGGGCGTAGCGGCCGACGACCCGGGAGGCATTGCGGCTCCTCTCGGGGTCGCCGAGCCACTTCGCGGCCCACTCCGGGGTGCCCGCAACAGGCGACGCCGAGGCAGGCACGGGCACGGCGGCCGTCGTCGGCGCCCCGCTCGACGTGCAGGCCGCTGCTCCCCCGAGCGCGACGGTCACTGTTGCTGCGGCGACAAGCCACTCCCCCATGTTCATGGCCAGAGAAGGTAGTGGGGTGTACGAACCTTCCGGGTCGCCGGGCAGGCCCTCACCCGGCGGCTTCCCTGGCGGGCCCGGGCTCGGACGCCGGAGCGTTCGCCGCGATCTCGGCCCACAGCCCGGCCGGGTACAGGCCGATCCGCAGGGCGATAGGCGGACGACGGGACCGGGAGCACGCCTAGAACTACACCCCGGGCCACGAGCCCCGACCCGGATACGGCACCCGGCCCCAGCAGCTGTCCACCAATCCCACAGGGCACTGGCTGCACGCCCTGGACGGAGTGGACACGTGGACGCCCGCCATCGAGGTGCTGCGGGACAGTGTCGTGGCGGCGTCCCGGTAGCACGACAGACGGCCCGCCACCGCGCCTCGTGCCGTGGCCGGACAGGTCCACCGTGGTGCCCTTCACTCGTTCGAGGGAGGGCGAAACGTTTTTTCGCTCAGCTGAGGTACGACGTTCCGCCAGAGTCGGAGGCATGCCGCTGCTCGCTGATCCATCTGCCCGGGACGCCATGTCGACCACAGTTCCCGGCACGTGCCGACCGGCGGCTTCCCCCTCAGCGAAGGAAGGAGCCCTTCTGTGGCTTTGACGACTCAGAACGCGACGCAAGAGCTGGAGGCCGCGGGCCAGGCAGGTGACCCGCAGGCCGATCAGCTCGTCTCCGATCTGATCGACCACAAGGAAATCGACGGCGTCAACGCCCTCTTCCGCACCATCGGGACGCTCAAGCCCGGTCAGGACCTCTCCCAACTGCCCCAGCGGCTGGCGGACTTCCTGCGGGAGGCCGCGGCGCCGCCGCCGGACTGGTCGGAGGCGGACGTCGACGCCGCGGAGGGCTTCTTCGGCCACCACCACGGCGAAGTGACCATGCTCCAGGGCACCGTCGGCCTGATCGGTACCTACCTCTCCCCCACCGGCGCGTTCACGCTCCGCTCGACCGGGCGGCTCGGCGGCGTCAAGGGCCCGGGCCGGCGCCTGTCGCAGTCGTCCCGGCTGTTCCTCGACATGGGCAACAAGAACGCCCTGCGCGACGGCACCCTCGCGGCGAACGTCACCAAGGTCCGCCTGGTCCACGCCTCCGTACGGCAGTTGCACAAGAAGAGCGGCGCGTGGGACTACGCCAAGTGGGGCGAGCCGGTGTCGATCAAATACACCACCGGCGCCTCCTGCGTGTTCAGCGTGCAGATCCTGGAGGCGATGAAGAACCTCGGCATCGACGTCTCCAAGGAAGACGCCCACGGGTTCATGTGTGCCTGGCACTACGTCAACCACTACCTCGGCACTCCCGAGCGGTGGCAACTGCCCAAGGACGCCGACCTGGTCACGCGCATCTGGAACCAGGCGCGCAACGACGAGTGGAAGAAGTCCGAGGACGGCGTCTTCATGACGCAGCAGGCCGTCGACTTCTACAAGCAGTTCTACCCCGGCCCCACGCACGACGCGCTCATGGCCCTGGTCCGGCACGCGCTCACCGACGAGTACGCCGACATGGCCGGCGTGCCCAAGGGCGTCCTCGACCTCGCCTCCGGTCCGCTCGCCGCCGGCCACGGCGTGGTCAGCGGCCTGGGCGGCGGGCTCCTCGGCGGTTCCGTCCAGAAGACCACCGGAGTCAACCCCTACAAGGACGTCCTCGGCATGGCCTCCAAGACGTTCAACGAGATCCAGAAGTTCGCGCTCACCCACGACCAGGACGACCAGCCGCAGATGCACCAGGAACTCGGCGACGACCGCTGAGCACCGCCGACCCCACAGGTCCGGGCGGGGCACGGCGTGAACCACCCCATGGCGCAGCGGAACGGCTCGGTTTCCAGGGGAAGCACAAGGTGGCGCTGTCTCCCGGGGCCGTCACCCAAACCGCCTTCTGCTGCCGGTCCAGGGTCCCCAGCACCGGCGACTGCGGGGCGGCGGCCGCAGACCGGACTCGCGCCGCCTCTATGCCGGACACCGCCTGACCGATAGACGGGAACCCGCCGGGCTCATCCCGGCGCCGTTTACTGCCCTCGGCGCTTCAAGGTGATTGGCCTGTTTGTGTAGCTGACTGGCAGTCATTTGCGCGCTATGCCGTTGGTATGCGCTATGCGGATGGGGGCGGGCTGACGGCGAAGGCACGTCAGTGTCGAGAGGCGGTACGGCTGGAGGCCGCCGCGTTGTTCGACGAAGGTGTCCCGCCGAGGGAGGTTGCCCGCAGGCTGCGGGTGACCGCGAAATCGGCCTACCAGTGGCACCAGGCCTGGCGGGAGGACGGGGTCGGGGCGCTGG
>NZ_JBFBIR010000122.1:0-6686 GCF_040685715.1 Kitasatospora sp. NPDC088264
ACGTGCTGTCGGTGATGGACTGGGCGGTGGAGGCCGTCGCCGACTACGTCGAGAACGTCCGGCCGCGGTTCGGCTGCGAGGAACACCCCGCGCTGTGGGTGACCGAGCGGGGTGGCCGGATCAAGCCGGCGGAGATCAACGCCCGGTTCGTCGCCTATCGAGACGCGCTGAAGCTCCCGAAGGAGTTGGTCGCCCACTCCGCCCGTCACGCCTATGTCACCCACCTCACCGAGGACGGTGTCGACCGCCGCTTCATCCAGCAGCAGGTCGGTCACGAGAACGACAGCTCGACCGCCATCTACACCAACCCTCGGGAATTGCATCAGATGGGCGCAAAGCCGCAGCTCGCATGGTCAAGGCGGGTGTCCGTCAGTGTCCAATGCGACGTCATGTTGGCTTTCTGAACTGGGAGTTTGGCATTACCATCCCGTCTGATGCATGATTTGCCCTTCGAGAGGGAGGGCGAGTGGGGCAGCAGCGGCGGGTGGATCTGGCTGGAGCGGCTCATCTGGAGCTGGTCTCCGGGGTGGCCCAGTTGCGGCCGGAAGACGCGATGGTCGAGGCGATGCTGCGGGGGTGGCGGGCTCAGCAGGCCGCCCGCGGGCTGCAGGAGGACACGATCACCGCGCGCGAACGACTGGTCCGGCGGTTCGTGGACTTCACCAACGAGTACCCGTGGGCCTGGCTGCCGGGCCATGTAGATGAGTGGTCGCTGTCACTGACCGGCGAGTCGCACCTGGCGCCGTCCACAATCCGCAGCTACCAGGGCGGTCTGCGGCTGTTCAGCGAGTTCCTCATTGACGGGCGTTACGGCTGGTCGGTGGCCTGTGAGGACGCCTTCGGGACGCATCCGGTTGCGATCTGCCACGAGTGGAACACCATCGCGCACCTCAACGACTACGAGGGCAGTCCCGAGGCGAGGCCCTTCACCCGCGACGAGATCCAGCGGTTCCTGGACTACGCCGACGACCAGGTCGACCGCGCGGTGCGGGCCAAGCGCAAGGGCGCCCTGGCCGCCTACCGGGACGCCACCTTGTTCAAGGTCATCTACGGGTGGGGCCTGCGCCGCACCGAGACCTCCAAGCTCGACCTGGTGGACTTCGGCCGCAACGCGTCAGCACCGCAGTTCGGCCGGTACGGCACGCTCAACGTCCGCTACGGCAAGGCGAAGAGAGGCCAGCCGCCCCGGCGCCGGAACGTGCTGTCGGTCATGGACTGGGCGGTGGAGGCGGTCGCTGACTACGTCGAGAACGTCAGACCGCGCTTCGGCTGCCAGGACCACCCCGCACTGTGGGTGACCGAGCGCGGCGGCCGGATCAAGCCGGCGGAGATCAACGCCCGGTTCGTCGCCTACCGTGACGCGCTGAAGCTGCCGAGAGAGCTCGTCGTCCATTCCGTCCGCCACAGCTATGTCACGCATCTGACCGAGGACGGGGTCGACCGACGCTTCATCCAATCCCAAGTTGGACACGAATGTGACAGCTCAACGGCTGTATATACCCATGTCAGTAGCGACTTCATGAACACGGCCCTGCTCAAGGCGCTCACACCCGCGCTTACCGAGGAGCACGCGACGACGAGGAGGTACCGCCGATGACGGGCAAGCTCGACTACCAGTGGCATCTGCGGCAGGTCATGGCGACGCGCGGCATGTTCTCCACCACCGACATCACCCCGCTGCTGGCCGAGCGCGGCATCGAACTGTCCTCCAGCCAGGTCTACCGGCTCGTCGTCGAACGCCCTGAACGTCTGAGCCTGAAGATCCTCATGGCCCTGCTGGACATCCTGGACTGCACCATGGACGACCTCATCGAGCCGACGGCCGTGGCCGGAACCACCATGAAGCGGAAGGCGGTCGGCTCCGACACGGGTGTCGGAACATTGCGTCCGAAGCGGGCCCGCATCACCCCGGTCGACGAATGACGCCGCTACCGGACCCTATCCGCGATCCGGTGGGCACCGTCGTGGACCTGGTCATGACGGCCGATCCCGATCTCGACCGGGGCACCGTCCTGCGGATCGTCGAGCAGACCGGCGGCGGACGCGCCAAGCGCCGCAGGCTCGCGGCGGCCCTGGTCGAGAACCCCTCGGTCCTCACCTCAGGTCGGTCGCCGGCTCCGAAGAACGTCGGTGACCTCCTCCTGGCGCTTCGGCAGTCCGGGGCAGCCGGGATCGCACTGCCGCGGTGCGCGGAATGCGACCGCGATATCACCTCGATGCAGCGACGCGCCGAACACTGGTACTGCCCACCGTGCTTCGTCCGCCCGCAGCAGTGCTCCGCCTGCGGCCACGAACGGCAGGTCGCCTTCCGCGACCGCCTCGGCCGGCCGCGCTGCGGCCAGTGCCCGGACCAGGACGACCCCGATCCGGCATCCACTTTGGTCGCCCTGATCACCGGGATCGACCCGGGCCTGTCAGCTCAAACGGTCTCACTGGCGCTGGAGACGATCGTCACCAAGCACGCCCACCTGCAAAAACTCGCCTGGATTCTGAGCGATGCCCCGGAACTGCTCACCGGGGACGGCGCGAAGGCTCCTGTCCCCATGCTGCTGAGGCTCATCGACACCCTGGTCGACGCGGGCGCCACCACGATTCAGCGGCCACCGTGCCCCCGCTGCCGCCGCATCGTGCCGCTCACGAAACAGCGCGACGGGATGAGGGTCTGCCGCACCTGTTACGCCCGCGCCCGCACGGTCGCCTGCGCCCGCTGCGGAACGCTCCGTGAGCCGGCGGCCCGTGACGCGCAGGGTCGACCTCTGTGTCCGTACTGCCTGATCAGCGACCCGGACAACCTCGAAGACTGCCTGCAGTGCGGGCGCCGCCAACGCGTGAGCACCCGCACGGCCGACGGCCCGCTGTGTCCGACCTGCCGACCACAGCGCATCCTGACCTGCACCATCTGCGCGAGGACCGTCCCCTGCCTCATCGCCAAGGCCACCGGTCAGCCCTGGTGCCCGGCCTGCGCTCGGCTTCGTGCGACGTGCTCATCCTGCGGGCGCATGGACATCGTCCGCGGCGGGACGCGTCAGGCACCGTTGTGCGGCACCTGCCTCGTCCCGGACGCCGCCTTCTGGAAGACCTGCCCCCACTGCGGCACGAGTGGACGGCTCACTTCCAGCGCCTGCGCTCGTTGCCACCTGAATGAAAAGCTCCGCAGCATGCTCCACGACAGCACCTGCGGCCTGCGTCCCGAACTGGAGCCACTGCACCGAGCCCTGGCCGACACCGACCGGCCGGCAGTCACGCTCGGCTGGCTGTCCCGCCCAGCCGTCGTGGACCTCCTGGCCCGGCTGACCGCGGGCGACGGCCCACTGACCCACGCCGCGCTCGACGACCTTCCACCGAGCAAGACCCTGGCCCATCTGCGAAGCGTCCTGGTCGCCACCGGCGGCCTGCCCCGACGAGACGAGCGCCTCGCCCAGCTCGAACGATGGACGACTCGGAGGATCGCCGAGCGCACCGACCCGGAGGAGCGGAAACTCCTTCACCAGTACGGCACCTGGCACGTGGTGCGGCGCATCCGCCAACGGTCCCGCGAGGAGACGACCGCGAACCAGGCAGCCGTCGCCCGGCGCCACCTGGGTGCGGCGACGAGCTTCCTGGACTGGCTCACCGCGCACAATCTCACCCTCGCGACAGCCGGGCAAGGCGACCTGGACCAGTGGTCCGCCCAGGCGACCACCAACAACTTCTCCCACACCGGGCACTTCCTCCGCTGGGCCAAGGGCCAGAAGCTGACCCGGCTCGACCTGCCCGCACTGCGCTGGACCGGGCCGATGGGCGCCATCGACACCGAGACCCGGTGGGAACAGGCACGTCGGCTCCTCGGCGACAGCACCCTCAAACCCGAGGACCGAGTCGCCGGCCTCCTGGTCCTCCTCTACGCCCAGCGCCCCGCCGCGATCAGCCGACTCACCCTCGACCACGTGCACCGCGACGACCGGCGCGTTCAGCTCCAGCTCGGGAGCGTGCCAGTCGTGCTGCCCGACCCCCTGGCCGACCTCGTCCTCCACGTGGTCACTGACCGCCAGGGGCACGCCTCACTCGGCGCCCCCGACACATCGCCTTGGCTCTTCCCCGGCGGACGACCAGGACATCCGATCAGTCCGTTCCGGCTCTCCGAGCGACTCCGCGCCATCGGCATCCTCCCCGGCCAGTCCCGCTCCGCGGCGCTGTTCCAACTCGCCGAGGAACTTCCGGCCGCACTACTCGCACGCATGCTCGGCATCCACATCAGCGTCGCCGTCCAATGGCAACGAGCCGCAGCCGGCGACTGGACCGCCTACGCCGCTGACGTCAGCGGCCGGAACAACCGACCCGACCCGAGCAGGAGTGGCACATGACCACCGATGAACAGCACCTTTGGGCTCTCCTGCGGGAACTGGACAGCTCGGGCGACGCCGAGTTCCCCGACGCCTACGACCACGCCGCTGCCCGGACACGGTTCAACCAACTCGTCTCCGACATCGACACACAGTTCGCCTGCGTCACCAACGTCGAGCGCGACGCCCAGGAGGCCAGCTACCACGGGCGGATCACCATCCCCGCCGATGCAACAACCAGTGCCGACTTCATCACGATCATCGTCAGCAACTTTGGTGACCTCGCTACCGTCACGCTCGGCAACCCCATGAGCTACGACAAAGAGGAGACCGACTACCTACTCGATCCCATCGACCACAGCCAGATCACCAACATACTCAGCAGGCTGGGATACATCACCGTCCCCGAGCACCTGAACTGGGCCGACTACGACGGCGTGATGAACCTCCGCTCTCACGCCAGGAGCTGGTTCGACCGCTTCTTCTTCTGGACATGACCCCGACGTCCTCAAGAGGCGGGCGCTCGGAACCCCGGAGGTCAACCACCGGGCCAGCGGAGGACTCCGCGAACCGCAACCCGACCGCTGAGCCAGATCCGCGAGATCGAATAGAGAACATGCGAACCTACCGATACAAATCCCAGACCAGCGACTTCGGGCTGTTCCTAGGCATCACCGCCGAAGCCACGAGGCTGGACGCCGCACCCAACATCGGGAAGAAGCTCAGCGACCGCGTCTGGCTGGACACCTCGCAGGTCCACAACGCCTACCGCGGCGAACCGCTGACCCTCAGCGAACGCGAGGCCGCCTGGTTGGAGTTCGGCCTCCTCAAGGTCACCTCCAGCATCGAGGCGCAGGCCACCGGCCACGTCCGAACGCGACGAGCACATGGCACGGATCGAACGCTTCCTCGCCGACATCCTTGGCGCCCAGAAGGACCCTGACCGGCGCAAGCTTCTGCACCGCTACACAATCTGGCATCTGGTCAGACGCCTGCGTCAGCGCAACAACGGCCGCCCCGTCACTCCGCAGCAGTTCACCGCCGTCCGTCAACGCACCCATGCGGCTGTCGCCTTCCTGAACTGGCTGGAAGCCCACGACCTCGCTCTGGACACCTGCAGGCAAGCCGACCTCGACCGCTGGCTCACCGACGACTCCGCCGCCTACCGCCAAACGGCCGGCCACTTCATCCGCTGGGCTCGGACCAACAAGCTCACCACTGTCCACGTTCCCGCGCTCCGCTGGTTCGGCCCCACCCAGCCCCTGGACGACCAGCACCGCTGGGACGTCGCCCGGCGTCTCCTGCATGACGACACCGTCAAGCCCGAAGACCGCCTCGCCGGCCTGCTTCTCCTCCTCTATGCCCAGGGGGCGGCAGCGATCACCCGGCTGACCGTCGAAGACGTCGACGCCACCGACAAGGGAGTACGTCTCCACCTCGGCCGAGCACCCATCCAGCTGCCCGAGCCCGTCGCCGCACTGGCCCGCACCGTCGCCGCGAACCGCAAGGGCCACGCGACCATCGGAGCCCTCACCCCGTCTCCCGGGTGATCCCCAGGTCAGCCGCGACGTCCTTCATCATCCGCTGCCCCGCCGAGGCCCGCCACAACGCCACCGAGTCCGCCCGGAACTCCGGGGTGTACTTCCGCCCTGCCATATGAACCATCTTCCCGGACCATCAAGATCCGCCATCAGAGTGTCCACATCACAGGGGTCACCTCAGTCCTGACTCCGCGGAGGATGTCAGACCCCTCTGGCATCCTCCGCCCATGCCGAACGACTCCGCCCTTCACCTGGTCCAGATAGCCAACCCGCACGACATCGTCCCTGAACTGCGGAAAGAGTTGATCGACTGCTGGATCGCGGTCACCAACGCCGGCGGCGCCGCCGGATTCCCGTTCCCTCCGGTCGGCCAGGACGACGTCGTGCCCGTCGCGGACAAGCTCCTCAGCCGTCTCGACCCGCAGCAGAGCCGACTCCTCGCCGCCCAGGTCGACGGCGTCCTTGCCGGATGGGTCATCCTCAACCGCGATCCCTACCGACTCGTCGGGCACTGGGGCACCATCCACCACCTCCAGACCCACCCCGCTTTCCGCGGCCGCGGCATCGGATCCGCTCTCGTCCACGAGCTTCGGAAGATCGCCCGCGACGAGCTTGGCCTTGAACAGCTCCATCTGGCAGCCCGGGGCGGCGAGGGCCTGGAGGACTTCTACGGGCGGCTCGGATGGCGTGAGATCGGTCGCTGGCCCGAAGCCCTCCGGCTCGCGCCCCACGACACCCGCGACGAGGTCCTCATGATCCTCGCCCCACTCTGACCGCAAGGGCATTCGGACAGTTCCAATACCCGACGTCACCATTACACGTC
>NZ_JBFBIR010000123.1:0-6530 GCF_040685715.1 Kitasatospora sp. NPDC088264
AAGGTCGGCATGGGCGCCCTGCGCGCCTACCTCCTGGTCGCGATGGTGATGGTCATCATCAAGATCGTCCAGACCGCGCTCAACCACTGAGCCGCCGCCGGGGCGGCGCCCGACAGTGCCGCCGCCCCGGCCCCGACCCGGAAACCTCGACCGCCCCGCACCCGGGGAAGGAAGGAAGTACGGCCATGCGCACCGCCCTTCACCACCACTGCCCGCGCGTCCGCCTCGCCCTGCACGACGGCGTCGAGAGGGACTACCGCCTCGACGACCCCGGCGCCTGCCCGCACTCCGGCACGCCCAACACCCGGGCCTCCGCGTACGAGCCGCGCGTGCACCTGGCCTACCTGCTGGCCCGCCAGGGCCACCGCCCGGACTGGCTCGCCGACTTCGCGGACCTCCCGCCGGCCGCCGCGCGCCGCCTCAGCCGCGCCGCCGCCCGCCACCGGCCGCACGGCTGACGCCCCGCCGACCGCACCACCCGCGCCCTCGCGCACCCCCTCCACCCGCCGCCCCGTCACGGAGGTGACCTGCCATGTCCATCGTCGCCGCGTTCCACCCCTCCCTCCCGTCCGCCGGCCGCGGCCGCCTGCGCGCCGCGCTCGCCGTCGTGGGCCGACGCCTGGCGGAGAGCCCGCTGGACAGCCCCGTCCTGCACGCCGTCACGGCCCAGGCCCCGGCACCGGCCGCCGCCTCCGCCGACCGCCCCGCCCGGCTGCGGGCCAGCTGGCGGACCGTCACGGCCCCGGACGGCACCGCCCGACTGGAAGCCTCCTGGCACCCCTGGCACCCCGCCCGCTGACCGGCCCGTCCCGATTCGTACAGATCCGCACCGACTCCGCACCGACTCCGCACCGACCCGCCGAAGGAGCATCCGCCATGGCCGTGCGCTACCCCAGGCTCGAAGCCATCTTCTCGGACCACACCGCCGCCGCCCCGCCCCGGCGTCCGCGCCCCGCCCCGGCCCCCCGGCCCGCCGTCGACCCGGACACCGGCCTGGTGGTGGACCCCGAACAGCGCACCGTCACCGTCGACGGGCAGCAACTGACCCTCCCCTACCTGGAGTTCGAGCTGCTCGCGCACCTGGTCGACAACCCGCTGCGGGTCCACTCCCGCCGCCAGCTGATGGAGGCGGTCTGGGGCCGGCCGGACACCGGCGACACCCGCACCATCGCCACCCACATCGCCCGGATCCGCCGCAAGCTCGGCCCCGGCCACCGGGAGGCGATCGCCACCGTCCGCCAGATCGGCTACAAGTACGACCCGCGCCTGACCCGCGTCGCCTGACCGCCGTCCGGCCGCGCCGCCCGAGGCCCGATCGCCCGCCCCGGCGGCACCCCACCGGCCGCCACCCCACCGAAGGAGGACACCGTCGTGACCAGAACCGCCCTGTTCCCCTGGACCAGCAGAGGGACGGCGCTGTGCGGCGTCCTGCTCCTCCTCACCCTCCAGGGGATCGCCGTCGGCGTCGCCCCGGGGCGGCTGCGGATCTTCCTCTCCGGCGTGCTCATCGGCGCCTCGGCGGCCGGGCTGCTCCTCGCCCTGCTGCTCGCCCGCAGCGGGCGCGGCACCGCCCGACCCGCCGCCCCCGACGAGGACGACACCCAGTGGTTCAGCGCCCGCTCCCTGGACGGGTTCCCGATGGAGCAGGTCCGACCGCTGCTGCTGTCGCCCGGCGCCCCCGGCCTGAACCGGCTCTACACCGCCTGGGTGTTCGCCACCCACGGGCACGACCCCCAGTGGATCGCCCACCACCTCGACCTGTCCACCCCGACCGCCCGGCTGCTGGTCACCGCGGCCCGGCACCACACCGCTCCCGAGAGGAGGCCGCAGTGATCACGGCCCTCGACCACGTCCAGCTCTCCGCACCCCCCGGCAGCGAGGCCCTGCTGCGGGCCTTCTACGGCGACGTCCTGCAGATGGCCGAGATCCCCAAGCCCCGGCCGCTGACCGCGGGCGGCGGCTGCTGGTTCGCCGCCGACGGCGGCCGGGTCCGGCTCTACCTCGGCATCGAGGAGCGCTTCCGCCCCAGCACCAAGGCCCACCCCGGGATCGCGGTCTCCGAGATCGACGACTTCGCCTCGCGGCTGTCCGAGCTCGGCGCGCTCGTGGTGTGGGACGACAGCCTGCCGCCCCGGCGCCGCTTCTACACCACCGACCCCGTCGGCAACCTGCTGGAGTTCGTCGAAGCGGCCTGAGCCGGCGCGCGGAGGAACCCCGGATCCATTTGCCTACGGACGTACCCGAGGAGCAGACTGCCCGGGGCCCGCAGGACGGGCCGGGACGACACCAGACGACACCACCGGAGGAGGCGGCCATGGGCGAAGACCCTCCCAGTACGCGCCGCCGTACCGGCCGCCTCCCCCACGCCCGACCGCGCGCCTGACGCAACGGCCCGGGGGGACGCGGCGTTCGTCCCGATCCCGCTGACGTCGCACGCACCTCTCCCGACCCCGGGGCCCCGGGTGCGCGCCGGAGGTGCACCCCATGACCCTGCCGAAGCCGGCCCCGGGCGCCGCCCGGGGCTCACTGCCGTCCCGGACGGCCGCCCGCCTGGCCCGGATGACCTGGGTGGACGCGCTCGTCGCGGCCGCCGTCCTGGTGCTGCTCTACCTCGCGCTGCGGGTCGGGCAGGGCACCACCGTCCGGTTCTCCACCGGCCGGAACGCGGCGGTCGACACCGACCCGGCCCGGCTGCCGTACGACGCGGCCCGCTCGCTGCTGCGGATGTTCGCCGCGCTCGCCGTGTCGGTGGTCTTCACCTTCGGCTACGCCTACGCCGCGGCCCGCAGCCGCCGGCTGGAGCGGGTCCTGATCCCGGCCCTGGACATCCTCCAGTCGGTACCGGTGCTCGCCTTCCTGACCGTCGCGGTGACCGGCTTCCTCGCCCTGTTCCCCGGCTCCGTACTGGGCCTGGAGTGCGCGGCGGTGTTCGCCATCTTCACCTCCCAGGCCTGGAACATGACCTTCGGCTTCTACTGCTCGCTGGTCTCGCTGCCGCCCGAACTCGACGAGCTGTCACGCTCGTTCCGCTTCACCCGGTGGATGCGGTTCTGGAAGGTCGAACTGCCCTCGGGCATGATCGGCCTGGTCTGGAACGGCATGCTGAGCTTCGGCGGCGGCTGGTTCTTCCTGGTCGCCTCCGAGGCGATCAGCGTCGACAACCAGCGCTACGCGCTGCCCGGGGTCGGCTCCTACGCGGGCGCGGCCATCGCCGCCGGCGACCTCGGCCGGGTCGGCTGGGCGATCGCCACCATGGCCGTCCTGGTGGTCGGCGTCAACCTGCTGTTCTGGCGCCCGCTCACCGCCTGGGCCGAACGCTTCAAGAACGAGCAGTCCGAGGCCACCGAGGTGCAGCGCTCCGTCGTGCTGGACCTGCTGCGCCGCTCCCACTGGCCCGGGCTGCTCGGCCGGCTGCTGCGCCCGGGGTGGCGGGCGCTCTCCCGGGCCGGGCGCCTGCTGGGCACCGACGACCGCCCGCTGGCCGTCGACCCCGGGCGGCGGCGCGCCGGGGACACCGCCTTCGCCGCCGTCGCCGGCGGCCTCGTGCTCTGGGGCCTGGTCGACCTCGGCCGCTACCTGCACGGCGCGACCGGCCTCGGCGTGTTCGGCGAACCGCTGCTGCTCGGCCTCGCCACCCTCGCCCGGGTCGTCGTCCTGGTGACCGTCGCCACCCTGGTCTGGGTGCCGGTCGGCGTGCGGATCGGCTTCTCCCCCCGGCTGACCCGGATCGCCCAGCCGCTGGTGCAGGTGCTCGCCAGCTTCCCTGCCAACTTCCTCTTCCCGCTGGTCGTGTGGCTGCTGCTGCGGACCGGGCTGTCGATCGACCTCGGCGGCGTCCTGCTGATGGCCCTCGGCGCCCAGTGGTACATCCTGTTCAACACCATCGCCGGCGCCATGGCCATCCCCACCGACCTGCGCGAGGCCATGGACGACCTGGGCGTGCGCGGCTGGCAGCGCTGGCGACGGCTGATCATCCCCGGGATCTTCCCGGCCTACGTCACCGGCGGACTCACCGCCTCCGGCGGCGCCTGGAACGCCTCCATCGTCTCCGAGGTCGTCACCTTCGGCGGCACCACGCTCACCGCCACCGGCCTCGGCGCGTACATCGCGCGGGCCACCGAGCACGGCGACTACCCGCACCTGCTCGCCGGGGTGGCGGTGATGAGCCTGTACGTCGTCGCCCTCAACCGGCTGCTCTGGCGCCGCCTCTACCGCCTGGCCGAGCGCCGCTACTCGCTCTGACCCGCGCCCGCTCCCCGCCCCGGAGGTCCCCGCATGCGCTTCCCGTTCCCGCGCGCCGCCCGCACCGCGCCGCCCACCGCCGCTGTGTTCTCCCCCGCAGACTCCTCCGACTCCCCCGACTTCCCCGGCTCCCCCGCCGACGGCGAGATCCTGCTGGAGACCGTCGGCCTCACCAAGGCCTACGCCGGCGCCGACGGCGCGCTGCCCGTGCTGTCCGGCATCGACCTCACCGTCCGGGCCGGCGAGATCGTCGCCCTGCTCGGCCGCTCCGGCTCCGGCAAGTCCACCCTGCTGCGCTGCCTGTCCGGACTGATCCCGCCCAGCTCCGGCACCGTCGCCTACCGCGGCACCCCGCTCACCGGCGCCAACCCGGGCAGCGCCCTGGTGTTCCAGACCTTCGCGCTGCTGCCCTGGCTGACCGTCCGGCAGAACGTCGAACTCGGCCTGGAGGCCCGCGGCGTGCCGCCCCGGGAGCGCACCGAGGCCGCCGTCCAGGCCATCGACCTGATCGGCCTGGCCGGCTTCGAGTCCGCCTACCCCAAGGAGCTCTCCGGCGGCATGCGCCAGCGCGTCGGCTTCGCCCGCGCCCTGGTCGTCGAACCGGACGTGCTGATGATGGACGAGCCCTTCTCGGCGCTGGACGTCCTCACCGCCGAGAACCTGCGCGGCGAACTGCTGGAACTGTGGGAGTCCGGCCAGTTCCCCACCCGCGCCGTCGTACTGGTCACCCACAACATCGAGGAGGCGGTCCTGATGGCCGACCGCATCGTCGTCCTCGGCTCCCGCCCGTACGGCACCATCCGGGAGACCGTCGAGGTCGACCTCGACCGGCCCCGCGACCGCGACGCCGCCGCCTTCGACGAACTCGTCGACCGGGTCTACCGGATCATGACCGGACGCCCCAAGGAGACCCGCCTGCCCGGCCGCGCCGACGGCGCCCGGCCCGACCGGCGCACCGTCGCCAACACCCCGCTGCCCACCGCCAGCGTGGACGGCCTCGCCGGCCTCGCCGCGATGATCGCCCACCGCGGCGGCTGCTGCGACCTCGCCGACCTCGCCGACGAACTCGGCCTCGACATCGACGACATGCTCCCCCAGCTCGACGCCCTCGACCTGCTCGGCTTCGCCGAGATCCACGGCGACGACCTGCTGCTCACCGAGGCCGGCACCGCCTTCGCCGGAGCCGACGTCCAGGAGTCCCGGACCATCTTCGCCGGAGCCGCGGTGGACGTCCCGCTGGTCCGGCTGATCACCAACGGCCTGCGCGGCCGCCCCGGCACCGCCGTGCACGCCGGCTTCTTCCGCGACCTGCTCGCCCACCACTACACCAGCGAACAGGTCGACCGGCAGCTGGAGACCGCCACCGACTGGGGCCGCTACGCCGGGCTGTTCGGCTACGACGCCGCCCTGCGGGAGTACCGGCTCGACGAGGAGACGCCCTAGGACGGGCCTCAGGCCTGGCCGGTGGCCGGGCGGCGGCGGGCGGAGCGGACGGCGCGGGCGAACGGCTGCTCGGCCGTCGCGGCGGCCGGGCCGGTACCGCCGCCGTCACCGCCGTCACCGCGCCCGGGCAGGTCGTTGGCGATCAGCGCCGCCTCCGTCAGCAGGCCGCGCACCTCGGCGGCCCGGTAGAAGATCCGGGTGCCCTCCCGGCGCGAGACGACCAGCCCGGCCGCCCGCAGCCTGGCCAGGTGCTGCGAGGTCGCCGCCACGTGCGCGCCCAGCAGCTCCGCCAGTTCGCTGACCGGCAGCTCCCGCCGGGTCAGCGCCCAGAGCAGCCGGTACCGGGAGGGGTCGGCGACCGCCTTCAGCACCGCGACCGCCCGCTCCGCCGCGTCCGTGTCCCACGCCTCTTCCTGCGCACCCATGCCAGGATCCTACCGAGCCGGCCCCGCCGCCCCGGCGGCGCCGAACCCGGTGCCGTCCGGCCGGGCGCGGGCGTCGACAGCGGGCGTACCCGGCGGGCGTCGACAGCGGGCGTCGATAGTGGGCCGATGGCCGGAGCTGCCAGGCTTCAGCCATCCTTTCAACCGCTGCCGACCGGCCGCACCGTCCAGGAGTTGGAGTCCGTACGAGATGATCGAGCACACCACGTTCCGTACCGCGGTCAGCGAATCGCACGAGCACAATCCCTGGGGCTGAGCGGCCTGGGTCCGCCTTCGGACGCCCGCCCGCCGGGCGGTGTCGGGGAGGACGGACCCGGCCGCCGTGGTCGGTGGGGCACCGCTGGACGAGCCGGCCCACCGTGACCCCTTCGCCTTCGAAGACCCGGTGCAGGTAGCGCACCG
>NZ_JBFBIR010000124.1:0-6274 GCF_040685715.1 Kitasatospora sp. NPDC088264
CCTGGACCAAGACCGCCGACGAGATCCTCAAGTCCCTCGCCGACTACCTCGCCAAGATCAACCCAGTCGTCCAGGCATCACGGTAATTACTACCCTCATGATTTGTGGCGCATCACACTAGGGTCCGCCCGGCATCGTGACCGGGGGACGGCGGACGCCCTACGGGTGCGGCGCGCAGGCCAGCAGGTACGGCAGCAGCGGGAGCGCCGACACCACCATCCAGAAGGCCAGTCGGCGCCTTCGTCGGCCGTGCCCCGGTCGGGCCAGCCGGCGGACCCGGGCCAGCACCCCGGTGGCGGCCACCGCCAGCGACCCGCCGGGCGCGATGCCGTACGCCGTGCCCGGCACGACGCCGTGCGCGGCGCCCGTCGGGGCTCCGGACATCGCCAGGGCGCAGAGCGCGGAGGCCAGTTCGCTGCGCGACACCCGCGCCAGCGCGGCGTCGTCGGCCGCCATCTCCAGCAGCAGCCCCACCTCCGCCCGCCCGCGCCGGGCCAGCGGCAGCGGGCCGAACAGCAGGGCGAAGGTGTCCGCCGGCAGCCGGAACAGGTGGTGGCGGCCGCGGATGTGTCCGTGCTCGTGCGCCACCGCTGCGGCCAACTGCCGGTCGTCCAGCAGCCGCAGCGCCCCGCGCGACAGGACCACCCGGGAGCTGCGGCCGGGCAGGCAGTAGACGGTCGGGTGGGCGTGTTCCAGGATCAGGGCGCCCCAGCGCCCGTCCCGGACGGCGACCACGTCCAGCATCGCCCGGTGCCGTCGGCGAGCCCGTCCGGCCCGGACGCCGACGGCCGCCACCACCGTGGCGATCGCGGCCCCGGCGGCGGCCAGCAGCCACCAGTCGTGGGTGTGCGGGGCGACGGGCCCGGGGGGCTCCGGGTGCGGGAACAGCCCGACCAGCCCGGCCGGCTCGTGGGCGAACGGCTCCACCGCGTGGTGCGCCGCCAGCAGCAACGCGACCAGGAAGGAGGCCATCAGGGCCAGCCAGAGCGCGGCGCCCGCCGCCGGGCGCGCCTGCAACCGGGCCGAGCCGGCCAGTCGGCGCGGCAGCAGGACCCCGGTCACGGCCAGGTGGAGGCCGAGCAGCGCGAGGGTCACTCGGCGTCCCGGGCCTTCACCTGCTCCAGCGCCGCCAGCAGCGCGGACGCCTCGTCGCTGCTCATCCCGTCGACGAAGTGCAGCAGCGCACCCGCCCGGTCCGGCGTGGTCTCCAGCGCCTGGCGCATCAGCCGCGCGGTGTACGCCTCCCGGGTGCAGGTCGGCTCGTACGCCCAGGCCCGGCCCACCTTGTCCCGGCGCAGCCAGCCCTTGGTGTGCAGGATGTCGGCCACCGTGGTGACGGTGGTGTACGCGACCGGCCGCTGCCGCTGGAGGTCGTCCACCACCTCGCGTACGGTGGCGGGCCGCCCCCAGGACCACAGCCGGTCCATGATCTCGGCCTCCAGGTCGCCGAACCCGCGCAGCACCGCCGTTCTCTCCCTCGCCGACCGCCGGCGCCCTTCGCCCGCTAGAACCCGCCCATGGTACGGCGCTCTCGCGCGCGGGTCGCCCGCGCACGCCGAAGCCCGCCCTCCGGAATGGGGGGCGGGCACCGGCGTGCGCCAGGGGTCAGGACAGCCGCCGCCCCATCGGGATGCGGGAGCGGGTCAGCAGGGCGGCGAGCAGCCCCGCCAGCACCGGGAGCACCAGGACGACCAGCAGCAGCTGGCCCCAGGGGGCGGTGATCAGGGCCGGGTGGCCGCCGAACCCGCTCGCCCGGGACTTCAGCAGGCCCACCGCGGGGACGAAGCCGTTGACCGCCCCGAGCAGCGCCCCGAGCAGGGCGATCATCGCGCACTGCAGTCCCGCCATGGTGCGGCGGATCCGCGGTGGTGCGCCGACGGCGGCCAGGGTGGCCTGGTCCTGGCGGGAGTCGGCGGCGGCCAGGCCGGTGGCGATGCCGGCGGCGCCGAGGACGACCAGTCCGGCGAAGCCGCTGAGGGCCAGGGTGAGGGCGTCGCCGCGGGACTGGAAGCCGCGCTCGACCTCCAGCTGGGCGGCCCGGTCGAGCCGGACGACGGCGGCCTCGGTGCGCTGCTGGGCCTTGCGGTCGGGCGGGGTGGCGGGCACCCAGATCGAGCCGGTGGGCTTCGCGGTGAGCCCGGGCAGGAGCTTGGGCAGCGCCGAGGGCAGGATCAGGCCCTGGGCGAAGCGGGCGGCGGTCGGGTTCTCGACCAGGACGGCGTCGGCCGGGATTTCCTGAAGGTCGGGCTTGGGGACCTCGCCGGGCTGGAGCGGCGCGCCGGAGCTGCCGCGCAGCTGGAGCACCGCCCGGCCGTCGCCGGCGAGGAAGGCGCGGTCGAAGACCAGGATCTTCCCGGCGGCCAGGGCCTGTTCGGCGGCCGGGTCGTGGATGCCGAACTGGGTGCGGAGCATGGCGGCGTCCCCGGAGGCCAGGTGCGGCGGGCCGGACGCGGTGCGCCAGTTCACGGTGCCCTTGAGCTGGACGGTGCTGGAGCAGTTGGCACAGAACTGGTACACCGCTTCGCCGAGGTCGGCGCGCGGCCCCAGGTCGGTCAGCTGCTTGCCCACCTCGGCGCGCAGGCCGTCGAGTTGCGGTCCGTCGACGGTGGAGAGGAGCTGCACGGCGCCGTACGGGGCCTGCGGCCGGTAGTCGCGGCGGTTCTCGGCGTCGGTGCTGGTGCTGTAGACGCCGATGGCGACGGCCCCGGCCACGGCGGCCATCACGGCGGCGACGGCCGGCGCGGTGCGCGAGCGGTGCCGGGCGGAGTCGCGCAGGGCGAGTCGGGGGCCGAGCGGCAGCCGCTTGGCGAGCCGGCCGAGCAGGGCGACGAGTGCGGGGGTGCAGGCGAGCAGGCCGAGTTCGGCGATGACGGAGCCGCCGAGCACGGTCAGCGTGCGGGTGTCGAAGGTGCTGACGACGGGCACGCCGCCGTGTTGCAGCGCGCTCGCGCCGTACAGGGCCAGGGCGGCGCCGGCGGCGAGCAGCAGCACACCGAGCACGGTGACCCAGCGGTTCGGGGCCTGGACGGTGTCCCGGTCGGTGAGTCCGGCGGTGACGCTGCGGCGGGCGGCCTGCCGGGCGGGCAGCGCGGCCGCGAGGAGCGCCGTGAGCAGGCCGATCCCGCCGATCGCGAGCAGGTCCAGTGGCGGCAGGGCGAAGTGCCCGAAGCGGGCGCCGCCGGCCCGTTCGATCCACGGGCGCAGCCCGGCGACGAGGCCGCCGCCGAGGACCAAGCCGACCACGGCCCCGGCCGCGCCGAGGACGAGGGCGCCGCCGAGCACCACCGCGCCGACGTGCGTCCGCCGGCCGCCGGCGGCGCCGAGCAGCGCGAGCTGGCGGCGGGAGCGGCGGGCGCCGACCGCGAAGGCGGGGCCGGCGAGCAGGGCGACCTCCAGCAGGCCCATGCCGGTGACGGTGGCCACCACGACCTTGGTGTTGTCGTCGGCGGAGGGGCCGAAGGAGCGGTAGGCGTCCCGGTAGTAGGGGACGGCGGCGCGCGGCGGCGGGGCGAGCGCGACCGAGCGGGCGGTGAGGGTGTAGCCGTGGGCGTTGAACTCCTGGACCTTGGCCCAGTCGAGGGTGGCCCCGGCGGGGAGCCGGACCAGCCAGGCGCCGCGTTCGGGCTCCGGCGGTGCCGCGGCCGGGCTGCCGGGAGGCGTGGCGGCGGCGAGCTGGCTCAGCAACGCGCCCGACTGGGCGACGAGTTCGACCCGGCGGAGGTCGTCCGGGTGCTCGACGACGCCGGTGATGGTGAAGGTGGTCCGCTCCAGGCCCGGAAAGGTGGTGGTGCCGCCGACGGCCAGCCCGGCGTTGTCGAGGAAGGCCCGGGTGGCGGCCAGTTCGCGCGGGCCGCCCGGGGCGTGGCCGTCGACCAGGTTGAGCCGGCCGTGCCAGAGCGGGTCGGTGAGGTCGGCCTCGGTGGTGAGGGTGCGGACCAGGCCTTCGGGGGAGGTCGCGCCGGTCTCCGGGCCCTGCCGGGCGGAGGTGAGCACGCTGCCCGGCGGCAGCAGCCCGGTGACCAGGGTGACCGGGTCGGTGCCGGCGCCCTTCTGCTGCTCGGCCGTGGGCGGCTGCCCGGGGCGGGGCTGGGCCGCGAAGGCGCCGTCCTCGGCGACCGGGGCCTGCTCGACGGCCCGGCCGGGGGCGAGCGAGGTGACGAGGGCGTCCGCCCCGCCCAGCACCCGTTCGACCCGTTCGGCCGGGGTGAGCTGCCCGCTGCGGTGGACGACGTCGGCGCCGGTGACGCCGAGGACGGGCAGCGCGATCATGGCGACGATCAGGGCGCTGCGGCCCTTGGCGCGCAGCGCGTCGCGGCGGGCGATGCGCAGGGCGACCTTCCAGGCGCCGAGTCTCATCGGGCCACCTCGCCGTAGCCGCCGGCCGCGTGGCCGAAGTCGCCGGACGTGTGGCCGGTGCCGGTGGCCGAGTGCCCGGCCCCGTCGGCCGCGTGGCCGTAGCCGTCGGCCGGGGCGCTGAGCGGCTCGGCGGTCAGCCGGCGCTTGCCGGTGCGCCGCCCGTGGCTCTCGGAGGCGACCGCGCCGTCCTTCAGGTGGACCACCCGGTCGGCCCAACTGGCGTGCGCGGCCTCGTGGGTGACCATCATCGCGGCGGCCCCGGCGTCGCAGCGGGCGCGCAGCACGGCGAGCACGGCCTCGCCGGTGGCGGAGTCGAGGGCGCCGGTCGGTTCGTCGGCGAGGACGAGGCGGCGCTCGCCGATCAGCGCGCGGGCGATGGCGACGCGCTGCTGCTGGCCGCCGGACATGTCGTCGGGGAAGCGGTCGGCGAGTTCCCCGATGCCGAGCTCCTCCAGGGCGGCGAGCGCCTCGCGGCGGGCGGTGCGTCCGGAGACTCCGTCGAGTTCGCGGGGCAGCGAGATGTTCTCGGCGGCGGTGAGGGCGGGGATCAGGTTGTAGTCCTGGAAGACGTACCCGATGGAGCGCCGCCGAAGGTCGGCGAGCCGGCCGCGGCTGAGGCCGCCGAGGGCCACGCCCTCGACCAGGATCTCGCCCTCGCTGGGCGCGTCGAGTCCGCCGGCCAGGGTCAGCAGGGTGGACTTCCCGGAGCCGGACGGGCCCATGACGGCGACGAACTCGCCGGGGTGGACGGCCAGTTCGACGCCGCGCAGGGCGTGTACCTCGGCGGCGCCCCGGCCGTGCACCCGGGTGACGTTGGCCAGGTGCAGGACGGGTGCGGATCGGGTCGGATCGCTGTGGGACACACTTCCCCCTCGTGAGCTGTTGAGCTGCATATGTCGGTGAACTATATATGCCGGACGGGGGTGCACGTCGAGGGGTGGGTTTGGTCAAGCTTCTACAAAGCTGTCGAAGTTCGGTCGAAACGCCGCTATCCGGGTGAAGGGGAGGGTTTATGCTTGACGAGATTTGAAAGGCACCTCGTTCGGTGAGGCGTCTTCACGGACACAGGCCACTGACCCGACGACGTCGAGAGACGCCCAGGTTCAGGACAGGTCTTCCCGAGTTAAGGGTTGACCCCAAGTGGCTTCCGGCCGATCGGGCTGGACACGCCGTGGAGTGCCAAAGCTCTGACGAGTTGGGGTGTGCCGGTCCCGTGGGGCCGGTCCGCTCCTTGCCGTGTCGCGATGCGGTGCACAGACGGTGCGCCCCCGACCGGGAGGAGGCGAGAGACATGGACTGCGATAGTCCGGGCCATAGTCGCCCCTGCCCCCGCATGCTCTCGATCACCTCTGGCACGCGGTAACAACCTTCCCTGCGCGCGTTCACCTGACGCTGCGTCATGCGCTCAACCGCGCCCCGACGTACGACGTCTGACGTCCCGTCATGCCCTCACGGCCGCCGCCGCTCAGCGCCGCCGTGCGGTCCGACGCCGTGCGCTCTCGCAGGGAGGATCGCTGCTGCGTGCCCCCTGTCGCCCCCTCAAGGAAGGGGGCAGGGAGGCCCTGCCATGACCAACGTGATGCTGGACCCGAAGGTCCCCACCACCACCCGCACCGCCGTGCTCGACGACGCCCACGTCGGCGACATCAGGGGTGCGCTCGGCACCATCCGGCTCGACGACACCACGCCGCGCCACGGCCTGTCCGCGCGGCTCAAGACCCTGCTCGCGATCGTGGGTCCCGGCCTGATCGTGATGGTCGGCGACAACGACGCGGGCGCCTTCTCGACGTACGGGCAGGCGGGGCAGAACTACGGCACGCAGCTGCTGTGGACGCTGCTGATGCTGGTCCCGGTGCTGTACGTGAACCAGGAGATGGTGCTGCGCCTGGGCGCTGTCACCGGTGTCGGCCACGCCCGG
>NZ_JBFBIR010000125.1:0-4739 GCF_040685715.1 Kitasatospora sp. NPDC088264
GTACCCCTCGAGGGGCCCGGGAGCCGGTGGACAAGGTACGCGCGCGGTCATGGCAGCACCCCCGAAAGACTCTCCTCACCGATACTGCCGACCTGACCCCATGTCAACAAACCACCGCTAGTAGGGCTTGGTCAGGTCTGTTTTCGTGTGGGTATGTCGCGGTGGCAGGTGGGGCAGGCGCCGGCCCAGGTCGCCAGAAGGATCTGGAGCTCGCGGACGACTTGGTAGAGACTCAGGCCGGCCCCGCGTCTTTGGGGGCGGTGGCCAGTCTGCGCAGGGTGCAGAACGCGTGGGCGAGGGAGACCAGCGTGACGTGGTGGTGCCAGCCGGTGAACGTGCGGCCCTCGAAGTGGGCCAGGCCGAGGGCCTGTTTCATCTCCCGGTAGTCGTGCTCAACTCGCCAGCGGAGCTTGGCCATTCGCACCAGAGTGGTCAGCGGGGTGTCGGCGGGCAGGTTCGAGAGCCAGAACTGGACCGGCTCGGCTTCCCTGGCGGGCCATTCGGCCAGCAGCCAGCACTCGGCCAGTTCCACGCCCTCGGTGGCGTCGCGGATCTCGCCGTCCGGCAGGGCGGATCCGCAGCGCCACGAAGCGCGAGTACATCCGTTTGAAGCCGCTCTTCGCCCTGCCGGGGCGCGACCCCTCCCGCCACGACACCGGCCTGGCCGCTTTCGAACCGGCGGCGATGGCCAGGTCCTTCACGCTGCGGGCCTTGTCCGGGTACTTCGCCACCGGCGGCCGACCGGTGCCGCTGTAGGCGGGCGTGAACGGCCGGGCTTCGGCGGGGTGCGCAGTCGGCGTGGTGGAGATCCCCACCACGTAGTGCAGGCCGAGGCGGAAGGCTGCGGCGTCGCCGTATCCGGCGTCGGCGATGACGAGTGGGACGTGGACACCCCAACAGCGGGTCTCGTCGATCATGTCCAGGGCCAGCTGCCACTTCTCCACGTGGCCCAGGCCGGCGGGGATGCCGCACCGGTCACGGCGGGCGACCTTGTCCGGGTCCGCCTTCGTCGATTCGGGGTCCCAGACGGCGGGGAGGAACAACCGCCAGTTGACCGGTGCCGAGGCGTGGTCACGGGCCAGGTGGAGCGAGACGCCCACCTGGCAGTTGGTGACCTTGCCCGCGGTTCCGGTGTACTGCCGCGACACACACGCCGACGCGTCGCCGTCCTTGAGGAACCCCGTGTCGTCGATGATCAGCGCGGTCGGATCGATGGCGTCCTGCATCCGCCAGGACAAGCGGGCCCGGACATGGGGTATTCCCCCCGATTGGTAGACATCACGGACACTGGATCTCATGGATTCAGAGGAAGAGATGGCACCTATGGTGCACAAGTACTACTCAGCGGAGTTCCGTGCTGACGCTGTGGCACTGCACTGCACTGCACTGCTCCGATCCGTCGCTGACGTATGCGCAGGTCGCGCGGGATCTGGGCATGCATGCGGAGTCGCTGCGGCAGTGGGTGCGGGCCGCGGGGGCCGCGCCGGGGCCCGACGGTGTCCTGCCGGCTGCGGCCGGGTCCGGGGCTCCTGGGGTGGAGACGCCCGAGGAACGGATCGTCCGTCTGGAGGCGGAGAACGCGGCTTTGCGGGTGGAGAACACGGGGCTGCGCAAGGACCGCGAGACGCTGTCGGTCGAGCGGGACATCCTGCGGAAGGCCACGAAGTATTTCGCCTCGGAGACAAGCTGGTGATGAGCCGCTTCCAGTTCGTTGAGGACCACCGGGAGGCCTTCGAGGTCAAGCGGCTCTGCCAGGTGCTGGACAGCCAGCGCTCCAGTTACTACAAGTGGCGCGCCAGTGCCGCGACCCGCGCAGAACGGCAGGAGGCCGACGCTGTCCTGGCGGCGCGGATCCAGCGCGTCCACACCGAGTCCGACGGGACCTACGGCGCCCCGCGCGTCACCGCCGAGCTGCGGGATGGGGGCCTGGCGGTGAACGAGAAGCGGGTCGCGCGGGTGATGCGCAAGTTCGGGATCGTGGGCACCCGTCTGCGCCGGAAGGTCCGCACCACCGTGCCCGAGCCGTCGGCGACCCCGGTGCCGGACCTGTTCGGGCGCGACTTCAGCGCGCCGGCGCCGAACCTGAAGTACATGGGCGACATCACATATCTCCCGGTCGGGGACGGGGAGTTCCTGTATCTGGCAACGGTGCTGGACTGCTTCAGCAGGCGCGTCGCGGGCTGGTCGATCGCCGACCACATGCGCACGTCCCTGGTCGCCGACGCTCTGACGATGGCCGCCGCCACTCGCGGCACCCTACGCGGAGCGGTGTTCCACTCCAATCACGGAGCGCAGTACGGAAGTCGGCAATTCTCTTTCCTGTGTGCCGAGTTGGGAGTGAAGCAGTCCATGGGTGCTGTCGGAACGAGTGCCGACAACGCCGCCTGCGAGAGCTTCCACGCCTCACTGAAACGCGAGCTCCTCAAGGACGCACGCCGCTGGCCCGGAGCCCAGGCCTGCCGAGCGGCGGTTTTCCGCTGGCTGAACAGATACAACACCTGGCGCAGGCACTCGGCCAACGGCCAGGTCAGCCCCGTCACCTACGAGCAGCAGCAGTCAGCTACCCTGGCGCTCGCCGCATAACCACACAAACCCGTGTCTACCAACCAGGGTGAAGCCCCCAAGTCGCCGTCCAGTGGCAGAAGGCATCCGCCGGCGACTGGGCCGCCGACGTCAGCCGCCGTGTCTCGGAGAACCGATGAAGCTACCCGTCACCATCCACCAAGCACGGCTCGGATCCGTGGAGTTCAAAGTCATCCGACCAGCCCAGCCATTGATCCACGCCGTGCTCACCGACCACGATCGACGCCTGGACGCCTACCTCGATCAAGACGCCGCGCGGCGAATCGGCGGTCTATGGACGCTCGCTGCCTCTTCACCGCGCTCACTGGTCCACCTGCCGATGCGAGGCAACCAAGCCCCCTCCCGCGAACTGCCGGAAGACGGCATGCGTCAGCTTGATCTCGTACTGCTGCATCACTCGCTCCAGTTCGCGCCTTCACGATGGAAGGAGGTGCGCGGGCGACTCGGCCCGGGTCGTCCGCAGACCGTGACGCTGCCCGATCCGGGACATCCAGGCGACGCCGTGATTGACCACGAGGCACGGCATTACCGGGAGAACCGGGACCTGTTCCACCAGCATCTCCACGCCGAGACCCTGTTCATGACCGGCAGCGCGAAGGTGTTCAGGGAAACCGCCCGGCACTTCCTCAACGTCGCCCGAAACGGTCCCAGCCACGTCCCCGTCCATCCCAGCTACCCGTACTTCTGCACAGAGCTCCACTCCAACGACGGCATTCTCGGCGACGCGCGCGAGATCCATATCGAGTACTGCGACCAGTGGGACTCATGAAAGGCCGCGGCCCCTCCTCCTGCTCTCGAAGGAGCCGCTATCGTGCAGCCGTGACCGGTTTTGCCGCACAGCCTCCACTGCTCTTCCTCGATGTCGACGGTCCGCTCATTCCGTTCGGGGCAGCGCCTCAGGAGTATCCGGACGGGTATCCGACGTATCAGACAGGCCCCGAACTACAGGGGCCCGACTCGAATCCCCTTCTGGCCAGGATCAACCCCGAGCACGGACCCCGATTGAAGGCGCTACCGTGTGATCTCGTCTGGGCCACGACATGGATGGACGACGCGAACGGGTGCGTCGCGCCGCGGCTGAGCCTGCCGCAGTTGGCGGTGGTGACCTGGCCGGAGCCATCCGACTCCGACGAACAGGACGAGCGGAACGGGCTGCACTGGAAGACCCGCACGCTCGTCGACTGGGCAGCAGGGCGAGCGTTCGCCTGGGTCGATGACGAGATCACCGAGACCGATCGGGCCTGGGTCTGCGCACACCACCAAGGACATGCTCTCCTCCATCGCGTCGACCCCCGCCGCGGCCTGACCAACCTGGACTACGACACTCTCAGTGAGTGGTTGCACAAGATTGCCGGGGACATCCCCGCCGCATAGCGCTGCTTGAAACCGCCCGAGAACAAGGCGGCCCGCGACACGAACACGGGCCGCCCCGCCGCGCATCAGTAGCGTCCGTCCAGAGCCTCGACAAGGTTGCGGAGTTCACGCGCCCGCCGTCGGGACATCGTCAACATCACCGCTTCGAGGTGCTCACGAGCCTGCCAAGGGTCTCCGCAACAGGCCCATTCCGTGCAGCCGCCACTCTCGTACTCCCATAGGCGACGGTTCGGCTGGTGGACGAAGCTTCTCCAGCGCACCATGGCCGACCCGATTGAGCCCGGCCACAAGTACTTCTTCTGACGTTCTATCCGGCGAACCTCAGCGATAGCTGCCGAGGAGAGACCATGGATGATCGTGGGGTCGTCTTGCATCCTGGGTCCGCGCGGAAGCTCGGTACGAACGCGGCCAGGCCGTCTACGCGGCATCGGCCTTTCTGATAATCGTCATGCCGGTCATCATCCCACCTGTTGGCGCTTCGCGACCAGACCAGGCCGGCCCCACCGCCCTGACGAGCAGCCGTCGGCACCTCTGCGGCTCGCGCCCGCAGTTACCGCTCATGCTCGGGAACGGCAGGTGGCCTGACCTCGATAATCGTGGCCTTGCCCACTGCCGGCCTGCCCTCATGCATGGTGATCACATCGCCGAGCTCAAGATGGTGCCACCGCTCGGGGCAGAGAGGGGCTAAGAAGTGATCTCATTTGGCCTTGTAGGCTGCTCGCGTGACGATCGTGGAGCGCTTGGTGCCGGATGAGCTGTGGGAGCTGTTCCAGTTGGTGGTG
>NZ_JBFBIR010000126.1:0-4047 GCF_040685715.1 Kitasatospora sp. NPDC088264
CGCCTTTGCCGAGGCCGTGCCTGTCTCGCGACTGCCGGTACTGCACTCACTGAACTGCGTCCTACTGGTACCGCTGGTGGCGGCCCCTGATACCTGCGGGCCGCCCGGTCCGGAAGCCAGCCCCGTCGCCGTCCTGCACCTGCCTGGCTTCGGAACTCCACTGCCGGACCGAACTGCGAACTTCTGTCCAACAACCCCGGCCAGTTCGTGTCTGGCCAGCATCGCCGACTGCTGTCTACGAGAGAAACGTTAGACCCACCCACGAGCAATGTCTACTCCGGCGCACACAGATTTTGCGATGCTCTGGGGTGAGGTAACCTTCCGCTGCGCGGCGGCGGCAACCCCCCGAGCCGCCGCCGCGCGCGGCCTTGGCCGCTGGGGCCACTCTTTCTCGACAAGCGGAGCCGCCCCCGTGTGGGCAACGACTACACCGCGTGGAAGCTGTTGCGGAAGGCGGCGTCCGACTGGACCGTCATCGACCTGCCTGCCATCGCGGGCAGCCCCGACGATGCCGTCGGCCGCAAGGTCGGCGAGTCGCTGTGGCTGGCCCGGTACGGCTGCAAGGCGCTGGTCGGTATCTGGCACGCCGTCGGCGAGCGGCTGTGGTGGTTGTTGTTCATGTAGAAGCCGCGCCCCGTCGAGGGGTGGGGTGTGGCGGCGGGCGTGGATCGACACGGCCCGGATCGTCCCCGTCGAGTTCTCGGGCCGAGGGCATCACGTCGGGCACTACCCGGAGCTGGAAGGACAGATGCTGGCCTGGGTCACCGGGATGGACAGCCCCGACAGGATGGACGCCGCGGTGTACGGCCCGACCGAGCTGGCCGGCGCCGGGCAGCTCGACGTACTCGCGCAGGGCATGGACGACAACCGCCTGTCCGGACGCCGCTGACCAACCCGGATGGGAATGGGGTGCGGGGGTGCAGCCCCAGGGCCGCACCCCAGACTGTCAACGCCGAGGTCGAGACCCTGCTCGCCGCCCAGAGGAACGGCGACGTCGTGATGGTGGCCGCTGCCCTGCAGTCGTCGGTGCTGCGGGAGCTGGACCAGTAGCAGAAGGGGCTCGGCAACCTCAACCTCGCCTATGCCTTCGCCGCGCTACTGACCCAGGAGTGCCCCCAGAGGGGTGCGACGTCCTCGGCGTGCCGGACCTGCGCCGGTTGGTGCGGGCGGCGACCGACGAGACCCTTCACGCCCGACTGGAGATCGCCGACGAGATCGGGATGCCGTTCGGCATCGCGGATGCCAAGGCCGAAAACGCCCGGTTCATCGCCGCCGTGCCGCTCGCGCAGGAGTTCGTGAAGCTCTGCCGCCTTCAGCCTGACGCCACCGCCGAGTTCGTGCGGCAGGCCCGCCGGTCCGCCGTGATGGTCGACGAGGTGTGGGCTGTGCTGTACGAGGCATGCGCCACGGTGCGCGGCCACTGCCTGTAAGCGGGATAGCGGACTTCGTCGCGGCGTGGAGGATTTCATCTCAGAAGTGCCTTGTCGATTGTGCGTGCTGGAAGCGTGAAGAACTCCCATCATCGCATGTCACAAGGCACTTCCTCGTTTCTGAGGGAACTATCCACGGGCATCAGGCCGGTGGATCCGGGTTCAGTGGACCGTCACGCTCGGCCCTTCGACAAGGGGGTCCAGGGTCGTGTAGTTGTCACTATCATCCCACGGTTGAACTTTCACGGTAATCCTGGGCGAACCATTGGGATTGTTCAGGGTCGGAGTGTAGAGTTGATAATCACCTGGACCATGAAGGGAGAGTGTGTCGACCTTTACTTCACCGGCCCGGGTGTTAAATTCCGCTTTATGATAGCCGGGCTCCTTTTTTATGCGACTACCCTTTTTCCTGAGTGAGAGGCCATCGCGACCCATGACGCACTCCACGTTGTCCCCCCACCCTTCGGGCGTATAGTACCAAAGGGCTTTCCCGAAAGGACTTCGATAGTGCCCGCATCCGCGGATCCTGAGGACCGGGGCAACCTCTTTTTCGGGGGTGACTTGCAGGCAGGACTGTAGCCATGCTTGAACCCAATTATCGCGGTAATGGGTCCTTGTCAGTTCATTGCACTTTGTCCTGTTTCGCGCCCTGGGGGCGTACTTGTCTTCTTCTCCGATGGTCGTTTCGGCGAGTGTGTCCAGGGTTTTCTCTTGCGTCCATGGGTCGTTATAGTATTCGCCATGGGGCAAGCATGTCGTGACGATATTTTCTGCCCCTCGGAGGGTGGAGGTCTTTCCGCCTCGAACATTCGGGCCCTTTCCTTCGTACGCCCAGGCGCCCTGTTCGGTAATTCCGAATACGACACCGTCGCACAGGCCAATCTGGGGCTTAAATTTGTTTCTGGTATTGAGGTAGACCGCCGGCTCGTCGTCTATGTTGGAGCGGAAGGTTGTGTACCTGGGGTACCCATCAGCCCCATGTGGCGCCTCGTCTCCCGAGTTCAGCGACCGCAGGAAAGCTGACCCGCTTGCCATGTCATGGCATTGAAAATCGCAATTCTCGGCAAGTTCCTTTGCGTAGCCAACCAGGATATTATGGTCCCCCAGGAATGCCCCGATTGCACGGACGGCTTCGGATGCTCCAACTCCCACGTCGGCCACGATTGTTCCATGGTGGGGGCTTCCCATGGATACGAAGTGTTTCACTTTTTCTGCTCCGCCCAAATTCTTGATATAGGCGCGTGCTACGAGACCTCCCATCGAGTGGGCCACAATATCGACCTTGCCGTCCGGTGACGTCTTTGCGATCTCGTTGACTTCCCTGGCGAAGCCTGCGGCGATGTGGTCGATTCCAGGATTGGGAGGATTGGTCTGGCCGGGCTTTGTCATCTTGCTGTAATCGTAGACGTGCAGTTCGCTTTCTTTGTATCCCTGTGTTTCGGCGTATCCTTTCATCCCGTTCCAGACCGCACCTTCGGAGTGCCAGCCATGGACGAAGATGATGGGCCGGTGTGGCCCGCTGGCGTATGCGCTCCGCTGGGCCTGATTCGGGGCGGCAGGCGCTGGTAGTGCGCTAGCGGGTGTGGCCGTCGCCATCGAAAGGCAAAGGGCGCCGGCTGTCACCGCGGTCCACGCGGGGCTCGGCCGCCTCCTCTGCTGGACGGTGATATTGTTCAGGCTGGCCGGCAGGAGCCGGGCCTTCAGTTCACTGTGGATCATGTTCAGCAACCTTTCGCTGTAGCTTGGGTCGGAACTTTCACCGTGCACACTGAAGATGCCAACACGCGACCGCCCCGACAGCGGCCGCGCATAATGAAGCACGCTTCATGAAACTCCCTTTCCTTCATTGATGTAGGCCAGCTTCCAAATACTCCTCAATGTGGACGAAAATTCCTCACATGCGGAATGGTGTCGCGCATGATGGTGCGGCCAAACAGTGATCATCAGGCCGAGATCCACTTTCGCAACGTGCCCTCGGCGGTGGGGCGGGACGTCTGGCGCACTACCTGGACGCCGCCGCAACGCTGTCCCGCAGCACTTTGATGGCGGGCGTCCACGTGTTCACCCCGTCCAGGGCGTGCAGTCAGTGGCCTTGTGGGGTTGGTGGGCAGCTGCTGGGCCGGTCGCCTCCGGGGGTGCCGTAGGCGAGGGCGGCGACCGTGCGCAGGTCGACCTGGGATCCGCGTGCGCGGGTGGCGTCGTGGACCAGCCGGGACATCGCCTGCCGGCCGGAGCGGCCGAGTTCCCGCATCGTGGCCCGCACGGTGGTCTCGTGGATGCCGCCGCGTCGGGTGAGGTTGCCGAGGACCGTGCCGATGCTGGGGCCGCCGACACGGTGGGCCTGTCGGTCGGGTGCGGTGACGGTGAGTGCGGCGTGGACGGCGAGGGCGACGGCGAGGGCGTTCTCCTCGGCGAGGACCTGATCGCGGTGTTCGCTAAGTGGAACATAAATGCACCATCCTGGATCTGGCAAGGCGAGATCAGCCGAGTGCGGCAGGGACCGGCGGACGCCGCAC
Source organism: Kitasatospora sp. NPDC088264 (assembly GCF_040685715.1). Classification (NCBI taxonomy): domain Bacteria; kingdom Bacillati; phylum Actinomycetota; class Actinomycetes; order Kitasatosporales; family Streptomycetaceae; genus Kitasatospora; species Kitasatospora sp. NPDC088264. The sequence continues at coordinate 3,947 of NZ_JBFBIR010000126.1, forward strand.
GATGATCACGGGCAGGTGGAGTTCGCGTGCGGCGGTGAGTTTGGGTGCGGTCGCGGCGCCGCCGCTGTCCTTGGTGACCACGACGTCGATGCGGTGCTCGC
>NZ_JBFBIR010000127.1:0-4037 GCF_040685715.1 Kitasatospora sp. NPDC088264
CGGCGGAGACCACCACGGTGTGGGACACCCCGGGGGTGTTGTCCACGAAATTGGTGATCAGCCAGTTCAGGTTCTGTGCGGCCTGGCTCATCTGAGTCAACTCAACGCTCCTGGTGGTTCGAGCCGCCGAAGAGATCGGTGCTTCGGTTCTGTCCGTTGCCGGACGGGTCTACCTGATCGGGGTCGATCCGGAAGCTTCCGGTGTTACCGGCACTGCGGCCCTGCTCCACGCCGCGGCGCAGGTTGGTGAGCCGGCCGCGGACCTCCTCGGGGCTGCGGGAGACCTGCGGCCCTTCCTGCGGAGTGGGCTTGGCGTTCCCGGCCACCAGGTTCTGCTTGGGCACGCGCCGGGGCAGGCCTGCCCCGGTGGTGCCGCCGGAGGCGGGCTCACGGGTCTGCTCGGCCTGCTGCCAGGCGCCGTCGTTGGGCGACTGCCAGGGCGAGTTGGTCGGGCCGGTCGGGCCGTAGCCGCCCAGCGCCGACACGTCGTGGCCGCGCGGCTCGTCGACCGCCGAGGTGTCCTTGGCGCCGGCGAACCAGTTCGGGGCCTCGCCGCCGGAGCCGCCGTCCGCCGGAGCGGTCGGGGCGCCGAAGCCGCCACCCGCCAGCTGCTGGCCGGGGCGGCGCTGCGGCAGCCCGGACGGCAGGGTGGCGGTGGGTTCGGCGGCGGGCAGCGCGGGCGGCTCCGGGGCGTACGGGTGGCCGGCCGGGGCCTCCTCGGCCTGCTGGCCGTACTGGTCGGCGTAGCCGTCCTGGTAGCCCTGGTAACCGTCGCCCTGGTAGTCCTGGCGGCCGTACTGGTCGTCGGCGTAGCCGGACTGCTGCTCGTAGCCCTGCTGCGGGTACTGGCCGTACTGGTCCTGGCCGTACTCGTCCTGCTGGTAGCCGTCCTGCTGGTAGCCGTACTGGTCGTCGGCGTAGCCGGACTGCTGCTCGTAGCCCTGGGGGGCGTACTGGTCGTAGCCCTGCTGGTAGTCCTCCTCGACCTCGGCGTCCAGCACCGGCGGCTCGCCGTCGTGCGGGCCGCTCTCCAGGGCCGCGCGGCGGACCTGGTCGAGGCGCTGCGAGCGCTGGACGGACTCCAGGGCCGGGCTGAAGCCGCTGGATCCGGCGTTGCCGGCGCCGGTGAGGTGGTCGTCGAAGCCCAGCTCGGCGGCGCTGCGCGGCTGGCCGTTGGGCGCCCACTGGGAGGTCGGCTCCTGCTCGGCGAAGATCCGGGAGACGGTGAACTGCTCCTCGGGCTCCGGCGCGGCGCCCGACCGGGTGATGAACGGCGGGATCATGACCAGCGAGGTGGTGCCGGCGGACTCGCCGGAGGGGCGGAGCTGGACGCGGACGTCGTGCCGCTGGGACAGCCGGCCGACCACGAACAGGCCCATGCGGCGGGAGATGGTGGCGTCGACGGTGGGCGGCTCGGCCAGCTTCTCGTTGATCTCGGCGAAGTCGTCGGCGGTGAGGCCGATGCCCTTGTCGTGGATCTCGACCAGCACCCGGCCGTCCGGCAGGCGGGTCGCGTTGACCAGGACCCGGGTCTGCGGGCTGGAGAACGAGGTGGCGTTCTCCAGCAGCTCGGCGAGCAGGTGGACGAGGTCGGTCACGGCGGCGCCGACGACCTCGACCTCCGGGATGCCGGACAGCTCGACGCGCTCGTACTGCTCCACCTCGGAGGAGGCGGCGCGGAGCACGTCGACCAGCGGGACCGGGGTGTTCCAGCGGCGGCCGGCCTCCTCGCCCGCGAGGACGAGCAGGTTCTCACCGTTGCGGCGCATACGGGTGGCGAGGTGGTCCAGCTTGAAGAGGTTCTCCAGCTGGTCCGGGTCGGCCTCGTTGTTCTCCAGGTCGGTGATCAGCGCCAGCTGGCGCTGGATCAGGCCCTGGCTGCGGCGCGACAGGTTGGTGAAGATCGCGTTGACGTTCCCTCGCAGCAGGGCCTGCTCGGCGGCGAGCGCCACGGCCTGCTGGTGGACCTGGTCGAACGCCCGGGCGACCTCGCCGATCTCGTCCTTGCCGTGCAGCGGGATCGGGGTGACGGAGGTGTCGACCCGGTCGGGGTCGGTCTTGGAGAGCTTCTCGACCAGGTCCGGCAGGCGGTGGTCGGCGATCTCCAGGGCGGCGCTGCGCAGGGTGCGCATGCCGAGGATCATCGAGCGGGCGACGTAGCCGGTGAGCAGACCGGCCAGGATGAGCGCCGCGACGACGATGATCGTGTTGAGGATGGCGTCGTAGAGCGCGTTGTCCTTGAGGCCGCGGGAGTCCGTGAGGACGTCGTCCAGCAGCTGGACCTCGGTGTCGCGCAGGGCCTGGATGTGGGTGTTGGCGGCCTGGTTCCAGTTCTCCGGGGTGAGACCGGAGTCCTTGGCCTCCTTGTAGGCCTGGTCGGCGGCGGCCTTGCCCTTGCTCTGGCCCTCGGCGGCGGCCTGGCTGTAGGCGGCGCCGAGGGAGAGCAGGGTCTGCATGGAGGGCGCGGTGCCGTTCGGCATCTTGTAGGCCGAGCGCTCCTGCGCGGCGGCCTGGGTGACCTGCGCGTTGGCGTACTTGCGGGCGTCCTCGGGGGCGCTGCCGGTGTTGAACTCGGTCAGCGAGACCTGCTCCAGCCGCTCCGCCACCAGGATCTGCTGGATCACGTCGGCGTTCTCGAACCGGGTGGTGGCGTTCTGGGAGATGCCGACCAGCAGGTGCAGCATGAGCGCGCGCTGGGTCGAGGCGGACGCCTTGGCGAGGGACATCGCGTAGATCGCGCGGCCCTTGCTGGCGGCGTTGCTGGAGCCGAGGCCGACCGAGTTGTCGTAGGACAGCAGCGGGGCGAACATCACCGAGTAGGCGTTGACGGTGGCGCCGGCGAACAGCTCGGATCCGTACGCGGTGGCCCGCAGGTGCGGCAGGTCGACCACCAGGGCCTGGAAGCCCTCGTGGCGGCGCGGCAGTTCGCCGGACTTGTCGGAGGCCGCGTAGGCCGCCTCGTACGCCTTCAGCGCGGCGTCCGTGTTGGCGCGGATCTTGGCGACCTTGCCGTCCGGGTCCTGCTTGGTGAGCAGGGGTATCAGCGTGGTGTCGCGCTCGATCTCCAGCGCTTCGGCGAGCTCGGTGGCCGCCTTGGCGAGTTCGGCGGTCTTCTCGGCGCGGGAGGCCTTGATGTAGCCGTCGACCGAGGTGTTCACGCGGAGGCCGCCGAAGACGAGGCTGATGATCACGGGGATCAGCAGGATCGCGATCAGACGGGTCGGCACGCGCCAGTTGCGCGGGCGGAGGAAGTCGTACCGCTTGGAGGCGTCGCCGTCCGGACCGCCGCTGCGGGGTTCCGTGGACGCGGCCGGGGGCTGCGGGGCCGGGGAGGCCTGGGAGCGCTCCTCGGTGGGGGTGAAAGCGGAGAATCCGGCCGGGTCCGCTGCGGTACCGTTCGGCTCGCTCCGGCGGGGCTCGGAGCGCCGCTGCGGGGCGGGTTGCTGCTTACGCCTCACTCGACAACTACCTCTCGGCCGACTGTCGGCCATGGATCAATCCAGCGCTACCCCCGGGCCCTGGCCCGTCACCGGTGGGCCGGCGCGAGGGTTTCAGGGGTAGCTGGAATTTCAGCACGTGCAGGGATGGGGGACAAACAGCCGCAGGATGGCCCCCGCGTCGGCGCAATAGGGACATTCACCGACATGACGGAGCAAAACCGTGGTCTTCTGGCGCTGAGTGACGCTAGTTCACCACGCAGAGTCACTGTTGATCACAAAATGCCTACCGAACTGTTATCCGCTGCTTATACAGCGGGTCTTGCGCGATGCCCCTGGAGGACATCGGCCGGTAGCGGCTCCGCCCCGGGGCCCGTCACGCCGACGGCCCCCGGGGTCCGGATGTCCGGCCCGTCATCGGAGTCGGGCGAGGAGGGCGTGCTCGACGAGGGTGATGAGGGCGCTCTTGGCACTGTCGCGGCGGCGGGCGTCGAGCGTGACGACCGGGGTCTCGGCGCTGAGCTGGAGCGCTTCGCGGACCTCGTCGGCGGTGTGGGGCTGGTGTCCGTCGAAGCCGTTGAGGGCGACGACGAAGGGGAG
>NZ_JBFBIR010000128.1:0-4024 GCF_040685715.1 Kitasatospora sp. NPDC088264
GCGGGCGGGGGCGGGGGGGCCCCCCCCGCCCGGGGCCGCCGTGGGGCAGCCGCTGCTCCAGCGGCTGCCACACGGCGGCCATGTCTCACGGCTGCGGTCGAGCGGTCAGGGGTGGGACGGGTCGTCGGGCAGGGTGAGGGTGGCGAGGGCGCCGCCGTCGGGGTGGTTGGTGAAGGTGAGGCCGGCGCCGATGACGCGGGCGTGGCCGGTGGCGATGGTGAGGCCGAGGCCGTGGCCGCGTCCGCGTTCGGGGGCGTTGGTGCGGAAGCGCTGGGGGCCGCGGGCGAGGAGGTCGTCGGGGTAGCCGGGGCCGTGGTCGCGGACGGTGATCCGGTGGCCGTCGACGTGCAGCCGGATCGGCGCGGTGCCGTGCCGGTGGGCGTTGATCAGCAGGTTGCCGAGGATGCGGTCGAGGCGGCGCAGGTCGGTGCGGACCTGGCGGTCGGCGGCCACGTCCACGTCCACGTCGACCTCCAGGCCGGTGAGCGTGACGGTGCGGCGCACCGCCCGCTCCAGCGGGACGGGGGCGAAGTCCGGGATCTCGGCGTCGGCGTCGAGGCGGGAGACCTCCAACAGGTCCTCGACCAGCGAGCGCAGGGCCTGTACCCGGTTCTGGACGAGCTGGGTGGGGCGGCCGGGCGGGAGCAACTCGGCGGCGGTGACCAGGCCGGTGAGCGGGGTGCGCAGTTCGTGGGCGACGTCCGCCGTGAAGCGCTGCTCGTCCTCCAGCCGCTGGTGCAGGGTGCGGGACATCAGGTCGACGGCGGCGGCGAGGTCGGCGACCTCGTCCTTCCCGTCGACGAGCTCGCCGATCCGGGTGTCCGTCCGGCCGGCGGCGATGCCCCGGGCGGCCGTCGCCGCGGTGCGCAGTCGGCGGCTGATCCGGTCGGCGACCAGGACGCCGGCCAGGACCGTGGTGAAGACGGCGGCGACGACGGTGATCAGGATGATCCGGTCGAGGTCGGCGATCGCCTGCCGGTCCTGGGTGAAGTCCACCCGCACGGAGAGCACCCCGGTCTGGACCGGTCGGGCCGCCCACATCGACTCGCCCTGCGGACCGCCGGCGAGCAGCGAGCCCTCGCGGCCGCCGGCCGCGAGCGTCCGCAGCCCCTCGGGCAGCGCCGGGTCGTCCAGGGCGAACCGGTCGGTGACCTCGCCGCGCTTGTAGGTGTCCACGGCCGAGCCGAGCGCGGCGAGCGCGGCGGCGCGGGCCTGGTCCACGTGCTGACGGATCATCGCCTGGTGGACCAGCAGGCCGACGGCCACCGCCACCAGGACGGCGATGGCGGCGACGGCGGTGGCGATCTGACGGCGCAGGGTCATGCCGGACGCCGCAGCTTGTAGCCGAACCCGCGGACGGTCTCGATCCGGCCGGAGCCGATCTTGGCGCGCAGCCGCTGCACGTGGACGTCCACCACCCGGGTGTCGGCGCCCCAGTCGTAGTCCCAGACGCGTTCCAGCAGGGTGGAGCGCTCCAGCACGATGCCGGGCGCGGCGGTGAACTCCAGCAGCAGCCGCAGCTCGGTGGGGGTGAGCGGGACGAGGTGGCCGTCGACGCGCACCTCCATGCTGTCGGTGTCCACCTGCATGCCGTCGAAGCTGCGCAGCGCGGGGGAGGGGGTGTCCGCGGGAACGGCGGTGGCGGGGACGGCGGTGGCGGGGACGGCAGCAGGCGCTGCGACGGGGACGGCGGGGTCCACCGGCTCCTCGGGCAGCGCGGGTTCGGCCGGGACCACCCGCACCCGGCGCAGCACGGTGCGGATCCGGGCGACCAGCACGGCGCTCTCGAAGGGCTTGACGACGTAGTCGTCCGCCCCGGCCTCCAGACCGGACACCACGTCGACCGGGTCGGTGCGCGCCGACATCATCAGGATCGGCAGCTGGCTCTCCTCCCGGATCCGGCGGCAGAGGCCGACCCCGTCGAGGAGCGGCAGCATGACGTCCAGCAGGAGGAGGTCGGGGCGCACGGCGTGGAAGGCCTCCAGACCCTCCAGGCCGTCGGCGGCCGTGGTGACCGGGAAGCCGTAGCGCTCCAGGGCCATCCGGGTGGCCTCCCGGATCACCTCGTCGTCCTCGACGAGCAGGATGTGCGGGTGGGCGGGCGCGGCTGGGGGGTTCATGGCTTCGCTTCCGAGGGAGCCGAGGACGGGCGGATGGGGACCGGGACGGCCGTCCTCGGGGAGGAGACGCCCGCGCCGGCGCCCGGCTCGGGTATGGCGGGCTTCGGTTGGGCGGATGCGTGGCCGTCGTGCGGGGAGACGGCGGGGCCGGCGCTGGGCGTGCTGGTGGGCGTCTGTGCACTGCCGTTCGCGGGTCCGCCGCCCGGGCCGGCGATCGGGCCGGTGTCCTCGACCTTCCGCTCCAGCAGGCCGAGCCGGACGCCGTCCCACTGGTAGTGGCTGCTGGTCCGGACGAACGCGCCGGTCGGCTCGTAGAGCCACAGGTCGGATCCCACGGTCGCGGCGCTGAACCCCTTCAGCACCTCGACCTGGAGGATGGGCAGCAGCCGGTCGTCGGCCAGCAGGTAGACGTGCAGGACCACGGGCCCGGGGGTGACGACGGCGACGACCAGTTCGTCCCGCCCGTCGCCGGTGAGGTCACGGAACTCGGGGCTGCGGACGTCGCAGGCGGGGCAGGAGTCCAGGGCGCGCCGCTCCTCCGGGCCCACCGTGGAGTCCTTGGCGAGGACGGTGCGGACGTCGACCGTCCTGATGTCGTGCCCGGGGACGGTCACGTCCGGGACGGGTTGCGGCGCGGCCTGCGTGGCGGCCCCGGCGCCGGTGGCGGGAGGGCGCGGCGGCGGGGAGGCCGCAAGGTCGGGCCAGAGCGGCTGGGCCACCAGCGGCGGTGCCACCGGCTGGGTGGCGCCGTGGTCCTGGAGCCCGCCGGGGGTGGCACGGCCGAGGGCCAGGGCCGCGAGCGTCACGAGGACGGCCAGGGCGGCGAGGGCCGCCACCGGCACGGCGACGGGCCGGCGGCGGGGTGGGGATGCTGCTGCCACGGTCGGTGCTCGTCCTCCTGGTCTGCGGCGATGCGCCGGTTCGTCCCCGCACCGGCTTCGGTGGTAGGTCGCGTGGACGGCGGTCGGTGGTTCCCGTCCCGCCGTCCCGGCCGCCGCGCCGGTTCGACAGTCGAAACGACCCGACGGCCGGGACGACCGGGGCGGCGCGGTGGCTTCAGCCGGTCGCGCCGCCCGGACCGGCCAGGTCCGCCAGGACGATGATGTTGTCCGTCCAGTGCCCGTCCGAGCCGATCCGCCCGCCGCAGGTGATGAGCCTGAGAGCGGGTTCGGGAGTGTCACCGTAGACCGTTTCGGTCGGGAAGCGGTCCTTGGCGGCCTGGAGCAGCGAGCGGACCTTGAAGTCCACGGTGCTGCCGTCCGCGCGCCGCACCTGGATCAGGTCGCCCGGCCGCAGCTTCGGCACGCCGTGGAAGACCGCCGGGCCGTGCGCGGTGTCGTAGTGCCCGATGAGGACGGCGGGGCCGGCCTCCCCGGGCGTCGGCCCGTTGCGGTACCAGCCGACCTCGTCGGCCCGGTCGGCGGCCGGCACCTCGACCGTCCCGTCGGGATTCAGCCCGAGGCCGGTCACGGGGGCGTCCACCCCGGCGGCCGGGACCAGCAGCCGGGTCGGCGCCGAGGCGGCGAACGGCTTCGGCGCGCCGGCCGGACTCCCGGTGCTCCCGGCCGTCCCGGTGGTTCCGGGGCCTCCCGAGGGCGCGGCCGCCGGGTTGTCGGTACTGCCGTGCACCGAGGGCTCGACCCGCACCACCGGGGTCTGCTGGCCGGACAACGCCACGGTGGTGCCCAGCACCAGGCAGGCCAGGCCCGCCGCGCCGAACGCCGTCCGGCGCAGTGTGCCCGGGCCGGGGGAGGCCTTGCGGCGCCGCCGGCTGCGGCCACCGCGCGGGCGGCCGTGGCGGGCCGGCTCGTCGGCGCCGGGCGTGCTGTCGGGCTGCCCGCCGCCCCCCCCGGGCCCCGGAACCCCCCGGCCCCCCCCGCCCCCGCCCCCCCCCGGCAAGAGAT
>NZ_JBFBIR010000129.1:0-3829 GCF_040685715.1 Kitasatospora sp. NPDC088264
TACCCGGCGCCGACCAGCAGGTGGCGGGCGCCGCCGTCCTCCAGCAGCCCGGTGTTGCGGGCGGCCGGGGCGGCCGGGTCGAGCGGCAGGTAGGCACCGCCGGCGCCGATCACGCCCAGCACGCCGGCGATGAACGGGACGCCGGGCTCGGCGAGCATCGCGACCACCGAGCCGGTGGTGACCCCGGCCTCCGCGAGGCCCGCGGACAGGCCGCCGGCCGCCTCGACCAGTTCCTGGTAGGTCAGCGAGCCGGCGCCGTCGGTGACGGCGGTCGCCTCGGGGGTGCGGGCGGCGACGGCGCGCACCCGCTCGACGACGCCGAGGCTCTCCTCGGGGATCGACGGGTCCCATGTGCCGAGCAGTCCGCCCAGCTCGCCGGGGGTGCCGGTGCCGGTGAGGTCCGCCGGGCCGGTCACGTCGACCTGGGCGAGCGGCAGTCCGGGCCGCTCGGCGACGGTCCGCAGCAGGTGCTGGAAGATCGCCGAGACCCGCTCGACCTCGGCCCGGCCGAACAGGCCGGGGTTGTAGTCCAGCCGCAGGTGCAGGCTGTCGCCGGGGTGGACCACCAGGCTCAGCGGGTGGTGCCGGGCGTCGAGGGCCTCGGTGCGGACGATGCGCGGGCCGTCGGCGACGCCGGTGTCGAGGCCGTTCTCGTCCAGCGGGAAGTTCTCGAACAGCACCACGGTGTCGAAGACCTCGCCGGACAGGCCGGCGGCCTGGTGGATCGCGGCGAGCCCGAGGTGCTCGTGCGGGAGCAGCGCGGTCTGCTGGTCCTGGAGGGCGTGCAGCAGTTCGGCGAGGGTGGCATCGGGGTGCAGTCGGGCCCGGACCGGCACGGTGGTGAGGAACATGCCGATCATCGACTCGACGTCCGGGACCTCGGCCGGGCGGCCGGAGGTGACGGCGCCGAACACCACGTCCTGGCGGCCGGTGAGCCGCCCGAGCAGCAGCGCCCAGCAGCCCTGCACCACGGTGTTGACGGTCAGGCCCTGGGTGCGGGCCCAGCCGGCGAGCGCGGCGGTCAGCTCGCGCGGCACCTCGGCGAGCACCGCGTCGGGCAGCACCGGGAGGCGGCTCGGGTCGGCGGGGACGAGCAGGGTGGGCTCGTCGACGTCGGCCAGCACCTCGTGCCAGGCGGCCCGGGCCGCCGTGCGGTCCTGCGCGGTCAGCCAGGCCAGGTACGAGCGGTACGGGGCCGGGTCGGGCAGCAGCGCGACGTCCGCGCCGGGCGCGCAGAGCGCGAACAGCTCGCGGACGAGCAGCGGCATCGACCAGCCGTCGACCAGGATGTGGTGGCTGGTCCAGATGAACCGGTGCCGGCCCTCGCCGTGGGTGACGAGCGCGAAGCGCAGCAGCGGCGGCGCGGCGAGGTCGAAGCGGCGGGTGCGCTCGGCCTCGGTGATGCGGCTCAGCTCGGCGGCCCGGGCGGGCTCCGGCAGGTCGGTCAGGTCGGCGTCCAGCCAGGGCAGTTCGGCGTGCTGGGCGATGACCTGGACGGGCTCTCCGGTGGCCCGGGCGCGGAAGGCGGCGCGCAGGTTCGGGTGCCGGTCGAGCAGGGCCTGCCCGGCGGCGCGCAGGGCGTCGGCGTCGAGGTCGCCCTCGATGTCGGCGACGATCTGCAGGGTGTAGACGTCGACCGCGTCCGCGCCGCCCCCGGCGGCGGTGTCGTAGTCGGCGTGGAAGAGCATGCCCTGCTGGAGCGGGGTGAGCGGCAGGACGTCGGCGAGGGCGGTGCCGGCCTCGGCGAGTTCGGCCTCGTACTCCTCGATCTCGTCCTGGGCCAGGGCGACCAGCGGCAGGTCGGAGGGGGTGCGGCCGCCCGCACCGGGGGCGGTGGCGTGCCGGGCGAGCAGTTCGAGGGCGCGGAACCAGGTGGCCGCGACGTCCTGGGCGTCCTCCTCGGCGACGGTCCGGCCGGCCCAGGACCAGTTGGCGATCAGGTGCGGGCCGTCGTGCCGGTCCTCGGTGGCCGGGGTGACGTCGAGCAGGTGCGGCAGCGGCATGGCGGGGTGGGCGCCGGTGCCGACCACGCCGTCGCCGCCGGCCGGCTCCCAGAGGCGGGCCTCGCGGGCGTCGAAGCGGCCCATGTAGTTGAAGCCGATCTGCGGCTTGTGGTGGCCGGCCAGGGCGCGGGCGGCGTGCGGGTTGAGGTAGCGCAGCAGGCCGTAGCCGACGCCGCGGTCGGGCAGCGCGCGCAGCTGCTCCTTGATCCGCTTGAGGGCGGCGGCGAGGGCGGGGCCGCCGGCCCAGAGCTCGTCCCAGTCGAGCGTGCCGGGGTCGAGGCGCATCGGGAAGGCGCTGGTGAACCAGCCGACGGTGCGGGACAGGTCGAGGCCGTCGCCGAGCTGCTCGCGGCCGTGGCCCTCCAGCTCGATCAGGGTCTGGGCGTAGTCGGCGCGGCCGTGCCGGCGGCGCCAGTCGGCGACGGCGAGGGCGAGGCCGGTCAGCAGGACGTCGTTGACCTCGGCGTGGAAGGCCGCCGGGACGTCGGTGAGCAGCGGGCCGGTGACCTCGGGGCCGAGCTCCAGGCGCAGGGTGCGCTGGGTGCCGTAGACGTCCGTCTCGGGGTCGAGCCGGTGGGTGCCGACCAGCGGGTCGGGGCCGGTCAGGATCGACTGCCAGAGGGCGAGTTCGGGGCCGCGGACCTGGGTTCGGGCCTGCGCGGCGAGCAGCTGGGACCAGGCGCGGTAGGAGGTGCCGACCGGGTCGAGGGCGGGGGTGCGGCCGGCCGCCAGCGCCTCGCAGGCGGCGGCGAGGTCGGGCAGCAGGATCCGCCAGGACACGCCGTCGATGACCAGGTGGTGGGCGGAGAGCACCAGCAGGGCGGTGTCGGCGCCGGGGGCCGCGCCGATCAGCACGGCCTGGATCATCACGGCGGCGGCGGGGTCGAGCCGGGCGCGGGCGGCGGCGGCCTGCCGCTCGGCGAAGCCGAGGGCGTCCTGGTCGTCGGCGCCGCTGCCGGCGCCGTTCTCGGCGGTGGCGACCAGGCGGACGCCGGCGAGCGCGCCGGGGGCCAGTGCCTCCAGGTGCCACAGGCCGGGGGCGGGTTCGGTGGCCCGGGTGCGCAGCGCGTCGTGGTGGTCGACCAGGGTGTGCAGGGCCGCGTCGAGCAGTTCGGCGTCCAGGGCGGCGGGGACCCGGACGACCACGTGCTGGCTGTACTTGACGACCGGGCCGGTGAGGCTGGTGGTGTCGTCGTGCAACTGGCCCATGATCGGGGTGAGTTCGTACGGGCCGGTGCCGCCGGCGTCCTCGGCGGGCGCGGTCGCCGCCGTGGGGTCGGCGCCGCCCGCGACCCGGGCGAGGGCGGCGGCGGTCTTGTGGGTGAAGATGTCGCGGGTGGTGAGGGTGAGTCCGGCCTTGTGGGCGCGGCTGACGACCTGGATGGAGCGGATGCTGTCGCCGCCGAGGGCGAAGAAGTCCTCGTCGATGCCGACCCGGCCGGTGCCGAGGACCTCGGCGAGGATGTCGCAGAGGACCCGCTCGCGCTCGGTGCGGGGGCCGCGGAGGGTGTCCTGCTCGGCGAGGGCGGGCTTGGGCAGGGCCTTGCGGTCGAGCTTGCCGTTGGGGGTGAGCGGCATGGCGTCGAGGACGAGCCAGGACGCCGGGATCATGTATCCGGGCAGCAGTTGGGAGAGTTCGGCCCGGACCTGCGCGGGGTCGACGCCGGGGCCGGTGAGGTAGCCGATGAGGCGGGGGTTGCCGGAGGCGTCGGGGAGGACGGCGACGGCGGTGTCGGCGACGGTGTCGAGGGAGCGGATGACGGCTTCGATCTCGCCGGTTTCGACGCGGCGGCCGCGGATCTTGACCTGGTGGTCGCGGCGTTCGA
>NZ_JBFBIR010000130.1:0-3314 GCF_040685715.1 Kitasatospora sp. NPDC088264
AATGGCGACCGGATGCATGTGACGGTGTTGCCTGCCAGGCTGGGTGAGCAGGCGCATCTGACGGTGGACCTGGTCTCGCGGGGCCGGGAGATGGACCAGAAGTCCTGGTGGCTGGACGCGGATCCGATCGACTACGCGCACGAGTTGGGCCACCAGATCGGCCTGCGGGACGAGTACCGGACGGTGGATCTTCCGCACCGTCCGGCGGTCGAGGGCAGCCTGCTGGGTGACCATCGGGCTCCGGCGGCGGATGGTTTGCGGCAGGGTGGTCTGCGGGAGCGGCATCTTCAGCTGATCTCGTCGGTCGTGGGGCACCTCGATGTGCCGACCGGCGGAGGGTCGCACGGTCGGACCTGGGATGAGGCGCGGGAGTTGGCGTCGCCGCATGACCGTGAGCACGTCTGGGTGGACCCGGTCTCGGCCCCGCACGGGACCGGCTCGCACGAGGGCGGCCCGCTCGACGTCGCACCGAGGGTGCTCGGTGACGACCACCTGCCGCCGGGCAGTCGGCGGGTCATCAAGCAGCCCGGCTACGCGTCCGGTGACCAGTTCGGCATCTCGGTCGCTCTGCTCAACGACGCGAACCTGCACGTCATGATCGCGCGCGGGCCGCAGACGGCGGACGGTCGCGCCGTCGACCCCAAGGACAAGTCCCGGGAGATCGAGGCCTTCTACCGCTCCATCGGGATCCCCGCGGACCGCATCCACATGGTGGACGTGCCGAGCATGAACAAGGGCAGACTCTTCGAGGTGCTGGACGGCAGGGCCGGGCAGATGGCGGAAGGCTGGGGCGCCGTCTCGAAGACGGACTACGAGGCGATGGTCAGGGACGTCACGTTCGCCTCCTTGAAGGTCTCCAAGGATTTCTCGGACGAACTGCGGGAGAGGGTCCGCGAAGCCTGGAGGATGACCTCCGCGCGCGACCAGCAGATCGCCGACTGGCTGACGAGTCGTGGGATCACGCTGCCCGCCGAGGGCTCGAAGGTTCTGGTGCTGTGGTCCCGTTTCACCGGCAAGGCAACCCGGTGGGACGACTTGAGCAGCCGGATGGAGCACGACACGAGTTTCCAGGGGGCGCGGCAGATCCTGCGAGAGTTCGCCCGCGAACACGGCATGGTGATCATCACCGGTGACCCCCACCCCTCCCGGAACACCAAGTGGGACGAACTGGTCGCGGAGATGCGCGAGGAGCTCGGGATCGACACCATCCACCACATCACCGGCTTCTGGAGGGACGGCGGATCGGACCCCTCCGTCTGGACGGAGAACCTCAGGACCGGGCAGCTGAGGCTGTACGACTTCCTGAACCGCCGGTACGACATGAACCACCTCGGGGCCCGCTCCGGCAACCTGGAAGCCGCCGCGCTGCTCGGCCACGACGTCACGTACCTGGAGGAGGTGGGCTCCAGCGGACGGGCGCGGATGGAGCGGTGGCACCTGGACTACAGCACCGGCAGGGCCGCACTCGGAGGCAAGGCGCCAGGCTACGAGCGCGTGACGATCGACTTCCCGCCCACCGCGTCCGGCAAGTACACCACCCAGTTCGACGCGAAACACGGCTCCTTCCTGCCGGCGGGTGAGCGGGGCATGGGCAACGCGCCGGCGGGAAAGAACGAGATTCAGCCGTCGGGCACGGTCGACCGCGGTCACCAGCCGCGGGGCGAGACCGCCCTGTGGCGCAAGCCCGTGGAGGTCTACGCCGGGGAACGCGGCTTCGACTACGAGGCGCTGCGCAAGATCCGCGCGGAGCTGGGGCTTCCGGGTGACCGGCCGCTCGACGCCGGGCAGTTCGCCGCCAACCGCGTCCAGCACCTGCGGAACCGGTACGAGAAGCTGCGCCAGGAGTTCCTGAGGTCTTCGGGCAGCGAACCGTGGGTGGAGGGCTACATCGGCGAGCTCGACTACTTCTTCAAGGACAAGCCGGAGTTCGCCAACGCCTCCCCCGAGCAGATGTACCAATGGATGGTCACCAACGGGTTGCCCAAGCTGCCCGGACTTTGGTCGTACCACCGCGCGTCCCATAACAATGCGCTCGTGGCCGCCGAGGGCTACCGGATCCAAGACGTGCCCCGTGACGGGGACTGTCTCTACAACTCCGTCAACCAGCAGCTGTACTGGTTCGCTGACGCGTTGCAGATGCGCGCCCACGTCACCGAATGGATCAACCAGAACCGGGAGCTGGTCACCGCATTCGCGACCGAGCACGGGTCGACCTTCGGGGACCTTCGCTGGATGGCCCAGTCCCAGGGGTGGTGGGCGGGGTCCAACGGGGACCTGATCCCGTCGATCGTCGCCTCGGTATTGGGGGTGCGGTTGAACATCTTCGACGGGGTCAACTGGCACCCCGTGGTGCCGATAGCCGGTGCCCCCGCGACCAATGGAGAGGTCCGCCTGTTCCTCTCCGAGAGCCACTACTCCTTGCTGGTTTCCGAGCCGGCCCCCGTCACCGTTCCGGTGGACGAGGGTGGGCAGAAGCGGCAACTCGACCACAACAGTGACTCGGAGCCGGAGGATTCGGCGGAGAAGAGGCTTCGGCCGGCGCCTTCGGGGGTGTCGGAGGAGTCGGTGGTGGTGAATCCGCTGGCGGTGGAGCACGGTGGTGGTATGCCGGTTCCGGGGCCGTTGCATGAGCGGGTGCAGGCGTTGGAGCACCTCGGTCCGGAGGCCCGGCGGGAGCTCGCGGCGGACACGGTGTTCGTGGCGAGTCTGCGGTCGGAGTTGTCGACGGAGGACTTCGCGCAGGCGGCGGCGCGGTTGGTGATCGACGTCGATCCCCGTGTGCATCAGCCGGTTGCTTCGCGGCGTGAGGCTGAGTTGCAGGTCGCGCGGATGTTGCAGGACAAGGAGGTCGCGGCCAGGCTGGTGGCGGCTGGTGTGCGCGTGGTGGTGGTGCCGCGTGATGTGCCGTTGACCGGTGTTGCGGGTTTCGAGAAGCTTCGCGGGCTGGTGGCCGGCGGTGAGGCGGGCAACGGGCGCGGCGTCGAGCAGTTGCGGGGGGCGAACGACGAGCTTGTGGTGGCGATCCCTGAGGAGAACCTGCTCGGTGAGCGGACGTCGGTGGGGCCGCACACTACGCAGCCGGAGGGGTATTCCTCGGCGACTCATGAACTTGCGCACGCGGTCCTGGAGTTCGGGCTGAGTCGTGAGCAGAGGGCGCTGGTCGAGGAGGCGTACCGGGGCAAGCGTCTCGCCGACGGTCTGGCCGATCTGTTCGGTGACGAGTCCGTGACGGTCTGGCCCGATGGATCGCGGCGCAACGCTGCGGGTGAGCTGGTCGGCAACTACTCGTCGGCGGATGTGCATGAGTTCTTCGC
>NZ_JBFBIR010000131.1:0-2990 GCF_040685715.1 Kitasatospora sp. NPDC088264
CACCACCTACACCCTCACCCCCACCCACAACAACCAACACACCAAACTCACCATCACCTTCACCACCACCCCCCACGGATGGCCCACCCTCCTCCTCAAACACACCATCCCCAACCAACACACCAAAGCCACCCACAACGCCCTCACCAACCTCAACCACCAACTCACACACAACACAAACACAGACACCCGATAGCCACCCGCGGCCCCTCGTGCCCGACCCGCGACTCGCGCACAGACCACCTGCTCACCGCCAACTCCCGTGAAGTCGACCGCGGGAGCTGGCGAACCGGGCCACCCGTCGAAACCGCCCCCGCGACGGGCGCGACCCGGGACCTGCTTTCCGCCCGTCGCTCCGACTACTACTGACAGCTGTCGCCCACTCCGCACCCCGCCGGCCCCGCGCGAACAACGCCCGCCCCAGCCCTACCGGCTGTCACCCCGGCCCGGCACAATCACCCGTATGACGATCACCCCGAGCGCGCCGCCTCCGCGCAGCACTCCGGTTGCCCTCGCCCGCAGTTTCCTGACGGGGGCCGTGATCGGGGGCTCGCTGGCCGCGCTCGTCGTCGGCGTGGTCGTCGAGAAGGTGCCCTTGTTCATCGGGGGTTTGGGACTGCCCATCGCCTACGGCCTGTTACTCCTGCTCGCCGGGGCGCCGCGGCGGGCCCGGGAGGCGGCGGTCGTGCCCCGGACAGCGCTCGCGATGATCGAGAGCCTGCGCGCCATTGGGGGTGAGACGAGCGACGTGCCGGTGCGGTTCGATCTCACCGTCGCACCGGACGACGAGCCGGCCTACCGCGTCGGGATCACTCAGGACATCAACCTGGTCGACCTCCCCGACTACCGGCCGCGCGGCGTCCTGGTGGTGAAGTATCCGCAGGACAGGCCGTGGCGGGTGAGGATCGTGAAGCGGCCGACCCCGGAGTGGGAGGAGCGGGCGGCCGGCGCTCAGCTGGATTCGGCTCCCGAGTCGACCATGGTGACCGAGCCTCCCGAGGGCCGTTCGACCGGCTTCGTCGGGCTCTTCGGCCTGCTGCTCGCCGCGGCTGCCGTGGTCTTCCTGTTCCGCGTGGACCTGTTCGAACAGCAGGACTCCGCTTCTCCGGCACCGACGGTCACTTCGACGTGGTCGACCACGGTGGTGTCGTCCGGGACCGGGACTGTCTCCCTCGGGCCGGACCAGTCGTTCCTCGACGATGGCGAACTGCGCAAGGCCATCAACTCCCTTACCGAGGGGAAGGATCCGCGCCAGGCGATCACCGTCTTCGCGCAGGAACGCGTGCTGTCGGTCGTGTTCTCCCCGAGCGGCACGAAGGCCCCCCAGTTCGATCCACTGTCCCTGCCCTACGAGCGGTTCCCGGCCCTGGTCAAGGAGGCCGAGACGACGCTCGGCGTCCGCTCCCCGACGTCCTGGCAGATCACCGCCGACCATCTCGCCGGCTCCCTCACGATCAGGGTCGGCGTGACCGGGCCCGAGGGCAGTGCCTCGCTGGAGGCGAACGGTGAGGGCCAGGTGGTGCGACGCACCCCGGCACGCTGATCACCGCGCTTCACCCGCGCTCGACGCGCTTCGACATCAAGACTGCTTTCCACCAGCCGACTTGGGCCGGCCACCGCGGCTCCCCACCGGCCCGGACGTGGTAGATCTTGCACGCGACGGGTTGCCACGGCAGCGAGGAAACCCCGGCGGACCGTACCGGAGGGACAGGAGGAGGACACATGGGCTGGCACGACTGTCTGGCGCTCTGGTGCGGGGTGTTCGGCACATTGGCACTGCTCGGGTACGGGCGGTCGCTGGCGGGGGTGACCCGAGCCCAGCGGACGGTCCGGGTGATGGGGCGGATCGAGCGGGTGCAGGAGCCGCGGCACGGAGGTTCCGAGGGGGACGGCATAGCGGTCGTCGTCACCTTCCAAGACTCCTCCACCGGGCAGGAGTTCACCGTGACGAACGACGGCGACTGCGGCGACAGGATCAACACGGCCTGGACGGGCCGGGAGATCGGGATCCGCTATCCGCCCGGGAGACCGCACGCCTTCCGGTTCACCAACGACCTCTGGGCCGGCCGCTACGGGCTCGGCTGGCCGAACTTCGCGGTGTTCCTGATCTACGTCGGGCTGGTGGTCGTCGCCGCGATCGACTGGGGCTGGCCGTGGGCCCTGATCGGTGTCGGCGCGCCGTGGAGCGTGTTCCTCGCGTGCTCCCTGCCCCAGGAGGTCCGCCAGGCGCGGAGCCGGTTCGACACCCTGGCCGCGATGGTTCCCGTTCCGGGCCGTGTGGTCGCCGTCGTCAGGAACGTCCGCACCGACGAGGACGGCTACACGTCCACCAGCCAGACGCCGGTGGTCGCCTTCACCACCCACGAGGGCGTGGCCGTCACCGCCTACTGCTTTTCGGGCCTGCCGGACCCGACCAACTCGTACGGCCGGAACGTCACGATCCACTACTCCCCCGCCGACCCGGCCGACTTCACCCCGGACCTCGCGTCCGCACAGCGGTCCTGGAGGAGCGGAGTCACCAGCGGCATCGTGGGCCTTCTCGTCACGGCGTCGGCGGCAGTCGTGGGAGCGGTCCTGCTCTGACACCCAACGGCCGTAGCACCATCGGCCAGCGAACCGTCCTCAGTCACGGGGCCGGTCCCGGAGCCGTCGTCGGCCTGCGGCATCCTGGCCCGATGAATGCACCGAGGGCCCAGTGGGTCAACACGACACATGACTGGTCGAGCGCCGTCGATACGGACCATCTCGCGCACATCAGGCAGAACCCGGCGAAGTTCGCTCCGGACGGACCCTGGCACCTCGTCCTGGAAGTCCTCGGCTATGCGGCCGACGAAGCGTCAGTCAGTGGCGGCGGGCGCTGTGTCCTCGTTCTCCACGCCGACGGCTCGCTGTCCGTCAGAGGGTGTTCGATACCGATTTAGGCTGCCGCGAGAGGTTTCGGGCGGAGGTATTGCCCGATTTTGTCGGGGCTGGCGGTCAGGCGGTTGGTC
>NZ_JBFBIR010000132.1:0-2949 GCF_040685715.1 Kitasatospora sp. NPDC088264
GCCTCCCCGGGGGCGGGAGCTCTCATCACACAGGAAGCGGGAAGCGGGAAGTCGGCCTGGCCGACTTCCCGCGCCGCGGCCTTCCCGTGCTCAGCCCGCCGCGGCGGTGGGCGGAGCCGGAGCGGCGGCCGGGGGCTGGGTGGCGGGGCCGGAGGCGCCGGGCCAGGACTCGTCCAGGGTGCCGTCGGCACGGACGGTGTAGCGGGTCGAGGTGGTCGCGCCGGTCGCGGCGACCCGCTCCTCGCGGACGACCGTCCCGCCGTCGAGCCGCCAGGTGGCCGTCGCCTGCGGGTCGGCCGCCGAGGTGCGGGAGGTGGCGGCGACCGGGGTGTCCCCGGTGAAGGAGAAGAGCTGGACGAGGTCGACCGGCACCGAGCCCTCGGCCCGCCGCAGGACGACGACCGCTGCCGGGGCGCCCTTGTACCGGGCGGGCAGCACGGAGCTGAGCACGACCTGCGGGCCGGCCCCGACCGACCGGCCGTCCCGGAGCGCGATGCCGGGCCCGCCGGCCCCGTCGGGGTAGCTGCGGTTGGGCCAGTCCACCACCGGCCCCGGTCCGTACGGGGGCGCCAACGGGCTGTCGCCCGCGCCGCCGTGTGCGGCCGCAGCCGCGGCGGACGGGGTGGCCGGAGGCTGGGCGGCGGGGGGCTGGGCCGCGGCGGCCCCGTCCACCGAGGTCCCCGTCACGGCCTGCGCGCCGCCCGCGGCGGGCGCACTGGCGGTGTACCCACCGGAGGGCCGCAGGCCCTGCTTGCTGCGGTTCTCGCACCCCTGGGCGGCCGCGATGGCCAGCGCGACGCCGAGCGTCACGGTGACGAAGACCACGAGCCGCTGCCGCAGCAGCCGCTGCCGCGCGTTGCCGGGCCGCCCGCCGGGGGCGGGGGTGTGCTGGCGGTCCCGGGGGTGCCCGCGGTCGCGGGTGCCGGGCCGGCCGGGGGGTGGGGTGTGCGGTCGCTCCCGCAGCGGGCGGGTCACCGGTGTGGCCTCGGGCCGGGGGAGCGGGGCGGTGGCCGCCTGCGAGCGCCGGGCCGCGGCCGCCGCGGCGGCCCGGGACCGTGCAGGGGCGGCGGGTTCGGGGGAGCGCCCGGGCGCGGGCACACCGTGCCGGGCGCCGTCGGGGGCGGGCTGGGCCGCCGGGCCCGCCGGGGCGGGTGCCGCCGCCCGCCCGTGGCCGGGCCGCGCGGCCCGGGTGGCGGTTCCGGCTGCCGCCCCGCGCGCCGCGAGTTCGCTGAGGCGCTCGTGCAGCGCGGCCGCGCCGGGCCGTTCGGCGGGTTCCTTGGCGAGACAGGCGCGGATGAGCGGTGCCAGCGGCGTGGGTACGGCGGACAGGTCGGGTTCCTCGTGGACGACCCGGTAGAGCATGACTTCGGAGGACGCCCCGGATCCGAACGGGGTGTCACCGGTGAGCGCGTAGGCGAGGGTGGCCCCGAACGCGAACACGTCGGTGGCGGGGGTGACGGCGGCGCCGCGGACCTGTTCGGGCGCGAGGAAGCCGGGGGAGCCGACGGCGGTGCCGACGTGGGTGAGGGTGCTGGCGCCGCGCGACCAGGCGATGCCGAAGTCGATGATGCGCGGGCCCCGCGGCGAGAGCAGGATGTTGGAGGGCTTGAGGTCGCGGTGGACGACCCCGGCCTCGTGCACCTTGACCAGCCCGTCGGCGAGTGCGGCGCCGATCCGGGCGGCCTCGGGCCAGCTCAGCGGCCCTTCGTCGCCGACCTGCTTGTAGAGGGAGGGCCCGGGCACGTACGCGGTGGCGAGCCAGGGGCGGTCGGCCTCGATGTCGGAGCCGACGACGCGGGCGGTGCAGCCGCCCCGGATGCGGGAGGCGGCGGCGATCTCGCGGGCGAAGCGGGTGCGGAACTCCTGGTCCTCGGCGAGTTCGGCGCGGATCAGCTTGAGGGCGACGCGCTGTCCGCGGCGGTCGGAGCCGAGGTAGACCACGCCCATGCCGCCGGCGCCCAGTCGCCGGTGCAGGCGGTACGGCCCGACGATGCGGGGGTCCTCACGCCTCAGCCGCATCATCGCCATGTTTCGTTCCCCGTCAGCCTGTGGGTGAGGCCCCGTCGGTTGGGACATCGTCAGTTCCTGTCTGGCACAGCTTACGGACTGCCCCCTGCGGTGTGCTGATACGCAACACCTCAAGCAGCCGTGTGATTGTCGGATCGTGCGCTGACCCGCAGGTCATAGGGGTGCCGAAGCGTTTCTCGGGGTTGCCCCTCAGGGTTCCCCCGGGGGTGCGGCCAAGGCTCCCTCCCCCTGCGGTAGTACGCCTGAAGTCTGAGCGTCATCCTCCGGGATGCCCGAGGAACAGTACGACGGCATGACGCCCGGACGGCCCCCTGAGCAATAGCGTTGTGTTCAGCGGTGGACGGGGAGCTCGTCCCCCGAGGTAAGCCGTTCACCGCGCCAACTCGACCGGACCACAGGAGTAAGGGCATGGCACCGCAGCTCACGGGAGACCCCCGCCGTCGGTCGGCCGTCGTCCAGTCCCGGTCGGCCGAGCAGCCCACCAGGCACCCGGCCGTGGCACTGGCCATGGCCCTGCCGTGCGCGGTGCTGCTGGTGCTGCTCTTCGGCGGTTGGGATCAGATGGCGAACCAGGCTCAGGCCGTCGCCGATCTGATCGGCCGCTGAGATCACGCCGGCCCCGACGGGGTCGGCCACAGAACGGGCACTGATCCCCTGGGGACGGGGAGCAGTGCCGCCGGGGAGGCCGCGGCCGTGATGACACGCGGACGGGCGTGAGCGGTGCGCAGAGCGCCCCGGCAGGCGGAGACGCCGCGTACGGACGTCGGTGAGGGCGACCGTACGCGGCTCTTCTCTTTTCCCGCAGCCGTCTTTCCCGCGGCCGTCGTCCAGGGCGTCACCCACCTCGGCCAGGGCGTCCAGCCGCTGGCCACCGTGGTCGCCGGCCGGGGCAACGGCACCGGCGACGGCACCGAGGGCGCC
>NZ_JBFBIR010000133.1:0-2874 GCF_040685715.1 Kitasatospora sp. NPDC088264
GACTCACCACCGTCACCATCGACGACCGCTTCTTCGACCTCGGCGGCCACTCCCTCCTCGCCACCAAACTGGTCAGCCGCATCCGCACCGCCCTCGGGACGGAGCTGCCGATCCGCACCCTGTTCGACGCTCCCACGGTCGCCGCCCTGGCCGCCGTCCTGCCCGGGCGCGAGCAGACAGCCGCGCCGAAGAAGGCCCGCCCGGCCCTGCGGCCGATGCGCCGCCCGGGCGGCCCGGCCTGACCTGCCGCCCACCTCGCGGCCCCGTCCACCACAGGATGCGCGCCCGCCGCCGGCCCGGCCGGCGGCGCGGCCCGCCGCGTCCCGCGACCGCCGAACCCCACCAGCCCTACCAGCCCTACCAGCCACAGCAGCCGTAAGTCGCCAGTCGGAGGCAGACCTTGATCCCGTTGTCGTTCGCCCAGCAGCGGCTCTGGTTCATCGAGCAGTTCGAGGGCCCGAGCGCCCTCTACAACACGCCGTTCGCCCTCCGGCTGACCGGCGAGCTCGACGCCGCCGCCCTCGAAGGCGCGCTGTGGGACGTGGTGGCCCGGCACGAGGTGCTGCGCACCGTCTTCCCGACCACCGACGGCCAGCCCCACCAGCACATCCTCGACCAGGGGCGCCCGCCGCTGCACCGGGTGCCGGTGGCCGACGAGGCCGAACTGTCCGAGCGGCTGCGCGAGGACGCCGGGCAGGTCTTCGACCTCGCCGCCGACCTCCCCGTCCGCGCCTGGCTGTACGCCCTCCCCTCGCCGGGCGAGCACGTCCTGCTGCTGCTGACGCACCACATCGCCAGCGACGGCTGGTCCGTCGCCCCGCTCCTGCACGACCTCGCCACCGCCTACGAAGCCCGCCTCGCCGGCACCGCACCGCAGTGGGAGCCGCTGCCGGTGCAGTACGCCGACTACACCCTCTGGCAGCGCGAGCTGCTCGGCGAGGAGGACGACCCCGAGAGCGTCGTCTCCCTTCAACTCGCCTACTGGCAGCACGCGTTGTCCGGCCTCCCGGAGGAGCTGGCGCTCCCGTACGACCGGCCGCGCCCGGCCGCGCCCACCCGCCGGGGCGGCGCCGCCGAGTTGGAACTCGACGTCGAACTGCACACCGCCCTGGCCGAGTTGGCCGGCACGCAGAACGCCAGCCTCTTCATGGCCCTGCAAGCCGCCGTCGCCACCCTCTACACCCGCCTCGGTACGGGCACCGACCTGCCGATCGGCACCGTCGTCGCCGGACGCACCGACGAAGCCCTCGACGACCTGGTCGGCTTCTTCGTCAACACCCTGCTGCTGCGCACCGACACGTCCGGCGACCCGAGCTTCCGCGAGTTGCTGGACCGCGTCCGCCGCACCGACCTCGACGCCTACGACCACCAGGACATCCCCTTCGAGCGCCTGGTCGAACACCTCAACCCCACCCGCACCGCCGGCCACCCCCTCTTCCAGTCGCTCGTCACCCTGAACACCGAGCGGGCCGGCGACCTCGCCTTCGGCCCGGCCTCGGCCCGGCCGGTCGAGGCCGGCGAGGCCCAGGCCCAGTTCGACCTGAACTTCAACTTCGTCGAGCACCTCACGGAGGACGGCGACTGCCTCGGTGTCCGCGGCGCCGTCGACTACGCGGCCGACCTCTTCGACCACGCCACCGCCACCGCCCTCGCCGAGCGGCTGCTGCGCGTCCTGCGCGCCGTCGCGGCCGACCCGGACACCCCGCTCGGCAGCATCGAGATCCTCGACCCCGCCGAACGCGAGCACCTGCTCACCGGCTGGAACGGACCGACCGCACCGGTGCCCGACACCAGCCTGCCCCGGCTGTTCGAGGCCCAGGCCGCCGCCACCCCCGACGCCCCCGCCCTGATCACCGACGCCGAACAGCTCAGCTACGCCGAACTGAACGGCCGCGCCAACCGCCTCGCCGCCCTGCTGCTGGCTCGCGGCCTGACCGCCGAACAGCCGGTGGCGGTGCTGATGGAGCGCTCCGCCGGGCTGCTCACGGCCGTCCTCGCGATCGCCAAGGCGGGCGGCACGTACGTCCCGCTGGACGACCGCTACCCGCTGGACCGGCTCCAGCACATCCTCACCGACACCCGCACCGGCCTGCTGCTCACCGACCCGGCCCACCACGGGCATCCGGTCCTCGCCACCGGCGGCTTCGCCACCGTCGAGGTCACCGACGCCCTGCTCGCCACGGCCCCCGAGGCGGGCGACCCGGCCGTGCCCGTGCACCCCGGCCAGCTGGTCTACGTGATGTACACCTCGGGCTCGACCGGCCTGCCCAAGGGCGTCGCCGTCACCCACCGCAACGTGGTGGACCTGCTGGGCAACCAGCACTTCCGCGCGGGCCACCACCAGCGTGTCCTGCTGCACTCGCCCACCGCCTTCGACGCCTCCACCACCGAGATCTGGGCGCCGCTCGTCACCGGCGGGGCGATCGTGCTGGCCGAGCCCGGCGAGCTGGACATCCGGCGCCTCGCCGAGACCATCACCACCCACCGGGTGACCCTGGTCCAGGCGCCCTCGGGCCTGCTGCGGCTGATGGCCGAGGAGACGCCGGAGGCCTTCCGGGCCGTCCGGCAGGTGTGGACCGGCGGCGACGTCGTCCCGCCCGAGGCCGTCCGCCGGCTCTTCCAGGCGTGCCCGGACACCTCCGTCGTCGCGGTCTACGCGCCCACCGAGACGACGGCCATCAAGACCACCTTCACCATGACCCCCGCCTCGGCGGTCCCGAACGTGGTGCCGATCGGCCGCCCGCTGGCCAACACCCGGACGTACGTCCTCGACACCGCACTACAGCCCGTACCCGCCGGCGTGGCAGGCGAGCTCTACATCGCCGGCGCCGGACTCGCCCGCGGCTACACCGGCCGCCCCTCCCTCACCGCCGA
>NZ_JBFBIR010000134.1:0-2659 GCF_040685715.1 Kitasatospora sp. NPDC088264
GGACCCCCGAGACGTAGAGCGCACGAGCGGACACACAGCCTCCAGAGACAGGGCGGCCACGCACGGGCCGATACCGGGAACAGCGCGTCGAGCAAGGAGAGAGCCGCGTTGCCCCGGCTTTCCCCCCGGTTGCCCGGTGCCGTTTCGTCTGTCTCTTGTCCGGTGTCCTACGTGGTCCGGCCGGTCGGGAGGCCGTCGCGGACGGCGGCGGACAACAGTTCCGCTGCGCCCGCTGTCGGCCCGGGCACGAGTGTGGCGAGGAGTGCCTGGACGAGGACCTGGTAGGTGCACTCGCCGCCGCTGCTGTCCCGGGCCCGGAACCGGAGACCGCTGCGCACGTCGTCGGCCAGCTCGGCCAGCGAGACCGGCCGGTAGGTGAGCGCGTCCACCAGCAGCCCGTTCTCTGCCCGGACCAGCTGGCGTTCCACCTCCGCGTCGGTCGGCGGGCCGGACACACCGGCACTGCCGACCCCGTTGTGGTTCTTCGGGTCAGTCATGTGTCGGCGAAGCCTTGGACAGGCGGGCGAGCTCTTCCCGCAGGGCGGCCAGTTCCGCCCGCAGGCCCGCCAGCTCCGCCCCTTCGTCTCTCTCGCCCCCGCCACCCGCAGGGCGACGAGGGGTGTCATCGGAGGGCTTGCCCCCCGTGTTCTCCTTCAACGGGTCGTTCTCCTCCAGCAGGTCGATGATGGCGTCACGGAGGTTGCACTCCAGCTCCGCCGCGCGCTCGATGAGTTCGTCGGCGATCTCTTTGGCGTCGTCGACGATGGTGCGCAGGGACCGGATGATGCCGCGTCGCGGCCGGGACTCACTCATGAGGGGGTGTTCCTCACTGCTGGGGTGTGAGCACGCGAGAAGGCCTGATCGCCCGCGATCCTCCGGGTCGGTGGCCGAAGGTTCGGACGGAAAGCGTTCAGTTCTCTGAGTGCACGCCAGTACGCACCTCGGTGGCAACCCCGCGTGCGGGGGGCTCGGGAGGCAACGAGTTCCGGCCGCCGGTGCCGCGCGCGCCGTACACGTGCCCGCTGCCCCGGCCGTGACCGTTTCCCGCCGCCCCGACACCCGCGGGAAGTCCGCGGGATCGGGTGGTAACGCGAAGACGGGAACGGGGCCGCCGGGTCGGCCGCGCGACGGTCGACACGGGGGCCGCGCCGGACCCAGGCGCGCGCCGTCGGCCCCAAATGCCTTCCCCATCAGGGATGTTCATGGAGGGGATGGCCCGTCGCATGGTTCCGGCGGCCACCGACCTGTGGCGCGACGGGTGTAGGCGTGGGGGCCGGGACGAGGGCGCGAGCCGGAGCCGGCCGTGCTCCGATGTTCGGGCCGCACGCCGTACCGGGGCAGCTGTGGATCTGTTGGCATAGGGACCATCGCGCTGAACGCTTACGAAAGCGGCCGGCAAGGACCCGTCGTGCCCGGCCGGACCCGCCGCCTCCCGCCCGATCCTGACGCACTGCCACTCGAAGGCGAGGCCCGGTGTCCGACGAACCCCGTGACTGCGAACGCATCCTGGCACACAGCGCGGACACCGTCAGGCCGCTGATCCGCTCCCAGGTCAACCGCCTGCCCGCACACATCCGGCACCTCGCCGGACTGCACTTCGGCTGGTGGACCGACGACCGCGTCCACCTCGACCACCAGGGCGACGGCAAGGCCCTGCGCCCGGCCCTCACGCTCCTGGCCTGCCGGGCCGTCGGCGGCGACCCGGAGGCAGCCCGTCCCGGGGCCGTGGCCGTGGAACTCGTCCACAACGCCGGCCTGCTGCACGACGACATCATCGACCACGACCGGATGCGCCGCCACCGACCCGCCCTGTGGGCGGCCAAGGGGATCCCGGCGGCGATCCTCGCCGGCGACGCCCTGTTCTTCGCCGCCGTCCGGGCCCTGGCCGAGGCCCCCCGCGCGGAACAGACGATCCCCGTCCTCCTGGAGAGCGTCCAACTGCTGATCGAGGGCGAGTACCTCGACATCCTCCTGGAGACCGGTACCGACGTCAGCGAGGACCGGGCCCTGGCGGTGGCGGCGGGCAAGACCGGCGAACTCTTCGCCGCCGCCTGCGCGCTGGGCGCCATCGCCGGCGGCGCCGACCCGCAGCGCGCCGCCCACCTGCGGGCCTTCGGCCGACACCTGGGCATCGCCTTCCAGTGCATCGACGACCTGCTCGGCATCTGGGGCGACGAGCAGGCCACCGGCAAACCCGCGCTGTCCGACCTGCGACGGCGCAAGGTCTCCCTGCCGGTGGCCGCCGCCATGGCCGGACATACCCCGCAGGCCGAAGCCCTGCGCGGCCTCTACCGCCAGAGCACCCCGCCAGGCGACGAGGAGTGCCGCCACGCGGCCAAGCTGATCGAGCAGACCGGTGCCAGGGACTGGACCCTGTACCGGGCCCGCCGCCACAGTGCCGACGCCCACGAGCACCTCGCCCTGGCCCGGCCCACGCCCGCGGCGGCCGCCGAACTCGCCACCCTGGCCGAGATGATCAGCCGCCGCGACCACTGACCCGCGAACTCCCCGCCCCACCGGCCGGAACACCCCGAGCACCACCAAGGCCGCCCCCGACTCCCTCGCCGGCACCGCCCGCCCGAGCCCGCAGGAGCGACCATGGCCTCGACCGATCTGGGGCTTCCCCAACCGTCGCCGCGCACCCCAACACGCCGCCACT
>NZ_JBFBIR010000135.1:0-2466 GCF_040685715.1 Kitasatospora sp. NPDC088264
CGAACAGCGCGCGGGCCGCCTCCCGGTCCGGTGCGCCCGAGCGGTGCGGGGCCGGGGCCGGCGCCGCTGCCGGGCCCGGGGCCGGTCGTCCGTGCCTACCGCCCGCCCTCTCCCGGCCTGCGCGGGGGGTTGCGCCGCAGCGGGGCCAGTTCCCGGGCCAGCGTCCGCACGTCCACGGCTATCCGCGCCGCGAGTTCGCCCGGCCCCGCGTCGCCCGGCAGGCGCCGGGACCAGGAACGCGCCTTGGCCGGACCGTCCTGGACCATGTCGAAGTTCAGCCGCACCGCCCCCGCCACGTCGGCCAGGGTCACCAGGATCCGGGTGTCCACGAGGTCGATCGTGACCTCGTTCCCGATGCACGAACACGCCACCAGACCCTCGATGTCCTCCTCCGCCAGATATCTGGCCAGGGGAACCGCTCTCCCCCGGATCAGGTACGGACGTATCACCGCCACCACAGACCCCGCCCCCTCTCCAGCTCACCGGACACGCCGACCACCGTACGGCCCGGCAACGGCGCAAGCGCGCCGCAACGACCGGGCCCGCCCATGCTCCACCCATAGCCCTCGGATCGCCAAGTCCAGGACGTCCCAGGCGACTTGACCGACAGCACTGGCCCGGCGCACCGGCGCACGCCCCGGCGCACTCGGGCGCCCCGCCGCCGAGCCCGGCGGCAGCAGGCCGGCCGCACCCGAAACGCACGAACGCCCGCCCGCACGAGGCGGACGGGCATTCCCCCGGCCGCGCAGCCCTGCGGCGCGCGGCCGGGCCGCTCAGCGGCCCAGGCGGCTGAACCGGCCGTGCAGGACCAACGAGCGGCTCAGGGCCGCCAGGCCCGCCGTGCAGAGCAGTGTGCGGAGCATGTTGGCGGCCACCCAGGTGCCCTCGAACTTGGCGCGCACGCCGGCGAAGTCGTGGATCTGGGACGGGTCGCCGGCCGCCGCCAGCTCGTTGTTGAGCGGGATGTTGACGCCCATCGTGACCATCAGCGCCACCACGTACAGCACCGTCGCCCCGGCCGCCCACAGCGCCGCCTGGCGCCGGCCGGCCTTGTGCTGGAGCCAGGCCGCCACGCCGGTGGCGGCGAAGGCTCCGACGAAGACCAGGCCGAACATCCCGTTCTCGATCGACGAGTTGATGTGCTGCATCGCCGTCACGTACGTCCGGTCGTCCCCGGCCGCGAGGCCGGGCATCACCGACACGTCGAAGGCGAAGAACAGGCCCGCCATCAGGCCCATCGCGATGGTGGCGCCCGCCAGGACGGGCCCGGCGGCGCGGCCCTGCCCGGCGGTTCCGCCGTACGGTGAACTCCCCGGCCGCACACCGCCGATGGCCGACGGGACCGCGTACGACACCGGTGCCGACCTCTGATCCGAACGCATCACAGGACCCCTTTTCACTCTCCCGGCCCCGCAGGACGCGGCGCCGGCGAACAGCGGAACGAACGACACCACCCACCGTGCGGTGCCACCCGCAACGGAACCGCGACAACCGGAACCTCGCTACGCGCCACGACACTTGCGGCACCGGAGAGTGCCGGGTGCCGCGACGAGTGCCGAGAGGAGTGCCGGGAGGAGTCCAGGGGAGTTGGAAAGGGGCCGGCGGTCACAGAACCGGGTGCAGGGTGCGCCGGTACCGGCGCTCCAGCACCGTACGGCCGATCAGCCGCACCGGGCCCGGGATGGTGGCCGACACGGCCCGCACGGACGCCGCGTCCGCGCCGTCGAACATCCACGGCTGCAGGTACGTCATGACCTGCCCCGGCGCGCTCTGGATGATCCGCCGCTCCACCCGCAGGTACTCGTCCACCGGCAGGCCCGCGATCGCCGGGAACACCACCGGTTCCTCGTGCCCCAGGTGCTCGCGGATCAGGTTCTCGAACCCCGCCGCGGCCTCGGGCAGTTCGGCGATCCGGCGGGCGGAGAGCACGTCCGCGACCCGGCGCATCGTCCGGTCGAGCGCTTCGTGGTCCTGCTCCAGGATGCCGCCGCCGTCGAAGCCGGCCAGCCGCTCGCGCAGGAAGGGCCAGAGGATCTCGTCCTCGCTGTGGTGGTGCCAGTCGATGACGGCCCGCAGCCGGCCGAACCAGTCCGCCAGGGCCGCCGCGGGGCCCCAGCCGCCCGCGGACGAACCCCGGGCGGCGGCCGCGCTCAGCCGCGCGGCGTCCCGGCGCATCGCCACGTGCATCAGCCCGAAGCCCCGGATGTGCCCGGGCAGCGCGCCCACGCCCTGCTCACTCGACCAGACCTGCTTGCCGTCCGACATGGCCAAACCTCCACTGTTATGTCCGGATACACGACCGACGCCCGCCCGGTGGCGGCCTGTTCGGGCCGCCACCGGCGAGCCGGATCACACGTTCCACACGCCCGAAGCGGCGGCCTCGCGGGCGAAGTCGGCGAAGTCCCGCGGCTCACGCCCCAACGCCCGCCGCACCCCGTCCCCCAACGAAGCGTTACGACCGTCCAG
>NZ_JBFBIR010000136.1:0-2461 GCF_040685715.1 Kitasatospora sp. NPDC088264
TGGGCTCACCTGGCCATGGGCTCACCTGGCCATGGGCTCACCTGGCCATGGGCTCACCTGGCCATGGGCTCACCTGGCCATGGGCTCACCTGGCCATGGGCTCACCTGGCCGGGCGCCGGCCCGGTCCGCCGTGGCGTGGGGCCGGGCGGCTGCCGAGCCTCGCAGCCGCCGGGCCCGCGCCCGGTAGGTTCTCTCCTCGGCCAGGCCCGCGCCCGGCAGGTTCCTCTCCTCCTCACCTCGGTGGCTGCGGCTGCCAGAGGCACCCGCAGTCCGGGTGTCCGCGCAGTCGCAGACGTCGTGGCATCCCTTCGCCGGCCGACACCTCGCACCACCCGTCCACGCTCGGGGGCCGCCCGCCGTCCAGGTGGACCTGGACGTGCAGCGCCGCCAGGCCGGCCACCATCGTGGCCAGGGCCGTGTCGCAGGCCGGGGTGCGCGCCCGGCCGGGCCCGCCGTCCGCCAGCTGGGCCAGGATCCGGGGCCAGGCGGCGTCCTCGTCCTCCCGGCGCAGGACCAGGCAGTGTCCGCAGGCCGACACCCCTGGCAGCACCAGGGGCCCGACCACCCCGAACTCCTCGACCACTCCGACGTACAGGTGCGGCACCCCGGCCCGGAGCAGCAGTCGGGCCTCGTACGTCCCGCCGGCGAACGCCCCGCTCCCGTCCCGGGGCGCGAGCACCACCAGGTCGGGCGGCGGCCCGTCGGGCTTTCGCCGGGGCACGGGCACCAGTGGTCGGCCCGCCGCCCGTTGCACGGCCTCCCGGGCGGCCGTCAACCGCAGCCGCCCGACGTCCCCCGGCGGCAGTCCTGCCGGGGAGCAGTCCCCGGGGCGCACCCGGCCGCCGTCCACCACGGTGACCGTGCCCGCCCCGCCGGCCGAGAGCACGGCCGCCACGGCGGCGCCCACCCGGCCCGCGCCGCGGACCTCGATCCGGGCGCCTGCCCGCCGGGCCAGGACGGCCGGTGCGGCGCCGGGGCCGGAGTGGACCAGGGACAGCGAGGCGAGGTCGGGGCCGAGCAGGTCCCGGTGGGGCTGGGGGAAGCGGGCCAGTGCGGTGCCGGCCGCCTCCGCGTCGTCCAGTAACCCGGTCTCCTCCAGGTCGGTCAGCAGTGCGTCGGCGGGCTCCCGGCCGAGGCCGAGCTGCTCGCCGGCCTCCAGCAGTTCGGGGCGGTCCCTGGTCCCGTCGACCAGGCCGAGGAAGTCGCAGAGGGTCTTGTCGGCCTGGCCGAGCACCCCGGCGTAGCGGGTGATGGTCCCGAACTGCAGGGTGTCGGAGTCCCGCCAGCTGCGGGACAGGGCGGGCTTCAGTACGAGGCGCACGGCGATCTCCCTTCCGATCGTTTCCGGACGGCTGACCGCAGCATGCCCCATCGCGCCGACGTCGTGCGCAAAGTTATCCACAGGCCCAGGCTCATGATCACATCATCTGTTCGCAGACCCTGTGGATAACCGCCCATCCGCTCCGGCGCCGGTTTCCGGACACCCGCCGTCGACTTTTCGTTCCCGATCACTCCATGAAAGATTTCGGCCACGGCACCGGACTTCTGTCCGTGGTACCGGGTAACGTCGTGTGCCATGGCAGCCGAGCGGGACTCCCATCCACCGGCGTCGCGTCGGCGTGCCCGTGCAGCGTCCGGGTCGCAAGTGGCGGCGCCCAGCACGCGTGGGCGTCGGGACCAGGATCAGCAGGCGAGGCCCGCGTCGCCGCAACACCCACCCGCCGCCGCGCCACCGGAGCCGCACGACCGCGGCCGGGTGGAAGTGCGCCGCAGCGCCCGTCGCAGCCGCACCGTCTCCGCCTACCGCGAGGGCGACCGCACGATCGTGCTGATCCCGGCCCGGATGTCGCACGCCGAGGAGCAGCGCTGGGTCGCGCAGATGCTGGAGAAGCTCGCCGCCCAGGAGAGCCGCCGGATCCTCGGCGACGACGCGCTGATGGACCGGGCGCGCGGGCTGTCGGCCGCCTACCTGGGCGATCGCGCCCGGCCCGCCCAGGTCCGCTGGGTCACCAACCAGAACTCGCGCTGGGGCTCGTGCACCCCCAGCGAGGGGACGATCCGCCTCTCCCACCGTCTGCAGGGCATGCCGGAGTACGTCCTGGACTACGTGCTGCTGCACGAGCTCGCCCACCTGCTGGTGCCGGACCACGGCCCGGCGTTCTGGGCCCTGCTGGAGGCCTACCCCCGGACGGAACGGGCCCGCGGCTACCTGGAGGGCGTGGTCTCGGCGGCCCGGCTGCCGCACATCCCCGGCGCCCGGCACGCCGACCGGGATGCCGATCCGGCCTGTTCCTGCGGCTGACGGCTTGACGCCCGGCCGGGAGGCGGCGGCGGAGAGGGTGGCGAGGAGAACGACGCGGGGAACGATGCGGGGAACGAAAAGAGGGGGCGCGGGCCGATCGGCCACGGCGTGTAGTCAGCGTCGCGCCGGAGATTCAAGCTGACGGAGTAATGATCATG
>NZ_JBFBIR010000137.1:0-2226 GCF_040685715.1 Kitasatospora sp. NPDC088264
CGCCAGCAACCCCACCACCGACTCCACCGAACGCGGCAGCGCCAACGCCACCACCGACCCGGGGACCACCCCGGCGGCGATCAGCCGGTGCGCCAACCGGTTCGCCCGCGCGTCCAACTCCGCGAAGGTCAACGCGACGCCCCCGTGGACCAGCGCCACCACCTCCGGAGTCGCCACGGCCTGAGCCTCGAACACAGCCGGAACCAACGGCACCTCCACCGCCAACGGCACCACCCCGCCCAGCAGTTCGACCCGCTCGACCGGGGACAGCAGTTCCGCCCGACCGATCGGCTGGTCCGGCCCGGCCGCCACGGCCGCCAGCAGCCGGCCGAGCCGGAGGGCGATCGCCTCGGCCGTCTCCCGGTCGAAGAGGTCGGTGGCGAAGTCGATCACGCACTCCAGGCCGGCCGGTGCACCGTCCGCGTCGAAGGACTCGCCGATGCCGACGCTCAGGTCGAACTTGGCGACCGCGCCACCGGACGGCTCGACGGAGACGTCCAGACCGGCCGCGTCGAGCGGCGCCGCGTCGCCGTCACCCTGCATCACCAGCATGACCTGGAAGAGCGGGTGGCGGGCCAGCGAGCGGGCCGGGTTCAGCTCCTCCACCAGCCGCTCGAACGGCACGTCCTGGTGTGCGTGCGCGTCGAGTTGGGTCTCCCGGACGCGGGCCAGCAGTTCGGTGAAGCTCGGATCTCCCGAGGTGTCGGTGCGCAGCACCAGGGTGTTGACGAAGAAGCCGACCAGGTCGTCCAGCGCCTCGTCGGACCGCCCGGCCACCACCGAACCGATCGGCACGTCGGTGCCCGCTCCGAGCCGGGTGAGCAGGGCGGCGAGGGCGGCCTGGACGGTCATGAACATCGTCACCCGCTGCGAGCGCGTCAACGTCACCAGTTCGCGGTGGAGTTCGGCGCCCAGCGGATGGACGATCCGGTCGCCGCGGTGGCTGGCGACGGCGCCCCGGGGGCGGTCCGCCGGGAGCGCCAGCTCCTCCGGGAGGTCGGCCAGCGCGTCCCGCCAGTAGGCGAGTTGGCGACTGAGGAGGCCGCCCTGGGCCTGGCCTTCGCCTTCGCCCTCGCCTTCGCCGAGCAGCTCACGCTGCCAGAGCGCGTAGTCCGCGTACTGCACCCGCAGCGGCGCCTGCTCGGGCGCGGCGCCCGCCACCCGCGCCGCGTAGGCCACGGCGAGATCGCGCAGCAGCGGGCCCATCGACCAGCCGTCACCGGCGATGTGGTGCAGCACCAGGACGAGCAGGTGCTCGTCCCGGCCGGCCGGGATCAGGTGGGCCCGGATCGGCAGTTCGGCGGCGAGGTCGAACGGGCGCGAGGTGCAGGCCTCCGGCGCGGTGCCGCCGGGCAGCGGCTCGACGGGGACGCGGGCCGCCTCGGCCGGTCGGATCCGCTGGTACGGGGTTCCGTCCTCCTCCTCGATCACCGTGCGCAGGCTCTCGTGCCGGGCCACCAGGTCGCCGAGGGCGAGCTCCAGGGCCGCGGCGTCCAGCTCGCCCGTCACGCGGAGCACGAGCGGCAGGTTGTAGAGGGCGCTCGGGCCCTCCATCCGGTCGATCAGCCAGAGCCGCTGCTGCGCGAAGGACAGCGGCACCCGCTCGGGCCGCTCGGCCCGGGCGCTCAGCGCGAGCCGGTCGCAGCCCGCGTCGAGGCGGCCGGCGAGCCCGGCCGCGGTCGGCGCCTCGAAGACGTCCCGGATACCCAACTCCACACCCAGCACGGACCGGACCCGGCTCAGCAGCCGGGTGGCGAGCAGCGAGTGCCCGCCCAGCGCGAAGAAGTCGTCGTCGGCGCCGACCGCGTCCAGGCCGAGCACCTCGGCGAGCAGGCCGCACAGGATCTCCTCCTGCGGGCTACGGGCCGTCCGGCCGCCGGCCGCCGCCAGGGCGGCGAAGTCCGGGGCGGGCAGAGCACGGCGGTCGACCTTGCCGCTGCCGGTCAGCGGCAGGGCGTCGAGCGGCACCACGGCGGCGGGCACCATGTAGCCGGGCAGCGACTCGCCGGCGAACCGGCGCAGCGCGTGGGCGAGTTCGGGGGCGGCGGCGCCGTCCACCGCGCAGTAGGCGACCAGCCGGCGGTCTCCTTCGCTGCTCTCCCGAACGGTCACCACGGTCTGGCGGACGGCGGGGTGGCGGGTCAACGCCTGCTCGATCTCGCCGAGTTCGATCCGGAAGCCACGGATCTTCACCTGGTCGTCGGTGCGGCCCAGGTACTCGATCCC
>NZ_JBFBIR010000138.1:0-1960 GCF_040685715.1 Kitasatospora sp. NPDC088264
CAAGTCCCTCGCCGACTACCTCGCCAAGATCAACCCAGTCGTCCAGGCATCACGGTAATTACTACCCCCATGATTTGTGGCGCATCACACTAGTGGCTTGTCACGCAGCTTTGGCCGGGTAATCGGTCCAGGTGCGGATGGGCGAGTCCGGGGCGAAGTTGGTCTTCGGTTCGGCGCGGGCGTTGTGCCAGCGGATGTAGGCGTTGATGGCGGCGTTCTGCTCGCCGTGGCAGCGGTGGTCGGTGCCGTTGAGGGCGAAGTAGCGGAGCGCGGCGAACTCGGCCTCGATCCAGTTCAGCCATGAGCCGTAGGTGGGCAGGAAGACCAGTTCGACCTCGTTCGCTGCCGTCCAGGCCCGCACGTTGGGGTGCTTGTGCGGGGAGAAGTTGTCCAGCACGACGTACAGCTTCTCCCCGGGCCAGCGGGCGCGCAGGGCTTTGAGCAGGCCGAGGAACTCGCGCCATCGTTTCCGCAAGGACGCCAGGACCTGGGGTGCCCGGACGCGGAGACGAAGTCCGAGACCGCCCGCTACGGCACCGCCCACGCCAAGAGTGGGGACCGGCTCCACCCCGAGCTGCAGCAGCGCGCGGCCTGGCGGGACCACCCCGGCAAGCTGCCGGTCATCAAGGGCACCGTGATCCGCCTCCAGGTCGATCACCTGCCCAGCGGCGGTGACCCCAAGCCCTTGTGGCTGTGGTGGTCACGGCCGACAGCTGCCTCGGCGGACACAGACCTGGCCTGGCAGACCTTCCTTCGGCGGTTCGACATCGAGCACTTCTTCCGGATGGTCAAGCAGACACTCGGCTGGACCGCCCCGAGGCTGCGAGAGGCCGAAGCGGCGGACCGCTGGACCTGGCTGATCGTGGCCGCCCACACCCAACTCCGCCTCGCCCGCCCCCTGGCCACCGACCTGCGACGCCCGTGGGAGAAGCCGGCCGAACCGAACAAGCTCACCCCCGCCCGGGTCCGCCGCGGGTTCCGACACCTGCACGCGAAGGCACCGACGCCGACAGCAGTGCCGAAAACCCTCCCACCCCGGCCCCGGACGCCCACCCGGCTCGAAGAACCGACGCCCAGCCAACCGCTACGACGCGGGACTGATCCTGGCCACCGGCGAGCCCTACCGCAGACCGACCCACCACAAGATCGGCACCAAACCACGCCGCACCGGATGAATCACAAGCTCAGCAGGACCACCTGGCCCTGATCTGCTTGGATACCGGGGTGCTCAACCTGATCTCGACTTCTTCGTGCCCCTGCGTGCTCTGTGATCCCGCGGCCTCCGCGACCCTCCGCGCGCCGACAGCGGACAAAGCACTGGTCTTCGGAGATGGCGCACGTCCGCGAGCACGGCTGGCACGTGGTTGGCGTGGGTGGCGGAGCGGACGTGCCGGACTGGGCCTTCACCGTCGGTCTGTGGCACTCCTACCGGATTCCGGAGGTCGCCATGTTCGGCCTGGAGGTGCACGGGCTGATGCACTGGGTCGGCGCTGCTGCCGCCCGTCTGCGAGACGGTGCATCAACGGAGTCCGGCGCTCTGATTTCCGATGTCATCGAGGGCTACGAGCTCAGGCTCCATCCAGTGGATGCCAGTTGGCACCTTCCCCTGTTCGGCACCGCCGTCGGTTTCTACCGGCGAAGCCCCGTCCCGGTTGTCCAGCTGGTCTGGCCCGACCGGGAACACCGCTGGTCCTCGGATGACCAGGCCAGCCCAGGGTGCCGCGCCCAGCCCAGCCTGTGGCTTCCAGTCGATGAACACCCGAAGGGCGTTTGGACCGAAGAGGCCCTCTGAGGAGATCAGGACTTCCGTCCGCCCAGTCGAGTCGTTGGAGGCACGTTAAACCACAAGCTCAGGAGTCGCGCCGGGGCTGCGTCTTCTGGTTGTAGATCTCCTTGCCGTCTGCGTTGTAGGCATGGACGTAGGGGGCCGGGGGGAAGGAGTTCCGGTCGAGGCTGGTGG
>NZ_JBFBIR010000139.1:0-1890 GCF_040685715.1 Kitasatospora sp. NPDC088264
CGTTGACCAGCAGGGTCAGCGCGAACAGCACCAGGCCGGCTGCCATCAGCGCGGAGAGCGAGAGCGCGTCCGACTCGCCGAAGCGCAGCGCGATGGGCGTCGCCGTGACGCCCGTCCGAACCGCGACGCCCATCCGAACGGCTGCGCTGCGTGCGCGGTGGTGCGGCCGAGTCCGTCGGCGGTCAGCCTTCGTGGACCGGCTGCCCGGCGCTGGGCAGGGCTTCGCCCGTCTCCAGCAGTGTCTTGAGGCTGGAGAGGATGGCAGGCCAGCCCTGGCTGCACATCGAGCGCAGGGTCCCTCCGGGGCCGAAGTCGTCGTGGGTGACGGTCAGCTTCACCTGGTTGCCGTGCGGCACCAGCTCGAAAGTGACCTTCGACCGGCGTTCCGCGGCCAGTTCGGCGCGCAGTTCCTCGCCGGCACCGGCCGTCTGGGCCCACTGCGGAGTGAAGGTGTGCCAGGTGTAGGAGAGCCGCCGGTACGGCTCGTGGACGAGTACGACCTGCTCCGGGTCGACGGTCCGTGCGCCGCGCTCGGCCCAGACGACAGGTGAGCCCTCGACCCAGTCGGTCTCAAAGCGCACGCCCCAGTAGCGCTCGGTGAAGGCGGGGTCGGTGAGCGCCTGCCAGAGCCGCTCAGGTGTGGTGTTGATGTACGTCGTGTAGACGAAGGCGTTGTTGTCCATGGGTGGCTGCTCCAGTGCTCTCTTCAGATCGGCGAGCGCGGCGGTCCGGGCATTCCGGCCAGCTCCAGCGTCGACGCTCCAAGTCCTTCGGGGGTTGACCCTGCGGCCGGTGAGATGCGTGCCGGATGCGGACGATCTGCTGGTGAGGCTCGACCGGCACACCGCCGATCATCAGGAGAACCTGCCAGGACTGCGCCAGTATTCAGTCGCGACACCCCTGGGATGCCAGGAAATCGCGAAGGTAGGTGTGCTTTTCGCGGACCTGGGGGTTCGGGTGATGCTCCGCGGCCTGCAGAAAGGGCTCCGCGTCGTCGGCGTCGACCTGGCTGCGGAACAGAAGCTGGTCGAGGACGCCGATACCCCAGATCTGGATGGCCGGATCAGCGTCAACGAGGAACTCACCGACCAACGGGAGGTCATCAGCCGTGGCGACGACGCGCAGCAACTCGACCGCGAGGTGCCGACGTTCCGGATCCGGGTCGGTGCGATAGATCTCCAGGCAGCGAGATCGAGCAGCGTCGGGCTGCAGCAGCCACAAGACCGAACGCGCGTGCTCGGAGGCCGGGAGACCTTCGACGTACCAATCCACCGCCCCACGAATCGCCTCATCACCCAGCAGAAAGGCGATGGCCCGCCGAGCGATGCGGTCACCGCTGGATTCCGGACCAGCGCCGATACTGTGGGCCAGTGCCTGCCAGTCGATCGGTTCGCTTCGGCTCGCCACACTCGTAGCGGGGGCGGCGAGGTGGAGCTGGCAGGCGCAGTCGAGGGCGTCCTCGGGGGTGCCGGCGAAGCCGCCGGTGGGTAGCAGGGAGTCTTCGTAGCGGTCGCTGCCGGCGTAGTAGAGGGCGAAGCCCCATCGGCTGGCGGTACCGCTGTAGCGCAGGCGCATCAGCTTGACCCGTTCGCCGTCGGGCAGTTCGCCTTCCACGTAGGCGAACTGCCCGCGATGGCGGATGTGCAGGTCCGTCAGTTGCGGCCAGGCCGTGCGGGCGTGTTCGGTCAGCCGCTGGGCGAGCGACAGCTGGGTGTACTCCGGCGTCGTGGGCATGGCGGCCATCCTGCCGGACCGCCCCGGCAGCGGATGCGGCAGGCTGGGGGGACCCAATGCCCCGGAAATGCAGAGAACCCCCATCCGGTTTCCCGGATGGGGGTTCTCTGTGAATGATTGTTCGGCGGCGTCCTACTCTCCCACAGGGTCCCCCCT
>NZ_JBFBIR010000140.1:0-1713 GCF_040685715.1 Kitasatospora sp. NPDC088264
GTCGAGGGCCACGACGCGGGTCTCCCCGTCCCCGTAGACCTTGTTGAGGCCGGTGGCGCGGGCGGCCGCCAGGCCGGTACGGACGGCGGTTGCGGTCGACGTGGTCACGGGGGTGCTCCTTGGTGGTCGCGGGCTGCGGGAGACGCGCTGGGCGCCTGGACGGCCGGGCCGCCAGGGGCGCCCGGCCGTACCTCCATGCTCCGCCGTGTGATCACGAGTTCTCGTCGCTCCGCCGGACGGTTGGCCTGACCACCGCTGGGCGTACGGCCAGGTGACGCCCTCCTCCTGGGGTATGACGCCGACCCTGAGCGCTGGGCGGTGGCCGGAACTCGTACACTTCGTGGCCGAATTGCGGACTGTTCGTCAGATCGCAAGGAAACATGACAACTTCCCTGGCTGGGAACATGCGAAAGGGCGAGGCGGGCGACTAGGCTCTGGGGTGGCCCGCACCGGGGGTGGAGCGCTTCTTCTCCGGCCGATGGAGGGGTCCGTCCTCAGGACGCCCGGATGGTGGAACGCAGACACGGGCAGCTTAAAACTGCTTGGCCGCGAGGCCGTGCCGGTTCGAGTCCGGCTCCGGGCACCGCTCGACTCGCGGGGGCGCCGACGGCGTCCCCGCCGGGAGTCGTTCAGTGATCCTCCTCGCGGCGTATCCCGATATTTTTGCCAAGCCATTACCCTGGTGGCTGGGCGGTGCAGTGCCGCCACGGAGGGAATGTGCAATGAGAAGCAGCAACCCGGTCTTCTCGCGGGAGGGGTCCTTCACCCGCGAGCCCGGCTACGCGGGGTTCGGTACCACCACGCAGGCCGGGGGCCAGTACGGCAACAACCCCTACGCGGGGACCCCTTACGCCCAGCAGCCGCAGGCGCAGGGCCCGCTGACCGACGAGCAGCTGTACGAGATGTACAACGGGCCGTCGGCCGGCCCCGCCGCCACCGGGCGGATGACGCTCGACGACGTGGTCGCGCGCACGGCCATGACGCTGCTGACCCTGGTCGCCGCCGGCGCGGTGGCCTGGTTCGTGCTGCCGTTCGAGAACTTCGGCTTCGCGATCGGCGCCAGCCTGGTGGCCATGGTCGTCGGCCTGGTGGTCTCCTTCAAGCGCAGCGTCAGCCCGCCGCTGATCCTGACCTACGCGGCTCTTGAGGGCTTCGCGCTCGGCGCGGTCACGCACGCGCTCAACACCGTCATCAACGGCATCGCGATCCAGGCGGTGCTGGGCACGGCGGCGGTCTTCGCGGCGATGCTGTTCGCCTACAAGAGCGGCCGGATCCGGGTCACCGCGCGCTACACCCGGATCGGCATCGCGATTGCCATGGGCTTCGTGCTGCTGATGCTGGTCAACATGATCGCGATGGCGTTCGGCGCCGACATGGGGCTGCGTTCAGGCCCGCTGGGCATCGTGGTCGGCCTGATCGGCATCGCCCTCGGCGCCTTCTTCCTGTCGCTGGACTTCGCGGCGATCGAAGAGGGCATCGCCCAGGGCGCGCCGCAGAAGGAGGCCTGGCGGGCCGCCTTCGGGCTCACCCTGTCGCTGGTCTGGATCTACGTCGAGATGCTGCGCCTGATCGCGATCCTGCGCGGCGACGACTAATCGCGTTCCCGCCGTACCACTGCCGCCGGGGGCCCCCCGCGCCAAACACCGGGGGCGGCGCCGGGGGTATGGGGCGCGGGAAGGGTTTAAGTAAAGATCACGGCCGGCGCCCCGCGGC
>NZ_JBFBIR010000141.1:0-1683 GCF_040685715.1 Kitasatospora sp. NPDC088264
GAGGCGCCGACCGCGGCCGGGCTCGCCGGCCGCCTCGACGCGGGCTGCGACCGGCTCGCGCTGAGCGCCCGGGCCGAGCGGCCCGAGCGGGTGCCACTGTCCTTCGCGCAGCAGCGGCTCTGGTTGATCGACCGGATGGAGGGCCCGAGCGCCCTCTACAACTCGCCGCTGGCCCTGCGGTTGGCCGGGGAGCTGGACACCGCCGCCCTGGAGCGCGCCCTCGGCGACCTGGTGGCCCGGCACGAGAGCCTGCGCACGGTGATCGTCGAGACCGACGGCGAGCCCCACCAGCTGATCCGCCCGGCCGACGCGGCGGCGGTGCCCTTCGACGTCCGGGACTGCCCGGCCGACGAGGTCGCCGAGGCCGTCGACGCGGCCTCTCGCCGGGCCTTCGACCTGGCCACCGAACTCCCGCTCCGGGCCGTCCTGCTGCGCACCGCCGACCAGGACCACGTGCTGGTCCTGGTACTGCACCACATCGCGAGCGACGGCTGGTCGACGGGCCCGCTGGTCCGCGATCTCGCCGAGGCCTACGCGGCCCGGGTGGCGGGCACCGCGCCCGAGCGGGCGCCGCTGCCGGTGCAGTACGCGGACTACGCGCTCTGGCAGCGCGAGCTGCTCGGCGAGGAGGTCGATCCGGAGAGCCTGGCCGCCCGCCAACTCGCTTACTGGCGGGACGCGCTGGCCGACCTCCCGGAGGAGCTGACGCTGCCGGCGGACCGCCCCCGGGGCGCCGTCGCCAGCCACCACGGTGACCGGGTGTCGCAACTCCTGGGCGCCGAACTCCACCGCGAGCTGGTCGCGTTGGCGCGCTCGCAGCGGGTGACGGTGTTCATGGCCCTCCAAGCCGCCCTCGCCGCCCTGCTCACCCGGCTCGGCGCGGGCACCGACGTGCCGATCGGTTCGGTGGTGGCCGGGCGGTCCGACGAGGCGCTGGACGACCTGGTCGGCTTCTTCGTCAACACCCTGGTGCTGCGCACCGACACCTCGGGCGATCCGAGCTTCACCGAACTGCTGGCCCGCGTCCGGGAGACCGACCTCGGTGCCTACGCGCACCAGGACGTGCCGTTCGAGCGGCTGGTGGAGGAGCTGAACCCGGCCCGCTCGCTGGCCCGCCACCCGCTCTTCCAGGTCATGCTGGTGCTCCAGAACAACGAGCAGGCCGACGCGCCGCCCACCGGCCTGTGGGGCGAGGCGCTGCCGGCGGCCACCGGAGTCGCCAAGTTCGACCTCAACCTGATCGCCCAGGAGTCCTTCGACCCGGAGGGCGAACCCGCCGGGATCGACTGCGCGCTCGACTTCGCGACGGACCTCTTCGACCGGCAGACGGCCGAGACGGTCGTCCGCCACTTCGCGCGGCTGCTGACGGCGGCCGTCCAGCGGCCGGACACCCGGATCGGGCTGCTCCCGTTGATCACCCCGGTCGAGCGGGCCGAACTGCTGGGCGGGGTAGTGCCGTTGGAGGCGGAGGTGCCGTTGGTTCCGGCCGTGTTCGAGGCTCAGGCCGTGGCGACTCCGGAGGCGGTGGCGCTGGTCCACGGGGGCGTCGCGTTGACCTTCGCGGAGCTGGACGCGCGGGCGAACCGGCTGGCGCACCGGCTGATCGCCGCCGGGGTGGTCCCCGGGTCGGTGGTGGCGTTGGCGCTGCCGCGTTCGGTGGAGTCGGTGGTGGGGTTGCTGGCG
>NZ_JBFBIR010000142.1:0-1635 GCF_040685715.1 Kitasatospora sp. NPDC088264
CGAGGGCGCGGAGGACGCCCCCTTCGACCTCGCGAAGTTCGTCGTCGGCTCGGAGGGCACCCTCGTCATCGCCACCAGGGCCCTGGTCGACCTGGCTCCGGGGACCGCCGCCGTTCTGTGCCCGTCCGTCGTCCGTCCGTCGTCCGTCCGGCCCGTGGGTGAGGGGCGGACGACGGGACGAACCTCAGCCGAACGGATGAACCTCCGCCACCGCCAGGCCCGCCGAGCCCACGCCGCCCGCACCGGCACGGTAAGACAGGCCGGGCCCCTCTGCGGTGACACCGGTGTGATCGTTCCTGGCGCCGCCCACAGCCGAAGGAAGTAAGAGATGCGCGAAACCAAGCACAAGGCCCGAGCGGGTGCCGCCGCCGGCATCGCACTGCTCGCCCTCGCCGCCCTGTCCGGCTGCCGCCAGCCCCACAGCGGTGGCAGTCAGGACGTGCAGGCCGCTACGGCCGCGCCCTCCGAGGACGCTGCGAGCAGCGGTGAGATCGCCGTGCTGGAGCAGCCGACGCTGCCGCCGCCGTCGTCCGTCGCCAACGACCAGGAGAAGCGCAAGCAGGTCACCATCGGCACCTGCGAGGCGACCAAGGACGGCTGGCGCGCGGCCGGCACCGCGGTGAACCCCGGCGGCCGGGACGCGGACTACCGGATCGTCGTCTACTTCACCTCGGCGAAGGCCACGGTGCTCGCCCTCGGCGACACGGCGGTGAACGTCAAGGCGGGGCAGAGCGGCGCGTGGGAGGTGCGGCAGGCGTTCCACGCGCCGCAGGGGACCCTGTGTGTCCTGCGGGGCGTCAGCTGAGCGCCCACTGCCGGGGCCGGGTTCGGGTTCGGGTGTCGGCGAGGTAGCTGCCGCCCGGCGTTCTAGCGCGGTGGGGGCCGGTTCTCGTCGCAGGTGGTGCGTTGGCCGTGGAGGAGGAGAGGGACGGCGCGGTTGGCGAGGGCTTCGGCGGCGCGGGCGGCCTGGGCGGGGGCCATGACGTCCGGGAGTTCGTGGGCGGGGACGAAGCGGGCGCCGAACAGGCCGCTGCGGTGCCGGGGCGGGACGGTCAGGCGGGCGGCGGCGTGCTCGGTGACGGTCCCGCCGTCGAAGACCAGGTTGAGGCGCTCCAGGTAACGGTCGGCCGGGGTGAAGTCGACGGCCAGGACGTCGGCGAGACGCAGGTTGAGGCCGGTCTCGGCACGCAGGTTGCGGGCGGCGGCGAGGTGCGGGGGCTCGTTGGGCTGGGCGGCGCCGCCGGGGAGGATCAGGCCGTCCATGTAGTCCGGGTCGACGAGCAGGACGTCGCCGCGCGGGTTGCGCACGAGGACGAGGCAGCCGAGCCGGCACACCGGCGGCTTGGCGAGCAGACGGGGGTCACGCATCGGGTAGTTCACCTTCTGAGGGCGGCGAGGAGCAGGAGGGAGAAGCCCGCCCACCAGAGCAGGCGGGCGAGGAGTTCAGTCGTCATGCGCCAGGCGCTCGTAGCGCAGCCCCTTGCGCAGCAGGTCCACGACCCGCAGGAGTGCGGACGGGCGGGCGCAGCCGAGGCTGATCAGGTAGCAGCCCGTCCTGCGGCCGTGCTCCCAATCCACCTCGACGGAGGGCAACTTCACCCCGCCCAGGGCGAGGACGGTGGTCAGGTCGTCCAG
>NZ_JBFBIR010000143.1:0-1571 GCF_040685715.1 Kitasatospora sp. NPDC088264
AGCGGCCGAAGCCGCTCCCACTGGCCGTCAGTCAGATCACCCCTACTCCCCATAGTCGTAT
Source organism: Kitasatospora sp. NPDC088264 (assembly GCF_040685715.1). Classification (NCBI taxonomy): domain Bacteria; kingdom Bacillati; phylum Actinomycetota; class Actinomycetes; order Kitasatosporales; family Streptomycetaceae; genus Kitasatospora; species Kitasatospora sp. NPDC088264. The sequence goes on from NZ_JBFBIR010000143.1 coordinate 62, forward strand.
CAACGACTCAAGTGATCGGCAGGACACGGCCTAACGGCCCCGGGTCGAGGCCGCCCGGACCAACCTCCTCGCATGAGTAGGTGGCACCGCCTCACGCGAGGCACTGCCCCGGCCGCCGCCCCGCGCCGGCACCGGCAGGCGAAACCGCCCCCCGGGGGGACGCTTTCCGCGGCGGCCCGGGTGTACGCCCGAGGCCAGGACTGCCCGGGGGGCCTCCCGTTGGTGCGCCTCGTTTGCGCAGTGCTGCGACGGCAATCACGCATTTTCATCATTCTGTGGGTCGGGGCAGCACAAACCGATGTTTGCTCCGGGGCTTCTCGATGGGTAGAATCAAATAGTCGTCGCGAAGTCCAAAGTCTTTATGTCGCCGCCATTAAAGACTTAGTTAGCGACCCGGATCTATTGTTAGAGTCCATTAGTTTCGAGACTGATTATAGGCGATAGTTTCGAGATTTCTTCTGATCGGAAACGTGAAGAAGCGATCTCATGTGAGACTCCGGTACTTGGGTACCGGAAAACGGTGAAGGCCCGTTCGGGCTCCCTCGCGTGAAGGTACCGAACGGGCCGGGCAGGCCGCGCGAGCGCAGCCGATCACCGGCGGCGCAGCAGAGTTACAGCTCTGCTGCGCCGCGCCTCAGTCGTCGCCGAGCGCCCTGAGCAGGGCGTTTGTGAACCTGACGACTTCGATGATCAGCGGCAAGTACTCGTGGCGGCGTCCCTTGTCCTGCGGTTCGGGCTCCGGGTTGGATCCGTCGTCGCCCTGGTCGGGCCGGGGCGACTCGTCGTCCTCACTGGGCTTCCTCCGCTTAGTCATGGAACGCGCTCCTCTCGATGGGGACACCCGAGCGATTTGCCCGGGAGCTGGGCGAACCCAGAATGGGGAGAGAGGTCCAGGGAACTTCCTGGTAAGCGCTGCGAGGCGATAATAACGGCCTTTCAGCTTCATCTACAAACTCACGGTCAGCGTCGGATGAAAACATGTCGCCGCGATATTGCCAGGGGGCGATCTGTTCGATTTGAAATTCGAAAATAAATCACCGTCAGGCATTAAAGGGTATAAGGTGGACCTGCGAATGACGTCCCCCGGAGGCCACGATGACCGTCCCCTCGTCTCGGATCTCCGCGGTGCGCGCCCTGCTGGCCGGCGACCGGACACCGGCGGGCGAACGGGCTTCGGCCCAGGCGCAGTTGGAGCGGATGCAGGCCCGGTACGGCACGCTCGACAAGCTGTTCCGCGAGTTGGAGTCGTCGCCCCGCTGGGCCTCCTGCGGGGGTTGGCCGAGGCTGGGTTGACGCGGCCGGCTCAGCGGGCCGGGCCGGCCACGTTGCGCGTCGACCTCGACGACGACCTCGCGGTGACTGCGTGACGTGGTGGAAGCCGCGCCCGTTGCCGCATCATGGTGCTGCAGCCCGGGCCTGAGAGGGTGTTCGATAGGGGATTCCCCCCAACTGTCCGGCTTTGGTTCTTGCGGCACGGACTCGTTTTCAGGATCTCGTGGCGGCCGGGTCC
>NZ_JBFBIR010000145.1:0-1374 GCF_040685715.1 Kitasatospora sp. NPDC088264
ATGAGGGTAAGTTGATACCCTTTTATGGTGTCGCATCCTGGGCCTTCTGCCGTGGTGATCTCGCTGTCTGAGGACGAGCGTGCCGAGTTGCTGCGTCGGGCGGGGTCCTGGGACCGAAGAGCCGCTGAACGGGCCCGGATCATCCTGGCGTGTGCTGACGGTATGTCGAATTCCGCTGCTGCAAAGCTCGTTGGCGTTCAAGACAAGACGGTGCGCAAGTGGCGTGGCAAGTTCGCGGCCGAGGGGCTGGCCGGCCTGCAGGATGCGGGCCGCATCGGCAGGCCGAAGGCCGACCTGGTCCTCAGTGAGGCCGAGTGGGACCAGTTGACGCGTTGGGCGAGGCGGGCGAAGACCGCGCAGTTTCTCGCGCTGCGGGCCAGGATCGTGCTGCGGTGCGCTGAGGGCGGGACGAACCGGCAGGCCGCGATGGATCTGGGCGTCGACGAGTCGACCGTGGAGCGCTGGCGGGCGCGGTTCATCGACAAGCGGCTGGACGGCCTGCAGGACGAGCCGCGTCCGGGCAGGCCGCCCTCGATCCTGCTCGACCAGGTCGAGGACGTGCTGGTGGCGACCCTGGAGTCCACTCCCGGGCGGGACACGCACTGGTCGCGGTCCTCGATGGCCGCCCGGTCGGGCCTGTCGAAGTCGACCGTCGGGCGGATCTGGAGGAAGTTCGACCTCAAGCCGCACCTGCAGGACAGCTTCAAGCTGTCCACCGACCCGCAGTTCGTGGACAAGGTCGTGGACGTCGTCGGGCTCTACCACGACCCGCCCGAGAAGGCCGTCGTGCTCTGCGTCGACGAGAAGAGCCAGATTCAGGCGCTGGACCGGTCCCAGCCGGTCCTGCCGATGATGCCGGGCATGCCCGAACGGCGCACCCATGACTACCTGCGGCACGGCATCACCAGCCTGTTCGCCGCCTTCAACATCGCCGACGGCACCGTCATCAGCGAACTGCACCGGCGCCACCGGGCCCTGGAGTTCAAGAAGTTCCTGGTCACGATAGACAAAGCGGTCCCCGCTGAACTCGACGTGCACCTGGTGTGCGATAACTACGCCACGCACAACACCGCCGAGATCCGGACCTGGCTCGGCCGGCATCCGCGCTTCCACGTCCACTTCACCCCGACCGGCTCGTCCTGGATCAACCAGGTCGAGCGCTGGTTCGGACTGCTGACCGACAAGCTCATCCGTCGCGGCGTCCACACCTCCGTCAAAGCCCTCGAAGACGACATCAAGGTCTGGATCGACACCTGGAACCAGGACCCGAGACCGTTCACCTGGACCAAGACCGCCGACGAGATCCTCAAGTCCCTCGCCGACTACCTCGCCAAGATCAACCCAGTCGTCCAGGCATCACGGTAATTACTACCC
>NZ_JBFBIR010000146.1:0-1346 GCF_040685715.1 Kitasatospora sp. NPDC088264
GTGTGCCCCGCCCGGGGTCCTGTCCGGCCGGACAGGACCCGGGGCGGGTCTGCTTCGCCATCCACCAGAACACACCCAACCCGCCACGAACCACCCGCCTTGAGGCGGCCTCCAGTGGATCTCCAGCGCCGGCACACCGCCCCCACGCCCCGGCCCGGGCCACCGCAAACGGAAGGGTGCGCATCGGGTGGGGCGGGAGGCGGACCCGGAGTCCAGGCCGGACGCGCACCCGGGCGGGCAGGTGGCCGGCACCGGTGAGCCGTCGGCGGCTCAGGGCAGCAGCAGGCCCGGGACGAGGACCAGGCCGACCAGGCCCGCGACCAGGGTCGGCAGGCCGGTGACGCCCATCCACACCAGGTGGCCGGCGAGCCCGCCCGGCGTGTCCGCCGACAGGCGGCCGGGCACCACCAGGACCGTACGGGGCCGCGCCACGTCCTGCACGTCGGCGGCGCTGCACTCGTGCCGCTGCGCCGTGCCGAGCTGGTCGGTCACCCGGTAGGTGTACCGGAGCGTGCGCCGGGTGCTGCGGGAGTGGCCGTGGACGTCGTGCACCCTGTACTCCCCGAGGTAGGAGCCGGTGAACTCCGCCGGGCGGAGCTCGCCGAGTGCCTGCTGCTGGCGCCAGTACCGCAGCTGCCAGGGCAGGTTCGCCGCCCAGGCGGCGCTCACCCACCAGGCGGCGAAGCCGGCCCAGACGAACCCGGCCCGCACCGGGTGGCCGAGCAGGGCCAGGGCGACGGACTCGGTGAGGCAGCCGGCGAACAGCGCGAGGAGGCCGAGCTGCCAGCCGGCGGGCCGCAGCGGCCTGGGCCGCCGGAACGGTTCGACGCGGATCCGCGTCGGGTCGGCCGGAGCCTCGGCGAGCCGTTTCAGCCGTTGCGCGTTGATGGCGTCGGCGAACGCCTGGGCCTTGGCGTCGGTCGTGCCCAGGCGGAACTCGGAGCGCTCGCCGCGCCCCGGCGGGTCGACCTCGACGCACAGGTCCCAGAGCACGCCCCGGCCGGGGACGGCGTGCACCCGGTGGATCCGGCCGTAGGGGATGTGGAAGGCCTCCGGTTCCTCCTGCCACACCAGCGCGGATCCGGTCATCCGCACCGAGCGCCGGCCGAACCAGGTGCGGAGTTCCCTCGGCGGTACGAGTACTGCCTGCCCGGCCATCGCTGTTCTCGTGCTCCCCCGTGACGTGATCTCGGCCGCGTGATCATATAGCCGCGGCGGCCCCCCGACGGCCGTGGGGGGGGGGGGGGGGGGGGGCCCCCCCCCCCCCCGGGGGGGGGGGGGGGGGCCCCCCCCCCCCCCCCGCCGGGGGCCCCCCGCCCCCCCCGCGCCCCGAGGGGGGGGTGGGT
>NZ_JBFBIR010000147.1:0-1323 GCF_040685715.1 Kitasatospora sp. NPDC088264
GTGACTGGTCGTTGTTTGAGAACTGCACAGTGGACGCGAGCATCTGTGGCCAAGTTTTTAAGGGCGCACGGTGGATGCCTTGGCACCAGGAACCGATGAAGGACGTGGGAGGCCACGATAGTCCCCGGGGAGCCGTCAACCAGGCTTTGATCCGGGGGTTTCCGAATGGGGAAACCCGGCAGTCGTCATGGGCTGTCACCCGCTGCTGAACACATAGGCAGTGTGGAGGGAACGCGGGGAAGTGAAACATCTCAGTACCCGCAGGAAGAGAAAACAACCGTGATTCCGGGAGTAGTGGCGAGCGAAACCGGATGAGGCTAAACCGTGATGGTGTGAGACCCGGCAGGGGTTGCCATCGCGGGGTCGTGGGATTTTTCTTGATCGGTCTGCCGGCCGGTCGGCGAGTCAGAAACCGTATGGGTAGTCGAAGGACATGCGAAAGGTCCGGCGTAGAGGGTAAGACCCCCGTAGACGAAATCTGTACGGCTCGTTTGAGAAACTCCCAAGTAGCACGGGGCCCGAGAAATCCCGTGTGAATCTGGCGGGACCACCCGCTAAGCCTAAATATTCCCTGGTGACCGATAGCGGATAGTACCGTGAGGGAATGGTGAAAAGTACCGCGGGAGCGGAGTGAAATAGTACCTGAAACCGTGTGCCTACAAGCCGTGGGAGCGTCGTTCATCAGCTTGCTGGTGGGCCGTGACTGCGTGCCTTTTGAAGAATGAGCCTGCGAGTTTGCGGTGTGTAGCGAGGTTAACCCGTGTGGGGTAGCCGTAGCGAAAGCGAGTCCGAATAGGGCGTCTGAGTTGCATGCCCAAGACCCGAAGCGGAGTGATCTAGCCATGGGCAGGTTGAAGCGCGGGTAAGACCGTGTGGAGGACCGAACCCACCAGGGTTGAAAACCTGGGGGATGACCTGTGGTTAGGGGTGAAAGGCCAATCAAACTCCGTTATAGCTGGTTCTCCCCGAAATGCATTTAGGTGCAGCGTCACGTGTTTCTTGCCGGAGGTAGAGCACTGGATAGGCGATGGGCCTTACCGGGTTACTGACCTTAGCCAAACTCCGAATGCCGGTAAGTGAGAGCGTGGCAGTGAGACTGTGGGGGATAAGCTCCATGGTCGAGAGGGAAACAGCCCAGAACACCGACTAAGGTCCCTAAGCGTGTGCTAAGTGGGAAAGGATGTGGAGTCGCAGAGACAACCAGGAGGTTGGCTTAGAAGCAGCCACCCTTGAAAGAGTGCGTAATAGCTCACTGGTCAAGTGATTCCGCGCCGACAATGTAGCGGGGCTCAAGCACATCACCGAAGTCGTGTCATTGCAGCA
>NZ_JBFBIR010000148.1:0-1251 GCF_040685715.1 Kitasatospora sp. NPDC088264
GACGCGGGGAAGCCGGAACGGAAGCAGACGCGGAGGAGACGTCTGCGGTGCCTGCTCCCTTCTGTGGTCCCGGTGAGTGCAGCACGGACGGGAGAGCCAGGCACAAGGCTGCCGCGGTGCAGGCCGCGGTCGCAGCGAGGGCACGCCGGCGGTGCCGGCGCCGGTCGGCGCGTCGGCGGATCTCCGCTGCGGGCAGTGTCGGCGCGGGCATCTGCGTGCCGAGCAGCCGCAGCCTGTCGCCGAGGGTGTCGTGGATGGGGTCAGACACGAAGCTTTCCTTCCTCGCTGGTCGGGGCTTGGTCGGCGAGTCTGCCCGCGAGCGCGGCCCGGCCGCGGGCGAGGCGACTCTTGACGGCGCTGACACTGGCGCCAGTCTCGGCCGCGACCTGCTCGACGGAGAGGTCGCACATGTGGTGCAGGACCAGGGCGCTCCGCTGTGCCTCGGGCAGGTCGCGTAGCGCGGCAACCAGCATCAGGTGCTCCTCGGTGGGCGGCTCGACGGTGGGCGGTTCTTGGCGGTGGTGGCGTCCGGCTAAGTGCAGGCCCCGGGCCACACGTCGCCAGCGGGAGATGGCCAGCCGCCGGGCCGTGGTCCGGATCCATGCCTCCGGGGCGTTGTCCGGGTCGAAGGTGTGCCTTCGGTCCCACGCGCGGATGAACGCCTCCTGGACCACGTCCTGTGCTTCGGACCAGCTGCCGGTCAGCGCGTAGAGCTGCCCGGTCAGGCGGGAGAAGGACGCCGCGTAGAACGCGTCGAACTCCTGTGGCGTCATCAAGGGCCTTTCTTCCGGGCTGTCCGTCAGCTTGCGGCACAGGCGGCTCGCGAGGAAGCACTCCTCGGCTGCGGCTGTGGAGCCGTGCGTCCTGGACGGAGCGTCCCGTCCTGTACGCACGAGCACCACCCCAGGGTTGCGCCCGCGGCCTATGACCTGGATCACGTGCGCGGGGTGCGACCTGCCGAGCGTCGGGAGACCTACAGGGGCGCAGGCGTCAACCGGACGCCCGGCAGAAAAGGACACGGATTCATGCGTATCCGCCCGATCACACTCATCGCCGCCACCGCCGTAGCCATCGCGACCGCAGGAGGAATAGCCACCGCCGCAACCAGCACCTCCACGCCCACCCCCACGGCCCACGGCGAGCCCTCCGCTGTGCCCTCCGCTGCGCCCTCCGCTGCGCCCTCCGGCGCCGGCTCGGCCGACGCCTCGGTGGCTCCCGGCAGTGGCCCGTCCGTTACCCGTTCGACTGCCA
>NZ_JBFBIR010000149.1:0-1111 GCF_040685715.1 Kitasatospora sp. NPDC088264
TACTGCAACGGTGCTTACCGTGACGGTTGTCGGGTTAGCTCGTTGAGCTGTTCATGGGTGGGGACATATCCGAGATCGATGCTCGTCGCTGGTCGGATGGGCTGGCAGGGTTGCATGAGCGGTTTGCTCACCGGTTCGCGCGGAGTGAGTCGCGGGAGTCGGCGCTGGCTTACATGTGGGGCCTGCTGGCGCCTTTGGAGCGCAAGAACGGGTGGACGGTGGCCGAGGAGGCCGGTCATGTCGGTCCGGACCGGATCCAGCGGCTGCTGAACCGGATCGACTGGGACGCGGACGGGGTGCTCGACGACGTACGCGAGTACGTCGTCGAGCACCTGGCGGATCCGGCCGGTGTGCTGATCGTGGACGACACCGGGTTCCTGAAGAAGGGTGTGCGTTCGGCCGGTGTCCAGCGGCAGTACTCCGGAACCGCCGGCCGCACCGAGAATTGCCAGGTCGGGGTCTTCCTCGCCTACTCCGGCAAGCCGGGCCGCACCCTGATCGACCGGGCGCTCTACCTTCCGAAGTCCTGGACCGACGACCGCGCACGCTGCCGGGCGGCGGGGATCGGCGATGAGGTCGAGTTCGCCACCAAGGTCCAGCTCGCCAGGGCGATGGTCCGCCGCGCGATCGACGACCAGATCCCGTTCCGGTGGGTGACCGCGGATGCCGGCTACGGCTACAGCAAGGGCTGGCGCTACGAGTTGGAGCAGGCCGACGTCTTCCACGTCGTGGCCACCACCAGCCACGACACCGTCGTCACCCGGCGTGCCTTGGACCATCGACTGCACGACCTGATCGCCGACCTGCCCCGTCAGAAGTGGAAGCGTCGTTCCTGCGGCGAGGGCGCCCACGGCCTGCGGGTCTACGACTGGGCCCGCGTCGAGGTCCGGCCGTGGCACCGCCCCGACCGCAAACACTGGGTCCTGGCACGCCGCAGCATCACCGATCCCACAAAGCTCGCCTACTACATCGCCTACGCGCCCGCCGATGCCACACTCAACGAGCTGATCGCCGTCGCGGGTGCCCGCTGGGCGATCGAGGAGTGTTTCCAGAGCGCCAAGGGCCAGTGCGGCCTGGACGACTATCAGGTCCGACGCCACCCGGGGTGGTA
>NZ_JBFBIR010000150.1:0-1102 GCF_040685715.1 Kitasatospora sp. NPDC088264
GGGGGGCGGGGGGGGGCGCCCCGCGGGGGGGTCGGGGGCCGGCCCCCCCCCCCCCCGCGGAACCACTGGTTTGTCGGGCCCCCCGTCCTACCGGGTTCTGTTCGGCACCCGCTCCGAGGCCTGGTGGATCCTCTGCTGCCGGACGGGTCCTTTGCTCTCACTGTTCGTCGCGGCCCCGGCTGCGCGGCCGGGGCCGCGACGGGGGTGGCTGGCGGGTCAGGCGGTGGGGAAGTCGCCGGCCTTGACCCCGGTGACGAAGGCGGACCAGGCGTCGGCGGGGAAGACCAGCGCGGGGCCGTCGGGGTCCTTGGAGTCGCGGACGGCCATGCCGCCGACGACGACGCGCCCCGCCTCCACGCACTCGCTCGCCTGTGCGCTGTAGCTGCTCTTGCGCCACTTTGTCTGGTCGTTCGCGTGCACGGCTGTCTCCCTTGGCCGCAGGATGTTGTGAACGAGACGCTACGCCAAGGGGGTTGGCTTTCGGTACAGCATCGCGATCAGTGGCGGCGCGTCCGGGCGGGGGCGGACCTCGTTGAGTCCTCGTAGCTCCACGCCGTGTCCAGCGCGTGCACTTTGCCGTCCCCGGCGGCGGGGTTGACCATGAGCGTGGCCCGCTCCTCGGGTCGGGCGGAGAGGAGCGCGTCGTGGATGCGGCGGGCGGCGCCGGTGCCGCGCCATCGGGTGCGTACGCCCAGCTCCTTGAGGGCGAACACCAGTGCGGCGGTGAGGTGGTGGGGCATCGGGCGGGCCATGCGGGTCCACCAGCGGTCGGCCGCCTCGACGGTGTTGCCGTAGGCGTAGCCGACGGGCACGCTGCCGGCGTAGCCGATGACGGCCTCGAAGCCGGGCTCACCGCCGTGGCGTTGCAGGCGTTCGCCGAAGGCGGGCAGGGCGTAGTTGGGCAGGTGCAGCAGCGGGGCGCGCACCTCGGCGTACAGGGCGGCCAGCTCATGGCGGACCGCGTCGGTGAGTTCGCGGTGGTGGCGCAGTTCGATGCCGGTCATGCCGCCGTCCTAGGCAGTGTCGTCAAAGGTCAGGCCCACATGAGGAGTGAGGCGAGGGTGGCGGCGGCTTGGTAGGACACGGCGGTCTTGTCGAACCT
>NZ_JBFBIR010000151.1:0-1048 GCF_040685715.1 Kitasatospora sp. NPDC088264
CAGGGGGTTGATCTCGGAGACGGCGCCGACGAGCGTGGTCTTGCCGACGCCGAAGCCGCCCGCGACGACGATCTTCGCGGAGGTGGTGGCGCGGGTGGGGGCGGCCGCGTTAGAGCTTGCGAAGTCCACTGAGGACCCTTTCGAGCAGCGTGACGTCGGGCTGGTTTCCGGATTCGCCGCCGGAAGCGGGCTGGTGGATGGCGACGAGGCCGGCCTCGGCCAGGTCGGCCACGAGGATGCGGGCCACTCCCAGGGGAAGGGAGAGCAGCGCCGACACCTCCGCGACGGATTTGACCTCCCTGCACAGGGTGCAGATCCGCTGGTGCTCGGGGAGCAGGGTGGCCAGGCGCTGCGGGTCGACGTCGGCGGAGACGAGGGCCTCCAGCGCGAGCTCGTAGCGCGGCCGGGTGCGTCCACCGGTCATCGCGAACGGCCGGATCAGCGGGCCGGAGTCGGGCTCGTCCTCGAACTCCTCGACGTGCCCGGGCTCGTGGGCCGGCCGGTAGTCGGGGGCGGGCGCCGGGTAGCCGGGCGGCGGCGTGTCGAAGGCGGGCTGCGGCTGTCGGTACCGGCCGGACCGGCCCTGCTGGTCGTACTGCTCCTGCTGCGGCTGCCCGTACGGGTGCTGGGGCTGCCCGTACTGGTGCTGGCCGTACTGCTGTCCGTGCTGCTGGCCGTGCTGAGGCTGGCCGTACTGCTGACCGTGGCCGACGCCGGGTGCTCCGAAGGCGTCATGGCCTGTGCCAGGGTACGGAACGCCGTACTGGCCGCTGCGGTCGTCGGGCGGTGTCACGGTTCCTCTCCTCACAAGGTGCGGCGGTGCGGTGCGAGCTTCGGCGCAGGTCCGGAGCCGGTGGTGCGAAGGCCGTACAACGTCCGAACCCGAGCCCGCCGAAGCGGGCCCGGGAAGGACGCGGAGGTACTTCGAATACCTGGACGGTATCCGACGGACCGTCAGTGCAGGAGACTGCCCTGGAGTTCCGCGCGGAGTGCGGGGGTGAGGACGGCGCCGGCGCGGTCGACGAGGAGGGCCATCTCGTAGCCGACG